>JAGWRB010000102.1 GCA_028876725.1 Gemmatimonadota bacterium
CTTCGAGCGGTGCGCCGCCCGGTCCGCCCAGCAGGTTGCGCGGCGCGTACCGCCCCGCGGGGAGCGTCCCCGCACCCGCGCTGAGCGTTGCGCCGGCAATCGGCGCACCGCTCAGATTCGCCACGACCAGCACCGCCGAGTGGCTCGTGCGGCGCAGATACGCCGCCACGTGCGGACTCGACGCCGAGAGCGGCACGAGCCGTCCCGCCGCCAGCGCATCGTTCGCGCTCCGCAAGTGGATCAGCCGCCGATACAGGTTGAGCAGTGAGTTGGGATCGCCCGTCTCGGCCGCCACGGTGCGCGTCATCGAGTCCGCCTGCGCCGGCTCCCACGCCGTGCCGGTGGTGAAGCCCATCCCCCGCCCCGGCGCCCACTGCATCGGCGTGCGGAGCCGCGGGTCGGGCTTGTCGCCCGTCATGCCGATCTCCTCGCCGTAATAGACGTACGGCAGCCCGGGCAGGGTGAGCAGCAAGGTGCCGGCCTGCTTTGCGCTGGGCATGGAATCGCCCAGGACGGTCATGATGCGCGTGCCGTCGTGGTTGCTCAGGATGGGCGACCACCGGTACGAGGGCAGTGTATCCTGCAGGCGCAGGTACTCCTCGAGTATGCCACCCGCCGACCCGCGCTTGACCGCCGTGCGCAGCGAGTCCGCGAGATCGAAGGTGAAGTACGCCGTGAGCTGGTCGGGATAGTAGGTGAGGAGCGTGTCGAGCGGGTCCCACACCTCGCCGATGGCGTACGCGTTCGGGTTCACGCGCTTGAGGTACGCCATATAGGAACTCAAATAGGCATGCGTGCCGGCACAGTCCTTGAGGCACGCGCCCTGCTCCACCAGGTACTGCACGGCGTCCAGCCGGAAGCCGTCCACGCCCATCGTGCGCAGCCAGTACGCCGCGATCTTCTTCCCCTCCGCCTGCACAGCCGGCGTGTGGTAGTTGAGGTCGGGCATCTCCGCGGAGAAGATCCCATAGTAGTACTCGTCACGCACCGGCGACCGGTGCCACGCCGGCACGCCCCACGGCCCATTGCCGGCCGGCTTGGGCGAGAAGATGTACCACGACCGGTACGGCGACGCCGTGTCGCGCAGCGCCGCCTGGAAGTGCGGGTCGCGGTTCGAGGTGTGGTTGAGCACCATGTCGATGATCACCTTGATCCCGCGCCGGTGCGCCGCGGCCACGAACCGCTTGAAGTCGGCCGTGGTGCCGTAGTCCGGGTTCACCTCATAGTAGTTCGTGACGTCGTACCCGTGATAGCTCGGCGACGGGTTGATGGGCATGAGCCAGATGCACTTCGCGCCGAGGTCGGTTTTCGACTTCGGGTTGCCGTCGTTGATGTAGTCCAGCGCCGACGTGAGCCCATTCAGATCGCCGATCCCGTCCCCATTGCTGTCCTTGAACGAGCGCACGAATACCTCGTAGCACACCGCCCCGCGCGTCCAGGCCGGCGCGTCGGCGGCGCGCTGCGCCCGGGCGGGAAGCGCCGGAAGAACGGCAGCCATCGCCGCGAGCAGGGTCCAGCGAAGATGCCGCATCGTCAGCTCCTCACGGTTTCTGAACCGCATCGATGGCCACCGCGGAGTTTGCCGCGAGTCGCACGTGCACGTGCCCCGTAGTGTCCACGGCCACCGTGGCGCCGGCGCACGCCCCGTTCACGAGCCCGCCGCTGAGCAAGTCGCAGTAGGTGCCCGGCGCCATGGGCGTGGCCACCGTGGCGTCCACCGTCGAGTCCTCGCGGCTGATGGCCACGAAGCCGCGGCTGCCGCGCGAGAACGCGATCGCGTTCGATCCGTCGTCCCACCAGTCGGAGACCGGCGTGCCCGCGGTCACGCGCCGGAAGCCGACCATCGCTTCGATCATCGGGTCGCGGTGCTCGCACACCCACTCGCCGATCACCGCCTGTTCGAGCGTCGGGGCGCAGGTCACGTCGTTGGTGTTGCCGTTGGCGTCCGACGGCGGGCCCATGGAATTCTGCACCGGCCGGCTGAACGCGTAGCTCGACAGGATCTTGGGATAGCCGTACGGCTGCGCCAGCATCCACACGTTGGCCAGACGGAACGTCTCCCCGTCGCGGTAGCTGATGCGCCCCAGGTCGTGCTGCGTGTCGTGGTTCTCCAGAAACACCACCGCCTTGTCCGACGGCATGAGCCCCCACGCGCCCTCCGAGAACTGCGCCCCCGGCGGACCGTTCGGGTTGAGCTGCGACAAGTGCTGCCCGCCGGTGCCCAGGAACTTGTCGCCCACGCCCTGAAAGATGAACTCGGTGATGTCGGCCGCGCCTCCGCTCCGGTACGCCTCGCCAAAGTAGTCCCGAGGGCCGAGCGCCTCGCCCGGCCCGGTGCTGACTTCCAGAAAGTAGTATGGCACCGGATCGCCGTCGGCCTTTGCCGCGGAGTCGACGATCGCCAGAATGTCGTCGAGCTCCACCTGCTGAATGTGCTTTGCCGCGTCGATGCGGAACCCCGCCACGCCGAGGTGCACGAGCTTGATGAGGTAGTGCGCAATCGTCTGCCGCACGTACGGCAGCCCGGTGTTGAGATCGGGAAGCCCCAGCAGCTCGCAGTCCTGCACGTTCGCGGCGTTCGAATAGTCCGTCACCTGGCAGGGCGGATGGAAGTCGGCGGGGGTGTAGAGCCCCGGGTAGTTGTACTTCGTGTACGCGGTGCCGGCGCTCCCCACGCCGGGGCTCGGGGAGTTCGTCATGTGGTTGATCACCGCGTCGACATAGATGTCCACGCCCGCCGCCTTGCACCGGCGAACCATGTCCACGAACTGCGTGCTGTCGCCCGACCGGCTGTGGGCCAGCGTGTAGCTCACCGGCTGATACCGTTCGCTCCAGTCGAACGACGGGGTGATGCTGTGCTCCTGGGGCGGCGACACCTGCACCGCCTTGTAGCCCACGGGCCCCAGAACCCGCTCGCATTCGTTCGCGATGTCGGGCCACTTCCACTCGAACAGCTGCACGAACACGTCGCCCGCGGCCATGTGCCCGCTCGGCCGGTAGGTGGGGTCGAGTGAGGGGCGCGTGACGGGCGGCGGCGCGCCGCCGTTCGCGGTGGACGACGGCGCGGCCGGCGAACCGCCGCAAGCGACGCTGGCCAGCACGCAGAGCATGCTGGCCAGCGTGTGAATCGTGCACTTCATGCGCTGCGGCTCAATACCCCGGATTCTGTTTCAGGTTGGGGTTGGCCACGAGCTCCGATTCCGGAATCGGGTAGAGGTTGCGGAAATCCTGCGTCGCGGTGCCCGCCTGTGTGCCGCCCTTCCACGCCCACAGGTAGCTGCCGCCCGTGAACTCGCCGTACCGGACCAGGTCCGTGCGGCGGTGCGCTTCCCACAGCAGCTCGCGCCCGCGCTCGTTGAGAATGAACGGCAGCGTGAGCTGCGCGTCGGTGATGTCGCCGGAGGTGCCACCGTACGCCCGTTCACGCAGCGCGTTCACGTACGCCAGCGCCTGCGCGCGCGATCCGCCGCCGCCGCGCAGCTGCGCCTCGGCGTAGATCAGATAGGCCTCGGCCAGGCGGAACACCGGGAAGTCGGTGTCCACGAACGTCGCGTTCGATCCGGCGTGGCCGCTCGAGGTCATGTTCGTGAACTTCGGCGCCGCGACGCCCGCCTGGAAGTTCGGAATGCTCGACATGTCCACCGACTGCCCGTTCGTGTAGAAGTACGACGCGCGCTTGTCGGTGCTGTCGAACAGCGCGTACGCCTGCGGCTTGAGGCGGATGCCCCACCAGCAGCCGTCGACGCCGTAGTCGGCGTTGTTCATGTTGCCGCCGCACTCCGCGTGCACCAGGAACGTCACGCCGCCCCACGTCTGCTCGTGGGTTCCGTCCTGCGGAATGGAGAAGATGATCTCCGGCGACGTGTTGTTGTCGGCCATGAAGTTCTGGCGGTAGTTCGGATTGAGCGAGTAGTAGCCCGAGTTGATCACCGCCTGGGCCGACGTGAGCGCGTCCGTGTAGTCCGGGGTGCCCGTATACACGCCGGCGTTCAGATACACCTCGGCCAGCAGCATGTCGTCGGCGGGGCGGGTCGCCCGGCCGTAGGTGTTCGGGCCGGGCTCCGGCAGCTGGTCGTGGATGTCCTTCAGCTCGCTGACCACGAAGCTGTAGAGATCCGCGCGCGTCGCCTGCTTGGGCGGCGTCGAGCCGAGCGAATCCTTCTCGGTGACCAGCGGGATGTTCCCGAACAGGTCCATCCCGTTCCAGTAGCTGAATGCGCGCAGGAACCGCGCTTCGGCCCGGTACTGCTGGATCTTCGTCTTCAGATCGGCCGACACGTTCCGCCCCGCGAGCGCGTTGTCGCTCGTCTCGCGCAGGAACTCGTTCGCCATGCCGATCTGGAAGAAGATGCGATAGTACATCGCCACCACGAACGAGTTCGACGCCGCCCAGAGCTGCGTGTTCATCTCGGGCAGGCCGACGTCGTTCCACGCGATGGCCGCCTCGTCGGTGGGCAGCTCTTCGGCTTCCCAGTAGAGGCGCAGGTACTGCGAGAAGCCCTCGTCGATCCCCTGAATGTCGGGCTGGCCGGCGGGGCCCTGCTGGCCGCTCACCGCGAGCCCCGCGTACACCTTCGCCAGGAAGGCGCGGTACGAGCTGGGGTCGTTGAAGACGTTGGCACTGGTGATCGCGCTCTTGGGCTGCACCACGGTATCCGTGCAGCCGCCGGCGCCGATGAGTATCGCCGCGCTGGCGAGGGCGATCATTCCGATTTTGATCTTCATATGTACCGTCCGTTTCCGAATCGTCGAATGAATGGCCACGCGCTCAGAACACGACATTGAGACCGGCGGTGAAGATGCGCGAGCGGGGATAGATGTTGTTGTCGATGCCGTTCAGCCCCGCCGTGGGATCCACGCCGCTGTACGGCGAGATCGTGAACACGTTCTGCACCGTGCCGAACGCGCGCACCGGGCGGCCCTGATACTTGAACCGGTAGCCCACGGTCACGTTGTCCATCCGCAGGAACTCCGCGTTCTGGACGTAGTAGTCCGACAGGTACTGCGGCGTCTTGAACCCGGTCACCAGCACGTTGCTGCTCAGGTTGTACGGCGACGCGCGCTGCAGTTCCTGGTAGTCGCCCAGGTTCGACTCGATGTTGTTGTATACCCAGTTGCCCAGGTACGCCCGCAGCGTGAACGCCGCGTCCCAGCTGCCGTACGTCATGTTCGACGTGTGGCCCAGGATCCACTTGGGCGCCGGGTCGTGATACGCGCGCCGGTCGGCGACGTTCACCTGCCCGTCCCCGTTCAGGTCGGCGTAGCTGCCCTCCGTCGGCTTCCCGCCCGCGTAGTTCTGCTTGTACACGAAGAACGAGTTGATCGGCTGGCCCGGCTCGAGCACCTGGATCAGCGTGCCCACGCCGCCGGCCACCGAGCCGGTGAGGATCTGCTGCTGCTTCGCCGCGGCGCCGGTGAGGATCGGATTGATCGCCGTCAGCTTGTTGGCGTTGTGCGCCGCGGTCCAGTCGGTGGACCACGAGAACCCGCTGTGGCCACCCTGGATCACGTCGGCGCTGAGGCTGAACTCCACGCCCGCGTTCCGCATGCTGCCGATGTTCGTCGTCAGGTAGTTCGACAGGTTCGTCCCCGCCGCCACCGGCACCGTGAAGATCAGGTCGCTCGTGCTCTTGATGTAGTAGTCGATCGCGCCCGAAAAGCGCTGATTGTCGAACCCGTAGTCGAGGCCCAGGTCATACGAGCTCGTGGATTCCCACTTGATGTTCGGGTCCACGGCGCTCGGCCGGATCGTGGTCACGAAGCCGTTGCCGAACTGCGCCTGCGACTGCGCGTCGCCGACCACGAAGTTCGCGTACTGCTGATAGTTCGCGAACGCCTGGTTGCCCGTCTTGCCGTACGAGGCCCGCAGCTTGAGGTCCGAGAGGCGCTTGAAGCGCTTCATGAACCCCTCCTGCGAGATGCGCCACGCCAGCGCCACCGACGGATAGATGCCCCACGCCTGGGACGGACCGAACCGCGACGATCCGTCGCGGCGGATGCTGAACGCCGCCAGGTAGCGGTCTTCGTAGTTGTAGTTCGCGCGTCCGAAGAACGAGATCAGCCGGCTCTGCTGAATCGTCGGGTTCGCCTGCAGCACCGTCGACGCCGGAATGCCGTTGATGCCAAGCAGGTTCGTGGCCAGTCCGGTGGCGGAGACGTACGGATACTGCGCGTTGGACTCCGAGTACGAGTAGCCGCCGGTGAGGTCGATCGTGCCCGGCAGCACCCAGGCCGCCGCGTTGTAGTCCAGATAGGTGTCGAGCAGCGTGTTCGTCATCGACGGGGTGCTCCAGTACATCGAGCCCCCCTCGCCCGACTTCAACTGCGCATGCTGCGCGCCCGAGTTGAAGGTGCGGCGCGTGGCCGACGTCGCGTCGTATCCCAGGTCGACGTGCGCCTTGAGCCCGTCGATCCACGGCAGACTGTAGTCGGCTTGAATCGTGCCCAGCGACCGCAGCGTGTGCCCCTGATCGGTGGACAGCTTCAGCGCCTCGATCGGATTGTCGGCCGACTGCAGCGTGTTCCCCGGCCAGTTGTAGAACCCCGTTGTGCTGCTCGGATCGTATATCGGCTGCGTGGGCCCCATCTGCGCCGCATTCGACAGCACACCGCCCGGCGTGTAGTGGTTCACCGTCTGCGACCCGAGGATGTTCGTGTGGATGTCCAGACGATCGTTCAGGAATCGCTGATCATAGTTCAGCCCGAGCGACGCGCGCTCGGCCGACGTGCCCTTGATCACGCCTTGCTGGTTGAGATAGCCGAACGACAACCGATAGTTCATCGCCGGTCCCGAGCCCGAGATCGCCAGGTTGTGCTCCTGGCCGGCGCCGTTGCGCTCCACCTGGCTGAACCAGTCGGTGTTCGCCGAGCCAAGTTGGCTCATGCTCTGTGGCGAGTACTGCTGCACCGCCGTCCGGAACTGCGAGGCGTCCAGCATCTGCGGCACGCGCTCGATGGTCGACGACGTCACGTCGCCCGTGTACTCCACCCGCGCGCCGCCCGATCCCGCCTTGGTCGTGATCAGCACGACGCCGTTGGCCGCGTTGGCGCCGTAGATCGCCGCCGCCGACGCGCCCTTGAGCACCGTGATGCTCGCGATGTCGTTGGGGTTCAGGAAGTCGAGCGCGTCGCGCCCGTCCGACAGGCCCGTCCCGGCGCCCGTGCCGAGCGGCATCCCGTCCACGACGTATAGCGGTTCGCTGCTGGCGTTCACCGACGTCGCGCCGCGAATGCGGATCGAGATCCCGCCGCCCGGCTCGTTGTTGTCCACCACCTGCACGCCCGCGACCTTCGATTGAATCAGGCTTTGCGGACTGATGATCTTGCCCGGGTTGAATTCGGCCGGCGTCAGTTGGCTCACCGCGCCCGTGACGTCACCGGCGCGCTGCTGCCCGTAGCCCGTCACCACGATGGCCGCCAGGTTCGTGGCCTGCGCCGTCAGCGTCAGGTCCACGGTGACCGTCTCGCCCGCCGTCACCGTCACCGACTGCCGGCGCGGCGCGTAGCCGATCGTCCGCGCTTCCAGGGTATATGTGCCGGCGGGCACCGTGATCGAGTACCGGCCGTCGCCGCGCGTCAGCGTCGTGCGCGGCCCCACCGTGACCGACGCCCCCACCACCGGCTGCTGGCTGGTGGAATCGACGATCCGCCCCTGCACCGTGCCTTCGCTTCGTTGCGCGGCAAGTGGCGCCGCGGCGGCAAGCAGAGCCGACACCGCGGCGGTCATGAACCAGAGTCTTTTCATGCGCGTCTCCCGAGGTCCCACATGGGAACCGTATTTCTAGGTAGTCCTCACGCCCCGGCGTCGCAGCCGCGGCGTTGCAGTATCAAAGCCGTGCTGGGGGGAGACGCGGCGGCTCGATATGCAATGTGCCTAAAATGTGGACCCAGGTTCGTCACGCAAGACCCGCGCACCACTAATATTCTCACTGGTCGCTTGCGGCCCGCGCCGGGATCATGTACGTCTAGCCCGTTCCACGTCCGCCCCCGCCTCCGCGCCCCCAAGCGCCGACGGCCGGATCCCCGCTCGCCCACCGACGCCCTCCGAGACCACCCGCCGTGCCCCACATCCACCTCGGCGCGATCGATTACGCGATCCTCATCGTTTACTTCGCCTTCGTCCTCGGCATCGGCTGGGTCCTGAGGCGGTTCGTCACCAGCAGCGAAGACTTCTTCCTCTCCGGGCGCGCCATTCCCGCCTGGGTCGCCGGACTCGCCTTCGTCTCCGCCAACCTTGGCGCGCAGGAAGTCATCGGCATGGGCGCCTCCGGCGCCAAGTACGGCATCATGACGAGCCACTTCTACTGGCTCGGCGCCATCCCCGCCATGGTGTTCGTGGGCGTCTTCATGATGCCCTTCTACTACGGATCGAAAGCCCGCTCCGTCCCAGAGTACCTCAAGCTCCGCTTCGACGAGAAGACCCGCGGCTTCAACGCCCTCACCTTCGCGGTGATGACGATCTTCTCCTCCGGTATCTCGATGTACGCCCTGGCCAGCCTCCTCGAGCTCATCCTGGGCTGGAACTTCAACACCAGCGTCGTTCTCTCGGCGCTCATCGTGCTGGTGTACATCTTCCTCGGCGGCCTCACGTCGGCCATCTATAATGAAGTTCTTCAGTTTTTCTTAATCGTGATGGGTTTCCTCCCGTTGGTGCTCCTCGGCCTCCGCGACGTGGGCGGCTGGCACGGGCTTGTCGCCAAGCTGAACGACGTGTCCACGAATGCCGGCTTCGCGGCCGGCGCCTGGACCCACTCATGGAAGTACCTGGGATCGGCCAGCGCGAACCCCATGGGCGTCGAGTGGTTCAGCCTCGCCATGGGACTCGGCTTCGTGCTGTCGTTCGGCTACTGGTGCACCGACTTCCTGGTGATTCAGCGCGCCATGGCCGCCGAGTCGATGCCCGCCGCGCGGCGCGTGCCCATCATCGCCGCCGTGCCCAAGATGCTCTTCCCCGCGCTCGTCATCCTGCCGGGCATGATCGTGATCGCCCTGCAGACCAAGACCGGTGGCCTTCTGCCCATCGGCCGCGACGGCACGCCCGATTACAACCTCGCCGTGCCGATGATGCTCGGGCACTACCTGCCGTCGGGCCTGCTCGGGCTCGGCCTCACCGCGCTCATGGCGTCGTTCATGTCGGGCATGGCCGGGAACGTGACCGCGTTCAACACCGTGTGGACCTACGACCTGTACCAGAGCTACATCCGCCCGGGCGCGTCGGACCGCCACTATCTGCGGATGGGACATGCCGCCACGGTGGTCGGCATCCTGCTCAGCATGGCGGCCGCCTACGCCACCACGCGGTTCAACAACATCATGGACATGCTGCAGCTGGTATTTGCGTTCGTGAATGCGCCGCTGTTCGCCACCTTCCTGCTGGGCATGTTCTGGCGGCGCACCACGGGCCACGGCGCGTTCTGGGGGCTCCTCATTGGCACCGCGGCGGCCGCGATCCACGACGGCCTGGTGCTTCCCATGGGCGCCGTCGCGGGCATCAAGGGCGGCTACCTGGGCGCCGTGCTGCACGTGTACCCGAGCGAGATGGCGCAGAACTTCTGGACCGCGATCATCGCCTGGTCGGCGTGCTTCCTCGCGACGATCCTCATCTCGCTGGCCACGCGCCAGCGCAAATCCGACGAGGAGCTGGGCGGCCTCGTCTACGCCCTCACGCCGCGCATCGTCGAGCACGACGTGGTGTGGTACAAGCGGCCCGCGGCGCTCGGCGTGATGGTGCTCGCCCTCACGGCCGTGCTCAACATCATTTTCTGGTGAGGCCTCGATGAACCTCGACGTCCGGCTCCCCATGGGGCTGATGTTCACGCTCCTGGGCGCCCTGCTCTCCGGCTACGGGCTGGTCTCCCCTTCGAGTATCTACGAACGCTCGTTGGGCATCGACGTGAACCTGTGGTGGGGCCTCGTGCTGCTCGCGTTCGGGCTCGTCATGCTCACCCTCGCCCTGCGCGCGCGGCGGAAGCGGAAGACGCCGTAAGGCAGAACACTGAAAACTGTTAACCGTCGTCTGGAGTCTTCAGTGTTCAGTTCACTGTCAACAGTGAACCGCCAACTGAAGACTCCAGATGACAGCATGCAGTTGCCAGCCGCGTCAGTACCCGACCGCTCCCCCCGTCGCCCGCGGCTCCACCATCCCCTGCCATCCGCCGGGCACCCGCATCACCGCGTTCGAGTTCGCCAGGTGCCCCACGGGCGAGAGCTCGTAGCCCATGGCCGTGAGCGAGTCCGCCACCGCCGGAATCAGCCCGCCCTTCTCATAGATGAGCTTGTCCGGCCACGCCTGCTGATGCAGCCGCGGCGCCGACATCGCGTCGGCCAGCGACATGTGGTGGTCGATCACGTTCAGGATCACCTGCGTCGTCGCCGTGATGATCGTCGGCCCGCCGGCCGCGCCCACCACCAGCAGCACCTTCCCGGTGCTGTCGACTACGATCGTCGGCGTCATCGC
>JAGWRB010000103.1 GCA_028876725.1 Gemmatimonadota bacterium
CACCGACTCACCGACTCACCGAAAGAGCCGTCCGATGATCGAGCCCCGCTTCTTCTTGAAGGCTCCCGACACCGCCTGGACGGCCGCGGGATCGGCCTGGAAGCGGGCCTGGAACGTGGTGGGGAAGAGTTCGGCGAGGTGGGTCTGCAGACGGTCGGGCGAGGCGCCGGCCCGGTCGGCCTGGCCGTTGATCCACTGGTCGAGCAGCGAGCCGAGCTGCGCCGCCGTGGCGCGGTCGGCGGGGTTGCGCTGCAGCGCGAGCCGGAGGATCTCCGCCAGGTCGGGATCGAGGTCCGTGACGCGGGAGCGGAGATCGGGGAGCGGGCGCAGCACGACCTCCTCCACCGAGAGCGCGGTGTCGTCCTCGTGAAAGAGCGGGCTCAGGGCGAGGAGCTCGTAGAGCACGACGCCGAGCGAGAACACGTCGCTACGCGCGTCCACGGCCGTGCCGAGCACCTGCTCGGGGCTCATGTACCGCTTCTTGCCCATGCGGACGTGCTGTTCGGTGGCGGGATCGATGGACGTGCGGGCCTTGGCGATGCCGAAGTCCCCGAGCTTGATGTGGCCGTCCCAGGTGATCATGACGTTGCCGGGCGAGACGTCGCGGTGCACGACGTCGAGGCGGCGGCCGTCGGGGCCCACGGCGTTGTGGGCGAAGTCGAGGGCGCGGCAGAGGCGGCTGCCGACGTAGGCGACCATGGTCGCGGCGATGGGGCGGCCGAGCTCGGTGTGGCGATCGATCACGCTGCGCAGCGTGGGGCCCTGGATGTACTCCATGGCGATGAAGTACTGCCCGTTGACTTCACCGAGCTGGTAGATCTGCACGATGTTGCCGTGCATGAGATTCGCGGAGAGCTTGGCTTCGTCGATGAACAGCTGCAGGAACTCGCGGCGTTGGGCGAGCTGCGGGTGGATGACCTTGAGCGCGATGCGTTTGGCGAAGCCGGAGGGACCGAGCTGTTCGGCCTCGTACACGGTGGCCATGCCGCCTTCGGCCACCTTGCGTACGAGGTGAAAGGATCCCTGGTACTCGAGACTCTCGTTCATCGGAGATGATTACCGGCGGGGCCGGGAGCGGTGGGGGACGGGCATCGGCGACGGTCGGCGGCGCGGCGTGTCGCGCTTGTATAACGGTGCAGCTCTGGCGAACGTTATCGGATGATCCACGAAATTCGTGACCTGACCATCATTGGCGGCGGGCCCACCGGGCTGTTCGCCCTGTTCTATGCTGGCATGCGCGGGGCGACGGCGCAAATCGTCGACGCGCTGGCCGAACCGGGGGGACAGCTGACGGCGCTGTACCCCGAGAAGGACATCTTCGACGTGGCGGGGTTTCCCAAGATCCCGGCGAAGGAGCTGGTGCGCCAGCTGCGGGCGCAGGCGGCGCAGTTCGACCAGCCGATGCACTTCGGCCAGCGGGTGGTGGGGCTCGAGGAGGAGGACGGGCACTTCGTGCTCGTCACCGAAACGGACCGGTTCCCCACGCGGGCCATCGTGATCGCGGCGGGGATCGGCGCGTTCGCGCCGCGCCGCCTGCCGCAGGCGTGCGCGGAGCCGTGGTACGGGAAGGGCATTCACGACGTGGTGACCGATCCCGAGGCGTTCCGCGGCAAGAAGGTGGTGATCATCGGCGGCGGCGACTCGGCGTTCGACTGGGGCGTGCAGCTGCTCGATCGCGCGGCGTCGATCGCGATCGTCCATCGGAGCGACCGGTTCCGGGCGCACGACGCCACGGTGGCGCAGTTCCGGGCGGCCGTGGACGCGGGGCGCGCCTCGCTCTACACGTTCCATGAGCTGAACGATCTGGTCGCCCCCGCGGGGAGTGGCCGGTTCACGCACATCGTGCTTCGAGACGTGAAGGCGAAGACCACGCGCGAGCTCGAGGCCGACGTGGTGTTGCCGATGCTCGGATTCGTGAGCGACATGGGCGTCATCAACACGTGGGGGCTGCGCATCGAGAACGACGAGATCCACGTGAACAGCCAGATGGAGACGGGCCGTCCGGGGATTTACGCGGCGGGCGACGTGGTGGCGTACCCCGGAAAGCTGAAACTGATCGCGACGGGCTTCGGCGATGCGGCCACGGCGGTAAACCAGGCGGTGCACTGGGTGTACCCCGACAAGAAGGTGAACCCGGGGCACAGCTCGAACATGGCGATCTTTGGGGCGAAGGACGATTGAAGCGGTGAGGCCGTGAAGCGGTCCCGCGGCTAGCGCTTCGACGCCTTACAATCCGTCGGGCCAGCGCGCGCGCAGCTTCGCGACGTTCGCGCGTGCGATGTCCTGGAGCGAGAAGCCGGCGCTTTGCGCGGCGATGGCCACGCACCAGAGCGCGTCACCGAGTTCCTCTTGCAGGTGATCGCGGTCGAGCGCGCGTCCCTGCATTCGGTGCTTGCGCACGGCGCCCAGCACTTCGCCGGCCTCTTCGGCCAGGCCCGCGGCGGCGTCGAGCAGCCGGTCGTCGGCGGACAGCGATCGATTGATGGTCCGCTCGGCGGCGGACTGGTATTCGTCGAGTGTCATGGGGGTCCCTTTATTTCGCCGTGTAAGCGGCCCTACGGCCCTACAGCCCTACGGTTTTCAGTACGCCACCCTCGGATCCGCCTTCGCGTACGCCAGGTCCGCGAGCAGGTTCACGAGCACGAACACCGCACTCAGAAAGAGCACCGAGCCCTGGATCGCCGGCAGGTCGCGGCGCGAGATGGCGTTGACGACGTAGCGTCCGATGCCGGGCCACGAGAACACGGTTTCGGTGAGAATGCTCCCGGTGAGGTACGAGCCGAAGTCCAGCCCCACGACCGTGACCACGGGGATGAGCGCGTTGCGCAGCGCGTGGCGCAGGGTCACGGCCCACTCGCCCGCGCCCTTGGCGCGTGCCGTGCGAGTGTAGTCGGCGCCGAGGGCGTCGAGCATCGACGAGCGGGTGACGCGGGCCTGGAAGGCGATGGAGCGCATGCCGAGCGCGAGCGCCGGCAGGACCAGATAGCGGAGGCCCCCCGAGCCTGACGGCGGCAGCCAGCGCAGGCCGACGGCGAACACGAGGATGAGCAGCAGCCCCACCCAATATACTGGAAATGAAATACCCAGATACGCCACGCCCAGCGCGGCGCGGTCGATCCAGCCCCCGGGCCGGCGCGCGCTCAGTACGCCGAGGGTGATGCCGAGCGTGGTGGCCAGCAGCATCGCCGCCAGGGCGAGCTCGAGGGTCTTCGGGAAGCGCTCGGCGATGTCGGCGCTGATCGGCCGGTCGGTGATGTACGAGCGTCCGAGCTGGCCGTGCGCGATCTGGTCCACGTAGCGCGCGAACCGCACCGGGAGCGGATCGTCGAGATGCAGTTCGGCCCGCAGGCGGGCAACGGTCGCGGGGTCGGCGCGTTCGCCGACCATGGCCGTCACGGGATCGCCGGGCGCGACGTACAGCAGCAGGAAGGCCACCACGAGCACGCCGAACAGCGTGGGGATGGCGAGCAGGAGGCGTCGGGCGATGAACCGGAGCATCGCTACGGCCGGGCCGGCGTGCGGATGCGCACGCCCGTCCACCGCTGGCCGTTGAAGATCACCGGCAGGGTGAACCCGTCGATCCAGGGCTGCACGGCATAGAGCTTATCGTAAAAATAGAGCGGAATCATCGGCGCGTCGGCGTAGGCCAGCGAGTCGGCCTGACGGTAGAGCGCGTCGCGCTTTGCGTCGTCGGGCTCGCGGCGCGCGGCGGCCATCAGGCCATCGAACGCGGGGTTCCGGTAGAACGACACGTTGCCGCCGAGTCCGGTGTTGCCGCCGCCGAGCAGCGGGTCGAGGAAATCCTGGGCGTCGGGGTAGTCGGCGTACCAGTCCTTGAGGAAGAGGTCGGCCTCGCCCTTGCGGGCGGCATCGCGAGCGGTTGACGCGTCGCGCTGCACGATCGTCGTGCGGACGCCGACCGCGTTGAGGTACGCCTGGATGGCTTCGGCGACCCGCACCATGATCGGCGTGGCGCCCGTCCAGAGCTGGACGTCGATGCCGCCGGCGTGGCCGGCGGCGGCGAGCAGGGCGCGCGCGCTGTCGGGCGCGTACGGGTAGGGCGCGCGGGTTGTGTCGGCGCCGCCCAGCGAGGGCGGGATGACGCCGGCGGCCTGCGTGCCGCGGCCGTGCACGAGCTGGGCGAGGATCGTTTTGGTGTCGATGGCGAGGTTGAGCGCCTGGCGCACGCGGCGATCCTGAAGCGCGCCGCGGGTGGTGTTGATCGCCACATACACGAGCTGCAGCGAGGGTGCGTCGTGCAGGAGGCGCTTTCTGGCCGAATCGGCTTCCCAGCGTTCGACCTCATCGGGCGGGATTTCGGCCACGTCCACGTTGCCGGCCTCGAATTCTGCCACCGCCGTACTGGGTTCGGCGATGATGCGGGCCTCGAGCGAGTCGGCGCGCGGAGCGCCGCCCCAGTAGTCGGGGTTGCGCGCGAACAGCAGGTAGTCGTCGTGTTTCCATCGCACGAGCGTCCAGGGGCCGGTGCCCACCGGGTGGTCGCTCACGTTGGCGGGCGCGTCGGCGGGGAGGATCGAGGCCACCGGCATGGCGAGCAGCTTGGGGAAGATGGCGAGCGGCTGATCGAGCGTGATGACCACCGTGCTGTCGTCGGGGGCGGCGAGTCCGGCGATGACGGGGGCTTTGCCGTCGGCGAAGGCCTCGGCGCCACGGATGGGGAGGAGCGGTTCGGCGCGCCCGCCGTGCGTGGCGGGGTCGAGGGCGCGCGTGAACGAGTGGACCACGTCGCGCGCGGTGAGCGGGCGGCCGTTCTGGAACTTCACGCCGGCTCGCAGGTGAAACGTGTAGACGCGTCCGTCGGCGGAGCGCGTCCAGCGGGTGGCGAGGTCGGGTTCGAGGCGGGCGTCGGCGGTGAAGCGGGTCAGCCCCTCGAACACGTAGCTCACGGCGCGCCCCGTGGGGACGTCGGTGGAGAGGGCGGGGTCGAGGGAGCGGGGGTCGTAGGTATCGCGGGCGTCGACCAGCGTGTGCCGCGCGGTGGAGGTGGGGGCGCCGCGGCAGGCGAAGGCGGCGGCGAGGGCGGCGGCGAGCGGCGCCCGGAGCATACGCGGTGTGGAAAGCGGCACGGCGGTTGACACCTCGAAGAGCGGGCGAGAACTTACGGCACCCGCACCAACGCGTCAATCGTATGCGCCCGCCGGATTTACGCGCCGCGCGGGCGCGTCGTGTGTCAGCGGTATGCTCGCCACGATCCTGTCGTTCCGGAGTTCGCGCGGGGATGCGGAGTCCGGAGGTTCTGCTCCGAGGTTCGCATGTCCGACCAGCGACATACTTCGCGCTCCGGCGGTTGATGCGTCGACGCACGTTCACCGCGCTCGGGGCGCTTGCGCTCGTGCTGGCGGCCGCCGCGGCTCCGCGGCGCGCGGGCGCGCAGGACATCACCTGCGATCCCGGCGATCAGGAAGTGCGCTCGCTCGTGTTCCGGGGCAATCGCGCGTTCAGCGCGTCGGATCTCGAAGCGCGCATCGCCACCACCGAATCCGGATGGTTCCGCCGGCATCTGGGGTTCTTCGGGGTTCGTCACTGTCTGGATCGCAGCGAGCTGCCCCTCGACGTGCTGCGGCTCAAGAAGTTCTACCGCGACAAGGGGTACTACGACACGCGGGTCGACACTCTGGTGGCGCCGATGGGCGCCGGCGCGGTGCGCGTGCAGTTCACGATCGACGAGGGAAGGCCGATCGTGATCGACTCGCTCACGGTGAGCGGGCTGGAGGACGTGCCGAACCGGGGCGAGGTGCTGAAGGGGCTCGAGCTGCGCGTGGGGATGCCGTTCGACCTCGACCTGCTGGCGGACGAGCAGGATACCATCTCGGCGCGCCTGCGGAATTCGGGGTATCCGCAGGTGGAGCTGCTGCGTGACTATTCGCTGCAGTACGACTCGCTGAAAGCGCGCGTGTCGATTCGCGCGCTGCCGGGGCCGCGGGCGCGCGTGGGGTTCATCCGGGTGAACGTCACGCCGGTGGACAGCGCGCACTCGCAGCAGATCGGCGACAACGTGGTGCGCGGGCTGCTGGGGATCCGGTCGGGCGATCTGTACAGCGACCGGGCGCTGATCGCGGCGCAGCGGGGCCTGTACCAGCTGGGCGCGTATCGCCACGTGGAGATCTCGCTCGACACGACCGACGTCCGGAAGGATTCGCTGGTGACGCTGAACGTCGATCTGCGCGAGAACTACATGCAGCAGCTCGACACCAAGTACGGCTGGGCCACGCTCGACTGTTTCCGCACGAGCGCGCTGTACACGAACCGGAACTTCCTGCATCAGGCGCGCCACCTGGAGGTCTCGGGGCAGCTTTCCAAGCTCGGCTACGGCTATCCGCTGGCGTCGTCGGCCACGCGGGGGCTGTGCTATCAGGACGTGCTGCGGCGCGATCCGTTCAGCGACACCACGAACTACAGCATCTCGGCCACGCTGCAGCAGCCGGGGCTGTTCGGCTCGAACTGGGTGCCGTCGTACTCGCTGTACCGCGAGCGGCGCAGCCAGTATCTGGCGTATCTGCGGTCGACCCTCATTGGCGGCGAGGCGTCGGCGTCGCGCGGCCTGGGCGACGACGCGTCGCTGCGGTTCGCGTACAGTCTGGAGTACGGGCGCACGCAGGCCCAGCCGGCGCTGCTCTGCGCGGTGTTCGACCGCTGCGACGCGCAGTCGCGGGAGCAGATTTCGCGCGTCGCCCAGCCGCTGGCGGTGGCGAGCGGGCAGTATACGCTTTCGCGCATCGATGACGCGTTCAATCCGAGCCGCGGGTTCGTGTTCCGCGGCGAGCTGCGCAGCTCGCTGCGGACGCTGGGGTCGTCGCCCGATCTGACGTTCAACAAGGGCACGTTCGACGTGTCGTGGTACCATCCGGTGGGGCGCACGGGCGTGTTCGCGTCGCGGCTCCGGGCCGGGGTCGTGGTGGGATCGAACCTGTCGCTGTCGAATCCCACGCGGTACATCCCGCCCGAGGAGCGGCTGTACGCCGGCGGGGCGACGAGCGTGCGCGGATTCTACCAGAACGAGCTCGGGTCGCTGCTGTACATCGCGCAGGGGTTCGACTCGGTGATCGTGAACGACTCGACGCGCTACTTCGAGTCGCCCGACCGGGTGCGGGCGTTCCGGGTCGTGCCGGTGGGAGGCAACGCCCTGCTCGTGGCGAACTTCGAGTACCGGGTGCCCGACGCGTTCTTCCCCGATCTGCTCGAATGGACGTTCTTCACCGACGGCGGGGATGTCTGGACGCGCGGCACGCCCGGGACGGGGCTGTCGTGGTCGCACATCAAGTGGACCCCCGGAATCGGGATGCGGGTGTTCACCCCCGTGGGACCGGTGCAGCTCAATGTGGGGTACAATCCGTATCCGAGTCCGCGCGGACCGATCTACTACGATGCCAGCGTGAACCGTGAGACGGGGGTGGCGCCGCTGTACTGCGTGAGTCCCGGCAACACGATTCCCGTGCACGTGACGACCGGCACCGGCGGCAGCGGCACGGCGTACGTGCAGGATGAGCAGGCCTGCCCGGCGACGTTCGTGCCCTCGCAGTCGGCGGCGTTCTTCCGCCGGCTCACGCTGACGTTCTCCATCGGGTCGGACTTCTAGCATGTCGCGCCGCCGCATCGTCCTCTACGTGAGTCTCGGGCTCGTGCTCGCGCTCGTGACGGCGGTGGGCACCGGCGTGCTGGTGCTCACGCGGAGCGGATGGGGGCAGGATCAGGTGCGTCGTCTGGTGCAGCGCCAACTGGCGTCGGCGGTGCACGGGCACGTGTACGTGGGGCGGATCACCGGCAGCTATCTGGGCTCGGTGACCCTCGACTCGCTGGAGATTCGCGACGCCGAGGATTCGCTGTTCGTGGCGTCGGGTCGGGTGAGCGTGGAGTACGATCCCCGCGACATCATGGACAAGCGCCTGCTGTTCACGCACGTCGACGTGCGGCATCCCACGGTGTATCTGCGCCAGCACGAGAACTGGGACTGGAACTTCAACCAGATCTTTCGTCACGGGCGCGTGGGGCCGAAGGCGACCGGTCCGCAGTATGGCGACTATGTCGTGCTCGACTCGGTGCGCCTGCACGACGCCACGTTCCTGGTGACCCAGCCCTGGCATCCCGACGACTCGCTGCACGGCGCGAAGCGCGACAGCGCGATCGCGGCGGCCCTGGCCAGCCGCACCGTCGAGATTCGCCGGCGGCGCGAGGGGTTCGCCCGCACGCGGCGGTGGACGCACATCGACGCGGAGCTGGCGCACGCGCGGCTCAACGACCCCGACAGCGCGGGGCGGTTCATCGTCGTCGACAACCTGAAGGCCGACGAGCAGGACCCCCCGTTCCAGTTCCACGACGTGGCCGGCACCGTGCGCATTCTGGGCGACTCCGTCTGGCTGCGGCTGTCGCGGTTCGCGCTGCCCGGCTCGTTCGGATCGGGGAGCGGGAAGGTGGTGTGGGGGAGCGATCTGCCGGTGCGGTACGACCTGCACATCGTGGGCGACTCGGTGTCGATGGCCGACGTCGACTGGATCTATCCGACCCTGCCCACCACCGGCGGCGGCTCGGTGGTGGTGGACATCAAGAACGAGCGCGACCTGAACGTCGTCGATTACCGGCTCACGAAGATGGACGTGCAGGCCGCCCGCTCGCGCCTGCGCGGCGCGATGACGTTCGGCGTAGGCGGCCCGGTGCTGCAGGTGAAGGACGTGAGCCTGCAGGCGGACCCCGTGGATTTCGACCTGCTGCGCACGCTCAATGGCAAGGCATTTCCGGTGGACTGGCAGGGGCGGGTGTTCGGCACCGTCGCGGCGCGCGGCGGGCCGCTCACGCACTTCGCCGTGGACACCGCGAATCTGACGTTCCATGACGCGCACGTGCCCGGGGCGGTCTCCACGCTGGGCGGGCACGGCGAACTCGACATCCTGCGCCCCGCATTCACGGCGTTCCATCGCTTCAATGTGAGCGCGACGAAACTCGATCTGCGCACGGTGGAGTTCCTGTACCCGAACTTCCCGCGGCTCGCCGGCTGGATGTCCGGCTCGGCGACGCTCGACTCGTCGTGGCTCGACGTGCGGTTTCAGAACGCCGACGTGCAGTACCACGACGGCGACGCCCCGATGTCGCGGCTGCTCGGGTCGGGGCGCGTGACGTACGGCGATCCGTACATGACGTACGATGCCTCGCTGTACGCCGACTCCCTGTCGCTCACGGCGCTGCGCCGCTCGTACCCCGGACTGCCGCTCGTGGGAACGTACAGCGGCACGATCCAGGCGCAGGGAACCGTGCCCGACCTCCTGCTCGACGCATCGCTGCGCGGCCCTGACGGGGCGATGAGCTTCAGCGGCCACGTGGACGTCGACCCGCCGATGTACGGCGCGGTGGGCAGCGGGCGCGTGGTGGGTCTCGATCCGTCCACGGCGGTGGCGATGAACGGCGGCCTGCCCGCGGGCTCGATTACCGGCAACTACGACGTGAACGTCCGGTTCGACTCGCTGGGGCACATCGACGGCGCGGCCTCGGCGTCGCTGGAGCGCTCGGAGTTCGACCGCGTGCACGTGTTCGCCTCGCGGGCGTACGCGCGGTTTGCCGACGGGCGCGTGTACGTGGACACCCTGCGCCTCGAGACGTCGGCGGCCACGCTGAGCGCCCAGCCAGGGGCGCTGGGGCTGCACACCGGCGTCGTGGATTCCCTGAAGTACACGGTCAACGTCGACTCGCTGGGCGGCCTGCGGCCATTCCTCGCCACGCGCAATGCCGTGCAGACCGGGGTCCCCGATTCGCTCGCCGGCGCGTTCGTGCTCACTGGCGCGTTGACCGGCAATCTGGATTCGCTCAATGCGCGCGGTGACCTCACCGGCAGCTCGATCTACATGAACAAGGATCGCGGCGCGTCGGCGCGCGGCAACTTCGCGTTCGACGACGTGCTGCGCGCGCCGCACGGCGTCGCCTCGTTCGAGCTCGACACGCTGGTGCTGGCCGGCGTCCGCGTGGATACGATCGGGTTCGAGGCGCGGCTCGCGCAGATGAAGGCCGGCGGAGCCGAGGGGTTCCAGTTCGCGGGTACGTTCGGCGTCGGGGCGCTCAGCGACAACGGTCCCACGTTCGCGGTTGACGGCACGATCTCGCACGCGCAGGGGCGCACCGAGCTCGGGGTGCAGCAGGGCTCGGCGCACGTGGGGGGCGACGTCTGGCGCCTGGCCGGCCCCGGCGCCGTCCGCCTCGACTCGGCGCTCACGACGATCGACACGCTGCGCATGACCAACGGGCGCGGCGGCGTGCTGTCGCTGGCCGGACGCGTGCCCGCCGGCGACTCCGTGCACCTGCGATTCCGCGCCGACAGCATCCCCGTGCGCGACGTCGCGACGCTGCTCCAGGTGGCCGACACCATGTCGGGCTTTGGGTCGCTCCACGCCGACGTGTCGGGCACGCGCGCGGCGCCGGTCGTCACCGCCGACGCCGTGGCGGGCGACCTCCGATACGGCACGATGCAGCTCCAGCAGGTCAGAGCCCGCGCGACGTACGCGCGCAAGCGCACGGACGCCGCGCTCGAGGTGTATCGCGACAACGCGGTGACCCTGCAGGCCTCGGCGTCGCTCCCGATGGTACTCGAGCTCTACAACGCGCGCCTGCTCGACGACTCGCTGCGCGGCACGATCCGGGCCGACAGCACGGATTTCGCGATCATCGAGGCGTTCGTGCCGAACGTGAGCAACGCCAAGGGGCGCCTGCTCGTGGCGCTCGACGTGGGCGGCACGTGGCATCACCCCACGCTCAATGGCACCGTGCAGATGCACGACGCGCAGATCGGGCTCAACGATCTGGGCATCACGCTGCGCGGGCTGACCGCCGACCTCGCCGTCTCCGCCGTCAACGACAGTCTCGCGGTGCGGCGCCTCAGCGCGTGGAGCGGCCCGTCGGCGTCGGACCGCGTGCTGATCGGCGGGTTCGTGGACTTCGCGAATCGCAACGATCCGTCGTTCCGCCTCTGGCTGAATGCGCACCAGTTCCGCGCCGTGGACAAGCGCACGCTCGCCCGGCTGGACATTTCCACGGGCCCCACGGGGCGCGACACGATCTGGCTGCGCGGGCGCAAGCTGGCGTCCACGCTCAGCGGCCCGGTGAACATCGTGCGCGGCACGATCTACATCCCCGAGCGCAGCGCGTCGAAGAAGCAGATGATTCAGCTCAGCTACCAGGACTTGCAGGGGATCGATACGACCGACCTCGCCACGCGCATTCACCTCCCCACGCCGCCGTCCGCCGTGGGGCACAACATGGCGATCACCGGCATGCAGGTGACGCTGGGTGACGAGGTGTGGCTGCGCTCGCAGGAGGCGAACATCAAGCTCGTGGGGTCGCTCAATGTGCGGCGCACGCGGCAGATCACGGCGAAGTCCGCGGCCGGCTTCCAGCGCCCCAACGCGGCCACCGAAGATACGGTCGTGCTCCTGGCGCTCGACGGCACGCTCACCGCCGAGCGCGGCACGTACACGCTGGCGTTCGGCCCGCTGCAGCGCGAGTTCCAGGTCGAGAGCGGCACCATCACCTACTACGGCGATCCGGAACTCAACCCCAAGATCAACGTGAGCGCGGTGTACACCGTGCGGCAGTCGAACCGTCCCGACGTGAGCGTGCGCGCCACGCTCTCGGGTTACTTGTATCCGGGGCCGTCGCTCGATCTCACCAGCGGCACCGGCGACAACATCCCGCAGTCCGATCTGGTGAGCTACCTCTGTTGCGGCGTGCCCAGCTTCGAGTTGGGCGCGAACCAGAGCTACCTGCAAACCGCGGCCCAGGTGCTGCTCCCCACCGCGAGCAGCGTGCTCGCGCATACCCTGCGCGGCCAGCTCGGCTCGACGTTCGACATTCTGCAGTTCCAGCCCGGCGCCACCGACGAGACGTCCACGAAGGGCGTGACCACGACGAGCGCCGCCCGCCAGTTCTTCTCCGGGGCGCGGCTGGGCGGCGAGAAGCAAATCACGAACAATCTCTTCTTCAGCATCAGCACGGGGCTCTGCCAGTTCACGCAGAGCCAGACCGGCGGGGGGACGGGCGCCGGGGCGAGCGCGTTCGTCGAGCAGCTCGAAAGCAAACTGCAATACCGGTTCTCGAGCACGCTGTCGGCCGACGTCGGGCTCGAACCGCCGTCCAGCGCCCTGCTATGCGGCCGCACCCAGCGCGGACTGGTGCCGACGCCGCAGCAATGGGGGCTCTCGCTCTCGAAAACGTGGCGGTGGTGATTCGCCGTGCGCTCGTGATCGTGAACCCGGCCTCGCGCCGGGGCGATCGCGACGTGCCGCGGGTGGTGGCCGCGCTCGCGCGGCGCGGCGTGGCATGCGAGGTTCGCCGGACCGGCGCGCCGGGCGATGCGACCCGCCTCGCGCGCGAACTCGCCCCCGACTACGACGCGCTGTTCACCCTGGGCGGCGACGGCACGATCATGGAGGCGCTGGCCGGCGCCATCGACGCATCGGTGCCCCTGGGCGCGCTGGCCGGCGGCACCGGCAATCTGCTCGTGCGTGCGCTCGGGATTCCACGCGATCCCGCCCGCGCCGCGGCGGCGTTGTGCGACGGTCACGTGCGCGCCATCGATCTCGTGCGCCTGGCGCCAGGCGGCTACTTCGCGGTCGCGGCCGGCATCGGCATCGACGTGGCGATGCTCGAGCGCACGCCGGCGGCCGGCAAGCGGCGGTGGGGGGTGGGCGCGTACGTCATGGCGGGCGCCGGCGCGGCGATCGGCGTGGCCGTCCGGCGCGAGACCTTCCGCGCGCACCTCGACGTGGACGGCGCCGGATACGACGTGGAGGCGATGTCGCTGCTCGTCGCCAACGTGGGCACGGTGCTCAATGGATGGATCACGCTGGCGCCCGGCGCGCGCGCCGACGATGGCGTGGTCGACGTCGCGGTGTACGCGCCGCGGAACCTGCCGCAGGCGCTGCGCGTGGCCTGGCGCATGCTGCGCGGAAGGTTCCCCGATGATGCCCTCACGCGTTTCTATCGCGGGCGCCACGTCGTGGTGCGCACGGAGCCGGCGCGGCGGGCCGAGGCGGACGGCGAACTGCTCGCGCCGGGCGACCTGGACGCGCGCGTGCTCCCGGGCGCCGGCCGGGTGCTGGTCCCCGGTCCGGGGTGACCGAGGGTTGCTCCCGGCGCCGCCTATGTCCATTCTCTGTACACCCGCACCACCGCCGCTCCATCCAATCGCGACCGACCTCCCCACATCCGGCATGCCGACCGTCCTGATCGTTGACGACGAACGCGACATCACCTCGTTCCTCGGAGCGTTCTTCGAGCGAAGCGGGCATCAGGTGCTCAAGGCGTACACGGGCGAGGAGGCGGTCACGCTCGTCAAGCAGCGCCGTCCCGATCTCGTGCTCCTCGACCTGCGGCTCCCCGACATCACGGGGTTCGAAGTGCTGGAGCGGGTGAAGCAGGAGAATCCGGTGGTCATCATGATCACGGGGCACGGCGACGTGTCGCTGGCGGTGCGCGCGATGCAGGCGGGCGCCGAGAGCTTCCTGACGAAGCCCATCGAGCTGGCGCATCTGGGCGCCGCCGCGGAGCGGGCGTTCGAGAAGGCGCACCTGCGGCAGATGAACCTCTACCTCACCGAGCGGCGCGGGCAGGTTCCGGCGAAGGCGATGCTGGGGTCGTCGCCGCCGATGCGCGAACTGGCGGCGCAGATCGATCTGCTGGCGCGGAGCGAGCGCACGACCGTGCTGCTCGTGGGCGAGGTGGGGACGGGCAAGGGGCGGGTGGCCGAGGCGATGCACCGGCAGAGCCCGCGCGCGGGGATGCGGTTCGTGGAAGTGAACTGCGCCGCGCTCACCGCCGCCTCGCTCGACTCGGAGCTGTTCGGCGTCGAGCAGGGGGGCGGGACGGAGGGCGACGTGTACCGGCCGGGGCTGCTCGAGGTGGCCAGCGGCGGCACGCTGTTCCTGGACGAGATCGGCGATCTGGACGCGCACCTGCAGCCCAAGCTGCTCCGTGTGCTCGAGGGGAAGAGCTTCCGCCGGCAGGGGGGCACGCGGGAGGTGCAGGTGGACGTGCGGCTGATCGCGGCCACGAGCCGCGATCTGGTGGCCGAGGTCACCGCCGGGCGGTTCCGCGAAGACCTGTACTACCGGCTGAGCGTGATGCCCATCAACCTGCCGCCGCTGCGCGCCCGCGCGCGGGAGGACCTAGTGGAGCTGATCGCGCACCTGCTCGATGAACTGCGCGTGAATCTGCCCGAGGGGCCGGTGGAGCTGGAGGACGACGCTCTTGAGCGTTTACTCAAGTATTCCTGGCCGGGGAACATCCGCGAGATGCGCAACGTGCTCGAGCGGGCGATGATCATCGGACGCGGCGCGCCCGCGCTGGCGGCGTCGCATCTGGCCGCCGAGGTGCGCGACGCGTCGGGCGCCGGCGTGGAGCACCACGTGCCGCGCACGCTCGCCGAGGTGGAACGGCAGCACATCGACCGCACGCTGCGGGCCCACGACGGCAACCGCACGCGCGCGGCCAAGGAGCTCGGGATCTCGCGGGCCACGCTGATCAAGAAGATCAAGGAGTACGGCGTCGAGTCGCGTCAGACCGCGCCGTCCGGAGGAGGAGGCCGATGACGACTCAGGAAAGCGACGCCATGACCTGCCGCGCGTGCGGCAACGAGGAACGCGCCTCGGAAGGCTACCCGTGCATCGATTGCGGCACGTTCATCTGCGTGGTGTGCAACATGCGCGGCGTGACGCGGTGCCGCGAATGCCAGGCCCGCCACGACGCCGCGCGCCCGGCGGCGGACGCGTGACGTGAGCGTCGATTTTTCCCGCGTCGGCCTCGCGGTGGGACACGCGACCGACGCGGAGCGCGGCACGGGGTGCACCGTGGTGCGCGGCATCGACGGCCCGCGGCGCGGCGGCGTGGCGGTGTTCGGCCGCGCGACGGGCTCGCGGGAGCTGCACGCCCTGGCGCCCGACGCGCTGGCCGACCGCGTGGACGCCGTGTTCCTCACCGGCGGTTCGGCGTACGGGCTCGACGCCGCCGCGGGCGTGATGCGGTGGATGGAAGAGCGGCATCGCGGCTTCGCCATCGGGCCCGGGGTGGTGCCCATCGTGCCGGCCGCCGTGATCTTCGATCTCGCGCCGCTCGGACGCTTCGACGGCCGTCCCACCCCCGCCATGGCGTACGAGGCGTGCGAGACGGCGACGCCCACCGAAGTGCGCGAAGGAAGCGTGGGTGCCGGCACCGGCGCGACGGTGGGCAAGGCCGCCGGCCTGTCGCGCGCGATGAAGGGCGGCGTGGGGTGCGCCGAGCGCGGGTCGGCCGGCGTCTGGGTGGCCGCGCTCGCCGTGGTGAACGCCTTCGGCGACGTGCGCGACGCCGCGGGACGCATCATCGCCGGCGCGCGCGGTGACCCCGGCCGCTTTCTCGACGTCTCGCGCCTGCTCGTCGAGGCGCCGCACCAGCTCGCCGCGATGGCCGCCGAGCAGCGCATGCACAACACGACCCTCGCCGTGGTCGCCACCAACGCCGCGCTCGACCGCGTGCAGCTGCAGCAACTGGCCCGCGCCGCGGGCGCCGCGCTCTTTCACCGCATCACGCCGGCCGGCTCGTCGTACGATGGGGACATGATTTTCGCGCTCGGCGCGCTGGACGGCACGGGGGCCGACGCGCTCCACGTCGAGGCGCTTGCCGTCGCCGCCCTCGAGGAAGCCATCGAACGCGGCGTGCGACACGCGCGCGGCACGCCCGGTCTTCCCGGGCTGGCGGACGCGTCGTGAGCAGCGACGGCGTCTGGCGCGCGGTGGTGCGCACCGCCGTGGCGCCCCTGCTCGCCGAGCCGCGGGCGTCGGCACCGCAGGTGTCGCAGCGCCTGGCCGGACATCTGGTCGAGGTGTTCGAGACGGAGGGCGAATGGCAGCACGTCCGCGGCGCCGATCGCTACGAGGGGTGGGTCCATACGGGATATCTCACGCGCGCCCCGGGCGGCGCGGCGCGGCAGAGCCGCGGCGCCCGCCGCCTCTCCCTCGGCTGTCACACGCGCACGCCGGGCGGGGGGCACCGCGCGCTCCCGCTTGGCGCGTACCTGTCGCCCGACGAAACGGTGCTCGCGGGCGATGCGGTGCCCGAAACGGAACTGCACACGCGCTTCCCGCGCACCGCCGCGGCGATCGCGCGCACGGCGCAGGAGTTCTTCGAGGGCGCGAGCTACCAGTGGGGCGGCGTGACGCCGTGGGGCGCCGACTGCTCGGGGTTCGTGCAGACGGTGTTCTGGCTGCATGGCGTGGAATTGCCGCGTGACGCCTGGCAGCAGGCTGAAGCGGCCGCTGAGAGCCGGCGCGCGCTGGCGTCGCTCCAGGCGGGCGAACTGGCGTTCTTCTCGGACCGCGACGATCTGAAGATCACGCATGTCGGGCTGGGCGTGGGCGGCGGCCGCATGGCGCACATGGCCATCGGGCGCGGCGGATTTTCGGTGGAGCGCACGGCCGACGAGCGCGATCCCTACGTGCGGAAGCTCCGCGAGCGCTTCCGCTTCGTGCGACGCGTGCTCGAAGCCGCTAGCTGACGAGCCCCGGCGGCGGCGCCATCGTCGCGCTGCCCACGCGCACCTGCACCGGCACGGCGGCGCGCGGCTCGTCGTCGAGGGCAATGCTCATCAGGTACGGACCGGCGCCGTCGATGGGCAGGTCGATCTGCGCGATGAGCGGCACGTCCATCTCGGCGACGCCGGACGGCATGGCTCCCACGTTCAGGTCGCCGGCGCTGCTCCACAGCTCGCTCCCCGAGGCGTTGGTCCAGCGCAGCGTCACCGTGTGCTGACCCGTGTCCATCGACGTGCCCTTGAGGTGCACCACGAGATGCGCGCGCGGGTGCACCGCGGGGGAATTGCCCACGTGCAGCGCGTCGAACACGCCGAGGATGTTGAGCTTTCCTTCCTGCGACACGTTCGCGGCGTCGGCGAAGAGCGCAAAGGCGACATGCATACGTGGGAACATAGACGTCCGAGTGGCGTGCGTCTACGTTTCGCGGATGTCCCAAACCCCCCGTGGGGACGCGCTCCCCGACACCGCGACCGCCCCTGGCCGCGCGGCCGTCTGGATCACGGACGTTTCCCTGGTCCTCATGGCGCTCATCTGGGGCGTGAACTTCAGCGTCGTGAAGTACGGTACCGAGCTGCTGGCGCCGCTCGCGTTCAACGGCGCGCGGCTCACCGTGGCCTCCGTCGCGCTGGCGGCGCTGGTGCTGGCGAAGCGCCGGGCCTCGCTGCCGCGGCGCGACGCCGTCGCCCTCCTGCTGCTCGGCGTGCTGGGCAACGGCGTGTATCAGTGGCTGTTCATCGAGGGTGTGGCGCTCACGCGTGCCGGCGACGCCGCGCTGGTGGTGGCCGCGTCGCCCGCGCTCATCGCGCTCATCGGCCGCCTGCTCGGCGTGGAGCGCATTCAGACGCGCGGCGCCATTGGCATCGCGCTGTCCATCGTCGGCATTGGCTTCGTGGTGTACAGCGGCACGCGCGTGGTGGTGCGCGGCGCGTCGGTGACCGGGGATCTGCTGGTGCTCGCGGGATCGGTGAGTTGGGCGCTGTACACGGTGCTGCTCGCGCCGTACACGCGCCGCGTGGACGGGATCACGCTGTCCGCCTACACGATGTTCGGGGGCACGATCGCGCTGGTGCTGGCCGCCCTGCCGTCCATCGCGCACGCGCCGTGGGGCACGCTGCCGGCCATGGGATGGGGGGCCATGCTCTACAGCGGGCTGGGCGCGCTGGTGATCGCCTATCTTTTCTGGTATCGCGGGGTACGAGTGATCGGCCCCACGCGAACCGCCATGTACTCCAATCTGCAGCCCCTGTTCGCCCTCGTGGTGGCATGGGCGATGCTCGCCGAGCGGCCCACCCCGTGGCAGGGGCTCGGGGCGCTGTGCATCATGTCCGGACTGTTGCTGACGCGCGCATGAAAATCGTTCTCTTTGACATCGACGGGACGCTGCTTCACAGCGACGGCGCCGGGCGGCGCGCGATCCAGCGCGCGCTCGTCGAGACGTACGGCACCGCGGGGCCCGAGGAACACTGGTTCGACGGCAAGACCGATCCGCAGATCGTGCACGAGCTGATGGCGCTCGCCGGCGTGGACGCCGGCGTCGTGAGCGCGCGCCTGGACGACGTGTTCGAGCGCTACGTCGAGCTTCTGCGAGAGGAACTGCTGGCGCCCGGCTTCAGCGCCGCGGCGTGTGCGGGCGTGCCCGAATTGCTCGACGCGCTGGAAGTGCGCGACGACGTGGTCCTCGGCCTGCTCACGGGCAACGTGCAGCCGGGCGCGCACGCGAAGCTCGGCGCCGTGGGCATCGTGCCGTCACGCTTTCGCGTGGGCGCGTTCGGATCGGACCACGGCGTGCGCGCCGAGCTGCCGGCAATCGCGCTCGCGCGTGCCCGCCACCTGCTGGGCCGCGACGTGGCGGGGGAGTCGATGGTGGTGATCGGCGATACGCCCGCCGACGTGACCTGCGGACGCGCCGTGCGCGCGCGGTCGGTGGGCGTGGCCACCGGGCGCTACTCCATGCGTGAGCTTCGCGAGCACGGGCCCGCGGCGGTCCTCCCCGACTTTCGCGACACGGCGGCGGCCGTGAGCGCGATCCTCGCGGGATGACGTCGCCGACGCCGGCTCGTCGCTGATGTCCGCCCGCGCCGCCGGACCTGGCGAATTCGAAGCGCGCCTCGCGGCGCCCGGCGGTGACCGCGTGTTCGTGCGGCTTCAGGCCGGAGCGCTTCGCGTGGAAGATGCATACGGCCGTTTGCGCCGCGACATTCATCTGGATGACGTGCGCGAAGTCGCGCGACAGGACACGGGCGTCACGCTCGAGCTCGATCGCGGCGGCGCGCTCGTGCTGCACAGCGACCGCGCCGACGCCCTCGACGCCGCCGTGGTGTCGGCGTGCTGCACGATTCCCGAGCTCACGCGCGCGCTCCGATCGCTTGGGTCGTCGCGCCTCAGCGCCGGCGGAGCGGCGCAGCGCGAGTTCTTCGCTCCGCTGCTCGACGCCCGCCGCCGCGCCGAGGAGTCGGTCGGGCGCGCGGCCATCGTGCGCGCGTTCGATCCCGACCGGCTGGGACGGGCGCTGGACAGCTATCTCGGCGGGCTCGTCGAACGCAGCGGGGACGGACGCCCGGCGGCGCGCCGGGCGTTCGCGGCGCAGGTGGAAGAGGCGGCGGAGCCGCTACGCGCCGCGCTCGAGCGCGTGCGGCGGGTGGCCGGCAGGGCGGCGGAGCCCGGGGGCGATCGCCGCGTGTCGAGCTGGCGGGCCTGGGCGGCGGCGCTGCACGACCTGTTCGACGCCGCGGATCGGTGCTGGCGGTCCCTGCATGCGGTGGCGGCCGCGGGACACGAACTGAAGAGCTGACGCGTCGAGCCGGAGAAGTTGAGGAAGCCGCTAGAACTGGGCGTGTAATCCCGATACATTTTCTCGGCAATGAGAATCCGACCGATCGCCTGCGTCGCCCTCGTGGCGTTGGGATTGACCGCGCCGCGGCTTGCGGCGCAGGAACATCCGGCGCGTCGCATGGCCAACATCGTGAGCGTCGCCGTGGAGGAATACGGCAAGGGCGTGGACGGGCAGGGGCGGCTGACGGCGGCCTCGGAGTATCAGGAGGCCGTGGGCTTCCTGAGCGATGCGCACGACATCGCCTCGCGGCTCACGGGAAGTCGCGCCGATTCCGCGCGGGTGTTCCTCGACTCGATCATCGCGGCGGCAAATGCGCACCGGCCGCCGGCGGTGCTGGCGGGTATCGAGCGGCGGTTTGCGGCGGCGCTGGGGAGCGAGGGCGCGCTCGAACTGCCCACGGCGCCGGTGGATCTCGCGGACGGCCGCCGCGTGTACCAGTCGACGTGCGCGCAGTGCCACGGCGTGAACGGGCACGGCGACGGGCCGCAGGCCGCGCTGCTGAATCCCAGACCGGCGCCGATCGGCGATCCGAAGCTCGTCGCGAGCGTGACGCCGGCCATCATGTACCGCATTGTTTCGGTGGGGGTGTCGGGCACACCGATGGCCGGATTCGCCGGAGTGCTGACCCCGCAGCAGCGGTGGAACCTGGTGTCGTACATCGTCACGCTCCGCGCGTCGCAGGCGGACGTTGGCACGGGCGAGGGGCTGTACGTCCAGCGTTGCGCCCAGTGCCACGGCGTGACGGGCGCGGGCGACGGCGAGTTCGCGCACGCGCTGTCCAAGCAGCCGCCGGAGATCGGCACCTTTGGGTGGCAGGTGGGGCGCACCGACGACACGCTGGCGCATATGATTCGCGTGGGAGTTTCGGGGGGCGCGATGCCGGCGGCCGCGGAACTGAGCGACGGTGAGATCCGCGACATCGTGGCGTATCTGCGCACGCTTCCGGCGCGGAATGGCGCGCCCGCCGTCGCGGCGGATGCGCCGGACAGCGGCGCCGCCGGCGCAGCGCGCGACGTGACCGCGAAGCTCGAACAGGCGCTGGCGTCGGTGCAGCTCGGGCGCGCGACGGAGGCCGGCGACAAGGCGTTCGACGCGTACCTCGCGTTCGAGCCGCTCGAGGGCCCGGCGCGCGCCAAGAATCCCGGGCTCGTGGCGCGCATGGAGAAGCTGTTCGGCGACTTCAAGGCGGCGGTCCGCGTGAACGACGTGCGCGGCGCCGAGCACGCGCGCGACGTGATCGAGGCGAATCTGCCGGCCATCGTGGAGCTCACGCATCCGGCGGGAAGCGGCGTCGAGGCGTTCTGGCAGTCGTTCCTGATCATTCTGCGCGAGGGGTTCGAAGCCATTCTCGTGATCGGCGCCGTGGTGGCGTTCCTGCTGAAGACGGGGCACCGCGAGCGGCTGCGGTCCATCTGGACGGGGGTCGGGCTGGGGCTCGCGGCGAGCGCCGTGACGGCGGTGGCGCTGCGCACGATTCTGGCCGCGGTGCCGGCGAGCAGCGAGATCATCGAAGGGGTGACGCTGCTCGTGGCGGTCGCGGTGCTGTTCTCGGTGAGCTACTGGCTCATCTCGCGCGTCGAGGCCGCGAAATGGCAGAAGTTCATTCGCGAGAAGGTGACCGACGCGCTGCAGCACGGCGGTGGCCGCGCGCTCGCGTTCGTGGCGTTCCTGGCGGTGTATCGCGAGGGCGCCGAGACGGCGCTGTTCTACCAGGCCCTGTTCAGCGAGGGATCGCATCTCGCGGTGCCGCTCTCGCTGGGCATCGTGGCCGGCTTTGTGGCGCTGGCGGTGATCTTCGTGCTGTTCTACCGCTACGGTGTGCGCATTCCGCTGCGGCCGTTCTTCAGCGTGACGAGCGTGCTGCTCTACTACATGGCGTTCGTGTTCATGGGGAAGGGCATTCGCGAGCTGCAGGAGGGGAACGCCATCTCGATGAGCGTGATCCCGGGCTTCCCGCACGTGGAGGCGCTGGGCCTCTATCCCACGTGGGAAACGGTGCTCGCCCAGCTGCTGCTGCTGGCCCTGTTCTGCTTCGCGCTGCTGAAGACGTTCTGGCCCAAGCGCTCGGTGACGCTGCCCACGATGCCCGAGCCCACGCCGGCCCCGGCGCTCGCCGAGACCCTGGCCGCGCTGCAGGCCGAGAACGCGGCGTTGCGCGGGCGCATCGAGGCCCTGGAACGCAACGGCTGACGGTCAACGGCCCGAGGGCGGTTGGCCGTCAGCCGTGGGCGGTGCGCGGTCAGCCGTTGGCCGCCGTCGCGTAGATCCCCGGCCGCGTCTTCGATACATTTTTTCTCATATACATCCACAGGAATCCCATCGCCACGAACGCGAGCGCGATGGCCTGGGCGTAGGTGAGCCCGCCGAGGAAGCGATCGTCCTTGGCGCGGAAGAACTCGATGATGAAGCGCTCGAACCCCGCCAGCACGCAGTACACGCCGAACAGCCACCCTTCGGCGTGCTTGTGGTCGCGCAGGCGCCAGAGGATCAGGAACATGATCGTGGCGAGCGTGATCTCGTAGAGCTGCGTGGGATACACCGACACCACCGTCGTCGGGCTCGTGCCTGCCGGAAACACCGTGTGGAAGTCGGCCATCATGCTGGCCACCGTGCTGGGCGGCTGCCCGTTGGGAAACATCACGGCGCCGAACCCGCTGAACGGACGGCCGTAGTCGTCGCCCACGGCCCAGCATCCGGTGCGCCCCACGGCGTAGGCGGCGGCCACCGCCGGGCCGCCCACGTCGAAGATGCGCATCATCGGAATCTTCTTCCATCGGATCACCGCCATCACGGCGAGGATGCCGCCGATGAGTCCGCCCCAGAACACGAATCCGCCGCGCGTGAACAAGGCGTCGTAGTTCTTGAGAATGATCACGTAGTAGAGCTTCGCGCCGAGCAGGCCGCCGACGACCGCGGCCAGAATCATGTCGGCGATGGCGCTCGTGTCATGACCGCGCCGCCGCAGCTCCGATTCCGACAGGTACTGCGCGATCCCGAACGCGGCGACCACGGCGATGCCGAACCCGGTGAGCGACAGCGGTCCGAGCTGGACGACGAACGGATGATGAATGATCGGTGAGGTCATGCGACGAGAAGACCCGGAAGGTCGAGGGTGGCGAACGCGTTGAGGTCGAGCCCCGCGCGTTCGCCGCGTTCGAAGTGAAAGAGCCCGGCGCGGGCGATCATCGCGGCGTTGTCGGTCGCGAGCCGCGCTCCGGGAGCATACACGGTTACCCCGCCCGGCGCGAGCCGGTCCCGCATGCCCGCCACGAGCGTGCGGTTGCCGGCCACGCCGCCGCCCAGCACGACCCGCGTGCGGCCGAAGGCGCGCACCGCGCGCGCCGTCTTCTCCACGAGGGTGTCGATGAGCGCGTCCTGGAATGCGCGCGCCACGCGCGCGCGCTCGGCGTCGGTCGCCGCCGAGCGCGCGGCGTGCAGGACGGCCGTCTTGAGTCCGCTGAACGACACGTCGTAGTAATCCGCGTCGCCGGGCCGCTGGTTCCGCTTCAGCATCGGCCGCGCGAAGCGCGGGCCGGGCGCGTCGGCGCTCGCGGCGAGCCGCTCCACGTGCGGGCCGCCGGGATACGGGAGTCCGAGCAGCTTGGCCACCTTGTCGAACGCCTCGCCCGCGGCGTCGTCGCGCGTGCGGCCCAGCAAGCGGTACCGCCCCCACGCCTCGACGTCGATCAGCATCGTGTGGCCGCCCGACACCAGCAGCGCCGTGAAGGGCGGCACCGCGCCAGGATGTTCGAGCGCCGCGGCGAACAGGTGCCCCTCCATGTGGTGCACGCCCACCAGGGGCCGGCCGAGCGCGAACGCGAGGGCCTTGGCGAAGCTCACCCCCACGAGGAGGGCGCCGACAAGCCCCGGCCCGTTCGTCACGGCCACGGCGTCGATCTCGTCGGTCGCGACGCCGGCGTCGTCGAGGGCGCGCCGCACGACGGGTTCGATCGCGGTCAGGTGCGCCCGCGAGGCAATCTCGGGCACCACGCCCCCGAACACGCGATGCACGTCCTGCGAGAGAATCACGAGCGAGGCCAGCGACGCCTCGTCGCCGGCGCCGCGGATCACCGCCGCCGACGTTTCGTCGCAGGAGGTCTCGACGCCGAGTACGACGCTCACGGGCGCCCCACGGGCCGCGCGCCGGCGCGCGGCACGAGATGCACGACGACGATGCGCGGCTGCACGTCGCGCACGAGCACGGTCACGTTGGGCGGCAGTTCGACGTCTTCCGGTTCCAGCACGAGGGTGGCCGAATCGGCGCCGGCGGGCACGTCGCCCCGGATGACCGGCGGCGACGCGAAGAGCGCGAAGATTTCCTTGCCCTCGCCCGCCACGAGCGCGCGGACGTCGGGCAGAGGATCGCGCACGACGCGCGTGCTGTCGGTCATGACCGCCAGGCGCACGGGCACGATCTCCTCGGTGGGCTCCTTGGATGTGGCGATGAACCACAGCACGAGCGCGAACGCGAGCGCCGCGGCCTTGAGCCCCAGACGCTGGGTGAACGCCTGGACGATGCGGCGGCGCCACCGCGTCTGCGCGGCGTTCATGCCGGGCTCAGCGCTCGGCGACGCGGCGCGCCGCCGGCCCGGCGGCGTCGGCCACGGCCGGCGGCAGCCCGAGCAGGCTGCGCACCAGCGCGATGTTGCCCTGCGACGTCCAGTCGGCCGCGCCCAGCCACACCTTGCGAATCACGCCGTCGCGGTCGATCACGTACGACGACGGGTACCCCACCACCTGGTACGCCTGCTCGATGCGGTACTGCGGGTCGTGCAGCACGTCGAAGGTGAGCCCCATGTTGCGCGCGTAGGCGCGCACGGAGTCGTCGGAGGCGGTTTCGTCGATGCTCACCGCGACCACCTTGAGCCCGTTGCCTTTGAACATCTCATATAAATGCTCGAGGGTGGGCATCTCCGCTTTGCACGGCCCGCACCACGTGGCCCAGACGTTCAGGATGGTGACGTCGCCCTGGTAGGCCGCGAGCCCCACCGCCGCGTGCCGTCCGTCGACCGTGTACGCGGTGAACGGCGGCGCCGGCGCCCCGATGGCGACCTGGTCGGCCTTGGCGCCGAACGCCCGCTCGAACGCGAACGACCCGGCGCCCAGCACCACGATGGCGCCGATCACGATGGCCCACTGTTGTCGTACGGTCATACGTGCACCTCACAGGCACGGCGTAATACGCCGATCTCGGCCGCCGGGTCCGCCGCCGAGAACACGGCGTGGCCGGCCACGAACGTGTCCGCGCCCGCGCGCCACACGTCGCCGATGGTGTCGCGGCTGATGCCGCCGTCCACCTCGAGCAGCGCGGCGCACCCGGCGTCGGACAGCAGACGGCGCGCCCGGCGGAGCTTGTCCAGCGAATGCGGAAGGAATTCCTGCCCGCCGTACCCGGGGTTCACCGTCATCACGAGCAGGAGATCGAGATCGTCGAGCACCTCGCTCACCGCCGCGAGGGGGGTCGACGGATTGACCGCCGCTCCCGCGCGGCAGCCGAGTTCGCGAATGTGCGCGAGCTGCCGCTGCAGATGCGGCGAGACTTCGGCGTGCACGGTGAGGCCGCTCGCGCCTGCCGCGGCGAAGTCCCGGAAGTGCTTCTCGGGCTCCACGACCATCATGTGCACGTCGAGCGGCAGGTCGGTGAGCTTCCGGACGGCTTCGATGATCTTCGTACCGAAGGTGATGGGCGGGACGAACCGGCCGTCCATCACGTCCACGTGCAGCCAGTCGGCGCCCCCTTCCACGCACAGGGCCACCTGGTCGGCGAGCCGGGAAAAGTCGGCGGCGAGCAGCGAAGGGGCGATGCGAACGGTCATGGAGCCGTCCCTCCCGAGACGCTCACGGTGACGCGGGCGCCCGGCGGAGCGAGCGTGCCCGCCGCGGGATTCTGCTGCACCACGGTGGCCTGATCCTGGCCGCCCCCGCCGTTGAGAATCGTAACGTCGCCGAGCGCCAATCCCAACTGCTCGAGCAGAATCCGCGCTTCGACGATGGTGCGTCCCGACAGGTCGGGCACGGTGATCGTGGCCGGGCCCGCGCTCAGCACCAGCGTGACCGCCGACGGCACGGGCGCCGCGCTCCCGCCCCCGGGACGGGTCGCGATCACCGTGCCCACGGGCTGGTCGCTCGCCTGGGTCACGGTATCGGGCGCGGTGCTGAACCCCGCCGCCGCGAGCGCCGAGTCGGCCTGCGCCGGTGGCAGCCCCACCACGTTGGGCACGGTCCCCATCCGCGGGCCGTTGCTCAGGTCCAGCACCACGGTCGACCCCACGGGCTGCGTGGTGCCCTGGTCGGGCGTCATCTGAATGACGCTCATCCTGGGTACGGCTTCGGCGAACCGCAGCTCGCCGCGCTGGGGCTTGAACCCCGCCTGCTGCAGGCGCTGGCTCGCGACGTCGAAACTGAGGCCGATCACGTTGGGCACCGTGGCGTCGCCGGGCGCGGCGCCCGGCGGGAATACAAAAACTATAATGAGCACCCACGCCAGGGCGAGGCCCCCGGCCGCCGCGGCGAGAAACGGCCACGCCCGCTGCCATGCCGTGCGCCGCGTCATGCGGGCCTCCGGAGCCGCGCCGCGAACGCGCCGTCGGCGCCGTGGCGCTGCGGCAGCACGCGCAGCCGGCCGCCGTCGAGAACGGCGCCGGGCACCGCGCCCTCGGGAGGCGCTTCCAGGCGCCAGTCGGGGTGCGCCGCGAGGAAGCGGTCCACCGCGGCGTCGTTTTCTTCCGGCTCCAGCGAGCAGGTGCTGTACACGAGCAGGCCTCCGGGTCGCACGAGGGTGGCGGCGGACGCGAGCAGCTTCTGCTGCAGCGCGGTCATCACCGCGAGATCCGACGGCTTGAGCCGCCACCGCGCGTCGGGATGACGGCGCATCGTGCCGGTGCCCGTGCACGGCGCGTCGAGCAGCACGACGTTCACGGGGCGAATCGCCGGCGCGCGACCGTCGGCCGCGTACACATGCACGTTGTCGAGCTGCAGCCGCTCGACGCTCGCGCGCAGTCGCTGCAGCCGGTGCGCCGACGCGTCGGAGGCGTACACCGCCCCCGCGTCGCGCGCCAGCTCGAACGCCTTGCCGCCGGGCGCGGCGCACAGATCGGCCACCAGCGCACCCTCAGGCACGGCGGCATAGCGGGTGACGAGCGTGGCGGCGGGATCCTGAATGTGAAACAGCCCGCGCTTGAAGGCGCCCAGCTCGGTGAGCGCCGGCGCGGGCAGGGTGAGCACCACGCTGTCACTCACGAGCGGCGCGTCGTCGACGCGAACGCCCGCGGCTTCGAGCGACGCCTCGAGCTGCTCGCGCACGACGTGCACGGGGCGCGCCACGATGGGCGGCTCGGTGTTGTTGGCGGCGAGCAGGCGCCGGGTCTCGTCCACGCCCCACCGCTCGACCCAGCGCGCCACGAGCCATTGTGGGTGCGAGAACTCGGTGGCCAGCGCGTCCACCGGGTCGGCCGCCGCGGGAAGCGTGAGGGTCAGCCGTTCGCGGTCCAGCCGGCGCAGGACGGCGTTGGCCAGCTTGCCCGCGCCCACGCCGGCTCGCGCCTTGGCCAGCTCCACGGTCTGCGCAATGGCCGCGTACGCGGGCACGCTCCCCATTTCGAGCAGTTGGTAGGCGCCGAGGCGCAACAGGTCGAGCAGTTCGGGATCGAGGCGGCCGAGCCCGCCGCGCACGCGCTCGGCGAGCAGGGCGTCGAGGCGGCTGCGCATGCGCAGCGTGCCGTACACCAGCTCGCGGGTCCACCGGCGGTCGCGCGCGTCGAGGAGGGCGGTGCGGCGATCGAACGTGGTGTCGAGCAATTCGCCGCGGCGCAGGTCGGCGCACACGCCGGCGGCAACGATCCGCGCGTCGGTGACGGCCGAGGGGCGGGCGAGCGTGGCGTTGCCGTTATCGGGATGGTGCTGACCAGCCATAAGGTGCGTCGCGTGAGAGTCCAGCGGAGCGGCGCCGCACGCGCCGCACACTCCGAAAGATACTCCCGCCGGTCGCGATCGGCACCGGCCGGCGCGGTTCGCGGCCGGCGTCAGGCGGCGTCGAACCGCTGGCCCACCGCCACGCCGCGCCCACGCATCCAGTCGGCCGGGTCCATGCGGCGCTTGCCCGACGGCTGGACGGCGCCGAGTTGCACAGTGCCGGCGCCGCACGCCACGACCATGCCCGCGTCGCCGTCGACGGCGAGCACTTCGCCGGGCGCGCCACGCGCGCCCGCGGCCACGCGCGCGCTGAACACCTTGACCTCCACGCCGTTCAGCGTGGCGAACGCGCCGGGGCGCGGGTCGTACGCGCGCACCAGCCGGGCCACCGCGTCGGCCGGGAGCGTCCAGTCGACGCGCGTCATGTCGCGTTCGATCTTCGGCGCGTAGGTCGCGCGCGCGTCGTCCTGCGGTTCCTCGCGCGCCGCGCCGAGCTCGAGCAGGGCCAGCGTTTCGATGAGCGCGCCGGCGCCCATTTCGGAGAGGCGCAGCGACAGCTCGCCCGCGGTTTCGTCGTCGTAGATGGGCGTGGCCTGGCGCAGCAGGACGGGGCCGGCGTCGAGCTGCTGCACCATGCGCATGATGGACACGCCGGTTTCGGTGAGCCCGTCGCGAATGGCCGCCTGGATGGGCGCGGCGCCGCGCAGCAGCGGCAGGAGAGACGCGTGGATGTTGAGCGTGCCCAACGGAGGCAGATCGATCACGTCCTGCGGCAACAGATGGCCGTAGGCCACGACCACCGACACGTCGGGCTCGAGCGCCGCGACCTGCGCACGGAATCCGTCGCCGCGCGGCCGCTCGGGCTGCAGCACCGGAATGTTCTCGTGCTCGGCGATGTCCTTCACCGGCGGCGCTTCGAGGCGGGAGCGCGAGCGACCCACGGGGCGGTCGGGCTGCGTCACGACGCCGACTACGTCGAACCCCTCGCCGATCAGCGCCCGCAGGGCGGGAGCGGCGAAATCAGGCGTGCCCCAGAAGAGCACGCGCACTCACAGCTCCTCGTCGCGATGATGATGGGCCGCGACGTCGGCCGGATCGAGGCGGCGGATGAGCCTGGGGTACTTCTCCTTTTCCTTCGTCCACTTGGCGAGCGCCGAGCGGCGCTTGAGCACGCTCAGATGGTCGATGAACAGCGTGCCGAACAGGTGGTCGATCTCATGCTGGAAGCACCGCGCCAGCAGGTCGCGCGCCTCCACTTCGAACGGCTGTCCGTCGCGGTCGAGCGCGCGCACGACCACGCGCGTGGCGCGCTCCACGTCGGCGTACACGTCGGGGATGGAGAGGCATCCCTCCTCGCCCTTCGCCTTGCCCTCGCGCTCCACGATCTCGGGATTGATGAGCACGAACCGATCGCCGTCGACGTCGACCACGGTGAGCCGCTCGCGGCGTCCCACCTGCGGCGCCGCCAGACCGATCCCCTTGGCGGCGTGCATGGTCTCGAACATGTCGTCGATGAGCGTGCGCAGCTCGTCGGTGATCTCCGTGACGGGGATCGTCTCCTCGCGGAGAATCGGATCGCCGAGGACGCGGATCTCGAGCAGCGGCATCAGCCCTGCGCGCCGCCCTGCGCGGCCGTGATCTTCGAGATGCGCCCGCGCTCGACGATCACGCGGGTGTCGCCCGACTTGATCGTGACGCGGTCGTCCATGGTGGTCTTGGTGGTGCCGTCGTCCTGCAGCGTCTCCTTGATGTGCACCACCTCGCCCACGATGCCCCCCGCCGTGACGATCTCGTCGCCCTTCTTGAGGTTCGCCAGGGACTGCTCGTGCTGCCGCCGTTGCTTCTGCTGCGGGCGGATGAGCAGGAAGTAGAAGATCGCGACGATGAGGCCGAGCTGGAGCAGGAACGGCGCCAGCGAGCTCTGGCCGCCCGGAGCGGGGGCCATCAGGGCCGGCGCGACCGGCAGGGGCAGTGTCATGCGGAGGTGCTCGTGCGAGAGTGGTAGCGGCCGAGCCAGTCGCGGCTCCAGCCGTCGAAGGTGCCCACGCGGACGGCGGCGCGCGCCTCCCGCATCAGGGCCACGAGGAAATGTACATTGTGCAGCGACAGGAGGCGTAATCCGAGCATCTCGTCGGCCAGGAACAGATGCCGGAGATAGGCGCGCGTGAACCGCCGGCAGGCGGCGCAGTCACACCCCTCGTCCAGCGGCCGCGGGTCCAGCCGATACTCGGCGCGCTTGATGTTGAGCCGCCCGTCGCGCGTGAACACGGCCCCGTTGCGCCCCATGCGCGTGGGCGCCACGC
>JAGWRB010000014.1 GCA_028876725.1 Gemmatimonadota bacterium
AGCGCATCTACTCCGGTGCGAACGAACTGATGAAGGAGATCATCGCGTGGTCCCTCTGACTGCTCAGCGTCCAGCGCGGGTCGAGCGCGCCACAGCGGCGCCCGAGCCGGCGTGCCTGCACGAACTCATCGAAGCGCAGGCGGCGCGCACGCCGGATCTTCCGGCCGTGGCGTTCGAATCGGGGCACCTGACGTACGCGGAACTGGACCGTCGCGCGAACGCGCTCGCGGCGCACCTGCAGGCACTGGGGGCCGGTCCCGAGGCAATCGTCGCGCTGTTCGTGGAGCGATCCATCGACGCGATCGTCGGTCTGCTGGGCGTCCTGAAGTCGGGGGCCGCGTACCTTCCCATCGATCCGGGGTATCCGCGCGAGCGGGTGGCCCTGATGCTCGAGGATGCGGGTGCGCAGCTCGTGGTCACGCAGACGGGGCTCGAGGCGGCGCTGCCGGACCCGGCCCCGCGCACCGTGCGCCTCGACGCGTTCGACTGGCACGCCGACGGCGAAGCCGAGCGCGACGCGTCGCACGTCGCGGACGCGAGTAATCTCGCGTACGTAATCTACACCAGCGGATCCACCGGCCGGCCCAAGGGTGTGGCCGTGGAACACCGCAACATCGTGAACTACGTGCGCGGGATCGTGGAGCGACTGCACCCGGAACCCGGCTGGCAGTACGCGATGGTGTCCACGCTGGCCGCGGATCTTGGCCACACCGTGATGTTCCCCGCGCTCGCGACGGGCGGCTGTCTGCACGTCATCGCTACCGAGCGCGCCGAGCATCAGGGGCTGCTGGCGGAGTATTGCGAGCGGAACCCGATCGACGTGCTGAAGATCGTGCCCTCGCATCTCGCGGCGCTGCAAACGGGGGAGCATCCGGAACGCGTGATGCCGCGCCGGCACCTGATACTCGGGGGCGAAGCCTCGCGCAGCGCGTGGGTCGGGCGGCTGCGCGCGCTCGCGCCGGCCTGCCGCATTCACAATCACTACGGTCCCACGGAGACGACGGTGGGCGTGCTCATGTACGACGTGGGGGACGTGCTCCCCGACACGGCCTCGGGCACCGTGCCGTTGGGCACGCCGCTTCGCGGCTGCCGCGCGTACGTGCTCGACGCCAACGCGCAGCCCGTGCCGCCCGGGGAACGCGGCGAACTCTACATCGGCGGCGCCTGCGTGGCGCGCGGGTATCTCAATCGCCCCGAGCAGACGGCGTTGCGGTTCCACCCCGATCCGTTCGCCGGCGATGCCGGCGGGCGCATGTACCGCACGGGCGATCTGGCCCGCGCGCTCCCCGACGGCACGCTCGAATTCCTGGGGCGCGGCGACGACCAGGTGAAGGTGCACGGATTCCGAGTGGAGCTTGGCGAGGTGGAGGCTGCGCTGCGGGGGCACGCCGGAGTGCGCGAGGCCGTTGTGGCCGCGATGGATGTCGGCGGCAGCGCCGAGTTGTCGGCGTACGTGGTGCCCGCGCGCGCGGCGCAGCCGCTCTGGGATGCGGCCACCGTGCATCTCCTGCCCGACGGGTCGGCGGTGGCGCATCTCAACCGCAACGAAACCGACTACATCTACCACGAGATCTTCGAGCTGCAGGCGTATCTGCGGCACGGCATCACGTTGCGCGACGGCGATTGCGTGATCGACGCCGGCGCGAACGTCGGGCTGTTCACGGTGTTCGCCAACCGCGTGGCGCAGGGGCTGCGCACGGTGGCGTTCGAACCCAACCCCGCGGCGTTCGACTGCCTGCGGCGCAACGCGGCGGCGTACGGCGCCGACGTGCGGTGCCTGCCGGTGGGTCTGGCGAGTGCGCCCGGATGGGCCGATATGACGGTGTTCGAGGGGCTGTCGCTGCTCTCGGGTTTCCGCGCCGACGCCGCGGTGGAGCGCAGGATGGTGCAGCAGTACGTCAGCAACCAGGGCGAGGCCGCCGGCGCCGACGTCGCCGACGTGATCGACGAACGCCTGCGCACGCACACCGTGCGCGCGGAGTTGCGCACGCTCTCCGACGTGATCGACGCCGAGGAAATCGAGCGCGTGGATCTGCTCAAGGTGAACGTGGAGAAGAGCGAACTCGACGTGCTCCGCGGCGTGCGCGCGGAACACTGGCCCCGGATTCGGCAGCTCGTGGTGGAGGTGGATCTCGAAGCCGACCGCGCGCCCGTGGTCACCCTGCTGGAATCGCAAGGCTACGACGTGCTCGTGGAGCAGGATCCGCTCCTGCGCGACACCGCGCTCTGCTACGTATACGCCATTCGGCCAGGCGCTGCCGGCGGCGGGTTGGCGCGCGAGCAGCGGCCGGAGCACCAGCGCGGCGCGGTGCCCGCCGCGGACCGCGCCGTGCTCTCGATCCCGGGGCTGCGCGCGTTCCTGCGCGCTCAACTTCCGCCGGCGATGGTGCCCTCGTGGTTCACCCTGCTCGAACGGCTGCCGCTCACCGCCAACGGCAAGGTGGATCGGACGGCGCTCCCCAAGCCGGCCCGTGAAGGCGGCACGATGGCGGCTGCCGAATCGCGCCGTGCGACGGCGACCGAGGAAACGCTCGCCGCGATATGGCGCGACCTGCTCCATCTCGAGCGGGTGGGGCTCGACGACGACTTCTTCGATCTTGGGGGCCATTCCCTGCTTGCGATCAGCGCCGTGTCGCGGATGCGCGATGCGTTCGGCGTGGACGTCGGCGTCCGGAGCATGTTCAGCCAGCCCACGATCTCGGCGCTGGCGAGGTTGATCGACGAGCGGAAGCGAACCGCGGACTGAGCCGATCCCGATGCGCTCCGCGCCGTCAGAAGTTCACCCACCACTCGGCGTCGAGCCGCGAGAGCGCCGCGTCGCCGCGCAGAAGGGCGAGCGCAATCTCCGGATCGCGGGCGTGCATCAGCGACCAGAAGCTCCTCGGGCGAAGGCCGCCCGGCAGCACGGGCAGCTCGGCGACGTGGCGCGGATCGAGGCGTCCCGCCACCGCGCCGGCGCCGTCGTCGCGCGCGTCGTCGCGCAGCACCTGGAGCATGTCGCGCCAGCGGCCGGCGCGCGCCGTGAGCTGCACGAGCTCGGCCACGATGCCGCGCCGCTCGTACAGATACCATCCCACGGCGGCGCCGTCCGTGTCGCGCACCAGGCGACCGTGCAGCGCGTCGGGTCCGTGTTGCTCTCCCAGGCGATCGAGGAGCCAGCGCACGCTCGCTTCGGAGTATTCGGGGACGAGCGCGGGTTCGGCGCAGAGCGTGGGGAACAGCTCGGCGACGTCGCGCGGCGTGAGCGGGGCGCGCGCGAGTGCGTCGACGGCCGACGGACGATGTCGCCCCGCGGCCGTCTGCCACGCGGCGTCTGCCGCCGCCACGATCGGCCGCGCGATCAGGCGCGCGGCGCGCACCGCCGGATGATCGCCCAGGTGCGCCAGCTCGTTGCGCAGCGGGCGAACGGGGATCTCCCAGTGGAGGCTCTGGACCACGGCCGTCGTGCCGCCCAACGACTCCCACACGCGGCGCGACGCGTCGTTCGCCGCGTCGGAGAAGGACAGATCCTGGGGGCCGTCCATGAACCGGCTGAGCAGCCGCAGCCCGGCCGCGCCGCGCTCGGCCATGAACTGCGACGTGACCGCCATGCGAACCCGGCGGCCGCGAAAGCGCATGGGGCGGGGGATGACGCCCAGGAACCCGGTGAGTTGGCCATCAGCATCTTCATATACGAGCGACGGCAGGTCGAGGTCGCGCCACGGGTTGCCGAAGAACACCAGGTCGAAGTACGCCTCGGAGGCTGCCGCGTCGACGTGGACCGTGCTCGTGAAGAGACGACGGCGCAGGGCCGCGACGCGGGGGATGTCGCCGCGGGTGAATGCGCGCACCCCGCCGGCGCTCATGTCCGGATCCCGGCGAAATCGCGCGGGGCGCGGAAGATCCTGCAGCGGATTGAGGGCGTGGTGTGCATAAGGGAGCCGGCCGGTTCGGAGCTTCGCCGATGGCGGACCGGCCGATGACGCTGCTTCGAGTTGCAAGGACCGTGCCCGGTAAACGCAGCGGGACCGACCATCCGGCGACGGACCTGGTCGTCGAAGCGCTGTCCGGGGTTCCCGGACCGGAATGGGACGCCCGCGTGGCGGCGCTTGGGGGCTACGCCTTCCACAGCCGGGCGTATGCGCTGGCCTCCGGTGACCTGGGGGAGGAGCCGATGTTCCTGGTGCTGCGCCGGGGCGAGCGCCCCGCCGGGTTCGCGGTCGCGCTTCGCCTGCGCACGCGGGTGAGGCCGTTGGGGTGGGCCCGCGACGTGCTGCGCGTACCCAGTCCGCCGGTGCTGGAAGAGGACGTCTCGAGAACGCAGGCGTTGGGGGCACTGGCGGCGTTCGCGGCGCGCCATCGGATGGCGCAGCTCGAGGTCGACGCCTATGGCGACTCGCGTCCGGAGTACGTGGCGCTCGTGGACGTCGCCCGCGTTCGATGGTCGCCGCGGCTGGATTACCGGGTCGTGCTCGGGCCGGATTTCGAGTCCACGGTGGCGCGGATGGGTGCGACGCACCGCCGCCACATCCGCCGGGCGATGGATATTCCATTTACGTTCGAGGAGCGCTCCGATTGCGAGGGTGCCCGGCTCATGCACGCCGTGCACCTCGAGACATTCGCGCGGCGGCGCGCCCTGGGGCAATCGGAATCCAGGGCCTGGAGCGCTGCCGAGTTTCACCGTCGCATGGACGCGTACATCGAGCGAGGGGTCGTGCGCTTTCATTTCACGCGTCTCGACGGGGAAATCGTGTCGGCGATCGGCACGATGTCCTTTGGACGGACATCGTACTATCTGGTCGGCGGCACCACCCGCGCGGGATTCGAGCGGAATGCGGCGTACGCGATGTTCGCGCACACCATGCGGCGCCTCATCGCCGAGGGAGTCACCGAGTTCAGTCTGGGCGGCACGGGAGCCGGCGCGGCCGACGACGCGAGCCCCGAGCACGGCCTCTATCGGTTCAAAAAGGGATACGGAGCCCGCGTCTGCGACTGCCCGCACGTGCGCATCCGCGTGAGGGGGTGGCGCTGGTGGCCGGTGGCGCAGTAAGGTGAATTGGCCGGCACGCGTCCGGTCCGTCACTCTGCGGGAGGATCTCACCCATGGCCATTCGAGTCGTGCGCCTCGGCACGCCGCGCCTGCGCGGCGAGGGGCTGCGCGTGGGCACCGTGCGACGGCCGCCGCGCGGCGTGCCGAAATCGGAATTCGCGCGGCGGAATTACTACGACGTCTGGCTTCCCGACGTCTCGCCGTCGGACGCGCTGGTGAAGCTGGCGCTGCACGCGAAGACCGACGCCGAATGGCGCCGATTCGTGAAGCATTACCGCGTGGAGATGAAGCGTCCGGAGCCGGCGCGGCTCATCGCGCTGCTGGCGGCTCTGTCGCATCAGACGGACTTCTCCATCGGCTGCTACTGCGAAGACGCGTCGCGCTGCCACCGCTCGGTGCTGGCGGCTCTGCTGGCGGAAGCGGGCGCGAAGATGGCCTGAGCCGCGCCGCGGCTAGAACGCCCACCACCAGCGCACGGCGAACAGGGTCTGCGCGTGCGCACCGGCCGCGCGCTGGCGGTCGGAGAGCGCGGACGCCAGCACGCCGGCGTTGGTGGCGATGCGGTATCCGAGCGACGCCTCGGCGCGCGCCACGTCGTGGTCCCAATCGCTCCACGTGCGCCCGCTCCCGTCGGTCCACGGACGGAAGTCCAGGTAGGACCAGCGCAGCGCGGCAAACACGCCTGCCGCGAGATCCGACTGCACCGACGCGACGTAGCCGAGGTCGTGCAGGGCGGTGCCCGCGTTTGGCACATCCCAGCGGTCGTCGAGGAGCTCGGCGTCGGCCATCACGGGGCCGCGCGCGTAGGCCACGTCTCCCGACCAGAGCGTCTGCCGGTAGCTCCAGCGCGAGCGGCCGTTCGGGAGCGCCGCCGGCGCAACGGCTCCGAGATACGGGCCGGAATCGTACGAACCTTCGAGTGCCAGCGACGGCGTGACGGCGACGCGGACGGCGCCGACCCACGACGGATGCCGCACCCCGTCGGCGTCCAGATACCACGCCGCGGGCTCGCTCGACGGCGCGCTGTTCACCGCCGCGACGCGGTAGGACAGGCGGCCCACGGTGCCGAGCGCCATCGCGCCCCACGGGTACGGCACCTGCCACACCGGAGGCGCGCCGTTCGGGCGGAAGAACCCGGCTCGATCCTGCCAGCTCTGGAACGCGGCCGGATCGGCGGCCACGATGGTGCGTGACATAACCGTTCTGTAATCATACGGCAGCGACGGGCGCACGAAGAGGTCCTGCGGGGTGAGGTGGCGCGCCTGGTACGGGCCGAAGGGATTCGCGAATCGTCCGGCCTGGAACGCCAGCGTGCCGCCGCCGTTGGACACGCGCAGATACGCCTGCTCCACACGGCCCTCGAAGAGTCCGCGGGTCGGCGCCTCGCCGCCGTCGGCGCTCAGCTCCAGCAGTCCGTACAGGTGATCGCCGGCGAACATGTCGGTGTAGAGGCGGAGGCGCGGCGACAGGAACGTGCCGTTCCCCTTCACGAGGCCGATGTCGGGGGCCGAGAGCGAGAGCAGCTCGAGGTCGAGCTGTCCCGACCAGGCGATCTGATACCGCCCCGACGGCGACTCGTAGCCCAACCCGAGGCCGCGCAGGGTGGGGAGGCCGCCCGCGCCCTGCGCGCGGGCCGCGCCGGGCGCGGCCAGGCAGGCGGCGAGTATGAGTGTTGTAGTAACCGCGCGCACGGCGGGCCCGGAGACGCGGCGGCGGCCGGCGGTGAGCGGAATGTCGCGCACGGCCGACACCTCGACGTCGGCGGCGAACCCCTTGAACCGCCGCGGCCCGAGCGGCGCGATCTCGGCGCGCGCGCGCACCTGGGCGGCCGTGCCCGCGGTCACGAGGATCTCGTCGGCGCCGGCGGCGGCGCAGAGGCGGGCCGCAAGGTTCACGGTCTCGCCCAACACCGTGTAGTTGAGCCGGTCGCTCGAGCCCATGTTGCCGGCCACGACGGAACCGGAGTTGATCCCCGCGCCGATGGCCAGCGGCGGCTCGTGCCGCGCCGCGCGCACCGCGTTGAGCTCGGCCATCGCACGGCGCATGCGCACGGCCGCGCACACGGCGCGGTCGGCGTGGTCGGGTTGCGGCACGGGCGCGCCGAACACTCCCATGATCTCGTCGCCGACGTACTTGTCCACCACGCCGCCTTCGGTCTCCACCGCGGCGCTCAACCGCTCCATGCATTCGTTCAGCAGGGCGATCACCGCCTGCGGCTCCATCCCCTCGGTCAGCGCGGTGAAGCCGCGCAGGTCGGC
>JAGWRB010000104.1 GCA_028876725.1 Gemmatimonadota bacterium
CCGGCCACGGCCTCGCGGACCAACTGTGAGCGACCGGTGTCGCGCTCACGCGCTCGGCGGTCGAGCAGCGCCGCGAGATCGGCCGGCAGACGCAGGGTGAGGTGGGCGTCTTTCATGTAGCACAATGTAATACGTACGTAGCACACGTGCCACGTTCCGCCGGGCGCCGGCGCGTGTGGTCGCGGCAGGCACCCCACCCCGTGCAAAAGCGCCGGGGACCTGTTTGTTTTCTTGATGTCCGGCGGGGAGTTCGCGGAGCGCGTGCTCGCGACGCGCCGGCCGCTTTCATCGAGGATTCCACGCATGACTGCACCTGCCAGCCGGCCGTCGCCCGCGGTTCCGGCGGGTCGCCGGCCCACCGGCCGCGGCCCGCGCGAGTGGGCGCGGGCGTTTACCGGCTTCTATCCGCCGCTCGCCGAGGAGATGGAGCAGCTCGATCCCATCGCCCGGTTCCTGTACTCGGCGCGCAGCGTCATTCTCGTCATCTCGTTCCAGGCGGCGCTGCTCGCCGGCCTGCTGGCGCTCACCGACCGCCGCTTCTCGGCGGTGCCGTTCGCGCTCGTGCTCGTGGGCTACGTGGTGCTGCACATGATCAGCAACCTGTCCAACGACTACTTCGGCGCGAAGCGGGGGCACGACACCGACGACTCGCCGCGGCGGCGCTACACCGTGCACCCCCTGCTGAGCGGCGCGGTGAGCGCGCGGCTGCTGGTCACGGGGCTGCTGATCCTGGCCGCCATCGCGACGTCGATCGGCGTGTACTTCATCATGCTGCGCGGGCGGACGGCGGTGTTCCTGGTGGCCGCGGGCGCGCTGCTGCTCTGGGCCTACGACGCGGCGCCGCGCGCGCTCAAGGAGCTGGGGTTGGGCGAGCTGGCGGCGTTCGTGGTGTGGGGCCCGCTGATGGTCGCCGGCGGCTACTACGTGATCACGGGGCACGCATCGAACGCGGCGCTCGTGGCATCGGTGCCCTATGGCCTGGGCGTGATGTCGATTCTCGTGGGCAAGCACATCGACCAGCGCAAGTTCGACGCGGGCCAGCATCAGCGCACACTGCCCGTGCTGCTGGGCGAGCGGTGGGCGCGCACGTTCAACCGCGCCTCGGTGATTCTGATGTACGCCGTGATCGCGGCGGGTGTGGCCCTGGGCGTGCTGACGCCGTTCGCGCTGCTGGTGGTGCTCGCGTGGCCGCGGGCATGGCGCGCGGTGCGCGTGATGTCGGCGCCGGCGCCGAGCGCGCCGCCGGCCGGCTATGTGGGGTGGCCGCTCTGGTACCACCGCGTGTGCCTGGTGCACAACCGGCTGTTCGGGTGGCTGTACGTGGCGGGGCTGGCGCTCGGGGCGCTGCTGCCGTCGGTGCGCTTCTAGGGGACGCGGACAACAGCGGACGTAACGGACAACGGCACGGACAAAGGACGACGGCGACCTCCCCGGGGAGATCGCCGTCGTTTTACTGCCCTACGGACCTACAGCCCTACGGCACTACCTCTCTACTGACCTCCGCCCTTGGGGTGCACCCGATCCGGCGCCGGCGGCACCGGCTTCAGGTTCACCGGGTGCTCCTTGAGCAGCTTCATCGCTTCGGCCACCGCGCCCTCGAGCTGGGGATCGTGCCCCGCGTTGCGCTCGGCCGGCGTCTGCTCCACTTCGATGTCGGGCGGGACGCCCTTGTTCTCCACGTCCCACTGGCCATCAGGATTGTAGAATCCCGTGCTCGGCGCGCTGATGAAGCCGCCGTCCACGAAGCGCGGCTCCCCGCCCCACCCCACGAGCCCACCCCACGTCTTGGTGCCGATGAGCGGCCCGACCTTCATCTGCCGGAACATGAACGGGAACATGTCGCCGCCGGAGCCGCTCATTTCGTTGATGATGAGCACCTTGGGGCCCCAGATCGCGGCGGCCGGCGCGGTGACCGCGGTGTAGCGGTCGCCCATGCGCTGGCTGAAGTAGCCGTGCAACTGGCGCGTCATCACGTCGATCATATAATCGGCGATGCTGCCGCCGTGGTTGAAGCGCTCGTCGATCACCGCGCCCTTCTTGTTCTGCTGCGCGAAGTAGTAGCGGTTGAAGTTCGTGTACCCGCCCTCGCCGGTGTCGGGGATGTACACGTATGCGAGCTGGCCGTTGGAGAGTGAGTCGACCTTCCGGCGGTTCGACTCGATCCAGTCGCGCTCGCGCAGCGCCATCTCGCTGGCAACGGGCTCCACGGTGATGAGGTGCGAGCCCTCGTCGGTGGGGCGGTCGTTCACGCGGAGCTGCACCTGCTTGCCCACGGTGCCGATGAACGCCGCGTACGGATTCTCCGGCGGCGCGAGGTTGCGTCCGTTCACCGCCAGGATGTAGTCACCCGCGTGGACGTTCACGCCGGGCGTCGAGAGCGGCGCGCGGAGATCCGGATTCCAGTTCTCGCCGTCGTAGATCTTGGTGATGCGATAGCGCCCGTTCTCGACGGCCAGATCGGCGCCCAGGAGTCCGGCGGGCAGCGCGTCGGCGCTGGGCATGTCGCCGCCGCCCACGAAGCTGTGACCCACGGTCAGCTCGCCCTGCATTTCAGAGAGCAGCGTGGACAGGTCAGCGCGATGGCGGATGTACGGCAGGAACTTCGCGTACTTCTCCTTCACGGCCGGCCAGTCGGCGCCGTTGAGGTTGGCCACGTACAGGTAGTCGCGCTCGATGCGCCACGCCTCGTCGAAGATCTGCTTCCACTCGGCCATCGGGTCGAGGTCGATCTTGAGGCCGGCGGTTTGCAGCACGCCCTTTCCCGCCTGCGGCGGCTGGCCCGTGGCGTCGACCACCGCCCACTGGCCGCTGGGGCGTCCGTTGGGCGCGGCGCCCTGGTAGAGGAGCTTCTTCCCGTCGAACGAGAGCGCGTATTCCTCGCCGGCGGCGCCCACGAACTCCACCGCCTTGCGCTCCTTTAGGTCGTAGCGGTGCAGCACGTCGGCGTGATTGGGCACGTGCTCGAGGTAGAAGAACTCGCCCGCCCGCCCCGCCTGCAGGTTGGCGTAGTCGCGGCTGGGCACGTTCAGCGAAATGACGCGCTGCATGAGGCCGTCGAAGTCGACGTGCACCTCCGCCGCCTCCGCGCCCTTGTGCCCGTTGCTGTCGGGCTTTGCCTTCTTGCCCGTGTCGGCGGGCTCGTCGCCCGACTCGGGGAGCAGCGGCGACGGATCGGACTTGGAGAGCACCGCGAGATACACGCCGCGCTCGACGGGCTGGTTATACGAACTCATATCGAGCCAGCCCGTGTGCAGCGCGAAGTCGGTGGACGCCAGGAACAGCAGGTACTTGCCGCTCCGGTCCCAGGCCGGATCGATGACGTCGGAGAGCCCGTCGGTGAGCTGCTTCGTGGCGTTCTCGGCCACGTTGTACAGGAAGATGGCGTGGAACTGCGAGCCGAGCAGTCGCTTCTGGTACGCGATCCACTTGGAGTCGGGCGACCAGCGCGGCGCGAGGTCACGGTTGGGCCAGGTGTAGTTGTCCTGGTCCACGTGCGTCTGCCGGCCGGTCGCAAGGTCGAGCACCCACAGGTTCAGCTCGGCGTCGGTGAACAGGATCTTCTTGCCGTCGGGCGACCACTGCGGGGCGTAGAAGTAGGTCGGATGCTCCAGCTTGTACGCGCGCGGCGGCGTGAGGCCGTCCTGATCGCCCACCATGAGCTCGTATTCGCCCGTGCTGTCGCTGAACCAGGCGATCTTCGCGCCGTCGGGCGACCAGATCGGCGTGCGGTCGGCGACGCCCGACGAATTGGTGAGGTCGCGCCAGGTGCCCTTGTCGGTGGGCACCGTGATCACGTCGCCGCGCGCTTCGAACAGCGCGCGCACGCCGGTGGGGGAGAGCTGCGGCGCCACGAGCGCGTGCGACACGTCGGCCGCGTGCGGCATGGCCCACGGGAAATCGCCCGTGACGCGCACGTCGAGCTTGCGGTCGCTGCCGGTGGCCGGGTCGTACAGATGAATGTCACCCGCCTGCTCGTACGCCACGAGGCCGGCGCCTGCGCTCACGCTCTCTACTTCATAGTCGGTGTAGTGCGTGATTTCCTTGAGCGCCTTGGTCTTGGTGTCGTACGCCCAGAGGTTGTTGTTCCAGTCGCGGTCGGAGATGAAGTAGATCGTGCTGCCGAGCCACACCGGCTGTTGGTCGCGGCTGTTGGTCCACGGGAGCTTGTACATCGCGTAGCTCTTGAGATCCATCACGCGGATGGGCTGGTTCTGCCCGCCGCGGTAGCGCTGCATCTCGGTTTCCCACGGGCGATCGAGCTGGTATGCGACGTCCTTCCCGTCGGGCGAGATGGCGCCGTAGAGCGCGCGCGGCACGGGCAGGCGATCGGGGAGGCCGCCGGCGACGGGCACGGTCCAGAGCTGCGGCTCGCCGTCGGGCATGCCGGTGCGCTGCGACTCGAACACGACGGCCTTGCCGTCGGGGGTCCATCCGCGCACGAGGTCGGCGCCGGGATGATAGGTGAGGCGGCGCGGGGTGCCGCCGTCGACGGCCACAATGTAGACGTCGGGATTGCCGCCGTATTCGGCGGTGAACGCCAGCCACTTACCGTCGGGCGAGAAGTGCGGGTCGCTCTCGACGGTGGCCGAGGCGGTCACGCGGCGCGCGTTGCCGCCGTCGCGGCCCACGAGCCAGATGTCGCCGCCGTAGGCGAAGGCGACGTACTGGGCGCTGACGTCGGGCTGGTGAAGAAACCGGGTGGACTGCGCGAGCAGCGCTGTGGGGGACAGGCCGAGGACGAGAGAGAGCGCGAGCGCTCGGGCGCTAAGCCGCATGACGATGCTCCGGCAGGGTGAATGGCCGGCCGGTACCGGACGGAGGGAAGGGGCCTCGTCAACCGATCCCGGCGTATGTTGATCCGCCGGGATAACATGTGGCGCGGGACGGCCGGGCGCGAGGGCGGCGCTGCCGCCCGCGGGCGTCAGCGCTTCACGACGTTGTACATCCAGGCGTCGGCGTTGTAGCTGCGCTGCGCGGCGGTGGCGCGCTTGAGATCGGCCGACACCGTCACGCCGTACAGCGGCACCAGCGGCGCCCCGATGCGCTCCACCTTGCCGGGTCCGCTGAGACGGTACAACTCCATCGCATTTTCCGTGTGGTGGATGACGGCGAGCACATCGCCGCCCTCGAGGGTCGAGATCGAGGCGTCCTCGGCGAACATCGAGCCCCACCGCGTGAACGATCCGTCGGACAGGTTCATCGCCGATACGATGAGCGTGTCGGTCGTGCTCGTGTTGTAGCCGCCGATGAACAGCCGGTCGTGCGCCGAATCGGCCGCGAGCATAGTGGCGTTCAAGTACCACGCCGGGAGCTTGACCGTGCGCTGCTTGCCGTTCTGTTCGATGTGCAGCGCGTTGCGCGTTATGGGCAGCCACGCCCAGCCGTTGGGCACGGGGACGGCGAAGCCGATGGTGGAGTCGGGGAGGTCGAGCGGGTTCCGCTCGGCGCCGGTGCGGACGTCCACGACGGCGAGATGCACGTGACCGTCGGGCATCGCCGACGCGACGGCCACGGACGTGGAGTCGGCCCAGCGCGCCGCGACGATCTTGCCCGGCCCCTGGAGCGGCGCTTCGGACGAACCGTCGTAGGGGCGGACGCTGAACCGCGCCTCGGTGTGATCGCCGGTCGTGGGCACCACGCGGCGCATGAGCACGCGGTTCCCGTCGGGCGAGATCCAGCCGAGCACGTTGCTGGACGCGTGGGCGATGCGCCGATCGCCGGGGAGACTTCCCTTGAGCAAATCGGGGAGGCCTTCGCCCCACACGGCATAGTCGAGCGTGCCCTGGTCCATCACCATCTTCTGGCCGTCGGCGGTCACCGAAACGTTGGTGAAGACGCCGGTGACCATGGTGTCCTGCTTGACCGAGAGCCGGCCGGTGGCCGGATCGATGGCGATGCGCACGAGCGATTCACCCAGCGCGTCGCCCGCCCGATTGACCCAGATGGCATCCACGCTGCCGATGCCGCCGCAGGTGCACTGGTTCACCACGTGGTCGGCGACCTTGCCGTCGCGGCCGATGACCTGCCAGAGCCCGTGCGGTGCCTGGATGATGAGCGTGAGGATCCAGCGGGTGCCGGGAATCGCCGAGAGACCGGCCAGGAACTGTCCCTTGCCGCGCACCGCGACGCTGTCGTGTGGAATGCCGTCGAGCCCGGAGACGCCGATCCAGTACACGGAGTCCTGCGCGGTCGCCGGCCCGATGAGGAGCGAGTCACCGCCCGAGTAGAACGCGGCCACGCCCGCGGTCAGAAAGTGGGGTGCCCCGCCCAGCGCGGACAGCAAGTAGGTGCCGAGGCGGCTGTCGATGGTGCCGTTGAACAGCAGGTTGCGCCGGTCGGGGCTCCATCTGAGATCGTATATAGCCGTGAGACTGTCGGCGATGGGGCGCGTGACGGTGCCGCCCACGTCCTGCAGCACGATCGAGTAGAGGCAGTCGGCGCCGCTGCACCGCCGCGCGGCGTACGCGAGCTGCTTCCCGTCGGGCGAGATGGCCGGGTAGTAGACGCCGCCGGAGATCGTGAGTTGCGTCTTGGCGCCGAGGGAGGCCTCCTGACCGGCGAAGTGCGAGCCGCCGCGTCTGGCGTACGCGGCGACGGCGACCACGAGGGCCACCACGGCGACCGCGGCGCCGATGAGCCGGGGGGAGCGCCGCCGGGCGGGCACGGCCGCCGCGCTCGCTCCCGTGCCGGCGCCGGTGGCGGTAGCGCCGCGCATCATGCCGGCGTCGAGCGCGCGCGCGAACTCTTCGGCCGTTCCGAAACGGTCGGCGGGCGTCTTGGCGAGCGCCTTGGTGATGGCGTCGTCGACCCCCTGCGGGACGGTGTCGCGCAGGATGCGGACGTGCGTGGGCCGCTCGGTCATGAGCTTCGCGATCATCGCCTGCGCGCTCGCGCCGGTGACCGGCGGCTCGCCGGCGAGCATCTCGTACAGCACCGAGGCGAGCGAGTACACGTCGCTGCGGGCATCGATGCCGCGGTCGCCGGTGGCCTGTTCAGGGCTCATGTACTGCGGCGTGCCGAGCGAGAGGCCAGTCTGCGTGAGGCGGTTGCCGCCGGCTTCCTTGACCGCGAGGGCGATGCCGAAGTCGGTGAGCATCGCCTCGCCTTCCTGCAGCAGGATGTTCTCCGGCTTGATGTCGCGGTGGACGAGCCCCTGGCGGTGCGCGTAGTCGAGCGCGCTGGCCACCTGCTTGGTGATGGCGATGGCCTCGTCGATGCCGAGCTGCTGCTCGCGTTTCAGCTTGTCGCGCAGCGTCTCGCCGCGCACGTACGGCAGCACGTAGTACAGCATGCCGTCGGCGTCGCCCGAGTCGATGAGCGTGAGGATGTGCGGATGGTCGAGGCGCGCCGAGATCTTGATCTCGGCCAGGAAACGCTCGGCGCCGAGCACGGCGCCCAGCTCGGGACGCAGCACCTTGAGGGCGACTTCACGATCGAGCTTGCGATCGTGCGCGAGGTAGACGACGGCCATGCCGCCCGCGCCGATTTCGCGCTGGATGACGTAGCGATCGCTGAGGGCTGCCGTGAGCTGCGGGGACTCGGGCACGCGAGAAGATGCGAGGGCTGGAGGTTTTCCGCCAGAGGGATGGGGTGGCGGTGAGCGTTCGCAAAGAAGTTCAGTGCACCGAAAACAGTTGTCCTACCGAGCCGTCGCCGGTGTTGGCGCCCGGATTGGCGATGCCCTCGACGTGCATCAGGCTGACCCCGACGCGCTCGTTCGAGATGCGGTTGCCGGAGACGACGGTGTGGCGAAGGGTGTCGAGCAGGCTGAAGACGCTGATGCCCGACGGTTGCCGATCGACCACGCTCTCCATGTCCGTGCCGTTGGAGGCGACGACGTTGTCGCGAATCACGTTGCCGTCGACGTTCTGCGGGTGCGTGTGGCCGTGCACGGCGATGCCCGACTGGCCGTTGTGCATGGCGGTGTTGCCGACGACCTGGTTGCCCCAGGCGGCGCCGCCGGGCCCGGCGGCAAAGATGCCGATCCCCACGCCGCCGTTGCCGTTCACCGTGTTGTGAGTGACGACGTTTCGATACACGCCGGCCACGCCTTCCGCCACGGGGCTCTTGGACGCCGTGTCGATCCAGTGGGAGGCGAGGGTGATGCCGCAGTCCTTGGGATTGTCGAGCACGGTGTTGTCGGCCAGCGTGTCGTCGGCCGCCGGTCCATCTTCGTCGGTGAGCAGGATGCCGCCCATGTTGCCGCGGATCGTGTTGCGCCGCACGACCGACGCCGAGACGTCCTGGAGGTGGATGGCCTCGCCGCAGTCGGACTGGTAGTGCACGCAGATCGGATGCTTGGGTCCGTACGCATCGTTTGAGTCGACCACGTTGTCTTCAATGGTGACGCGGGCGGTTCGGTGCACGTAGATGCCTTCGAGGCCCGCATGTCGGATCGTGAATCCCGAGACGCGGCTCCCCGCCGAGCTGTCGCCCACGATGAGGACCCCGTTGGCCGGCGCGGTCTGGCCGGCGGCGTCGATCGTGGCGTGGTGCCCGATCAGGGTGATGCGCTTGGAGAGGGTGACGGCTTCGCGATACGTGCCGCTGTCCACGGAAACCGTGTCGCCCGCGCGCGCCTGGGCCACGGCGTATCCGATGGTCCGGCAGGGGGCGGCCAGGCAGTCGCCGGCGTCTTTCCCGTTGACGCCAACGCGACGACCGGGGAGAGGCCCGCCGCAAGCGGCCAGCAATGCAGTAGCCAACAGAACGACCGGCGTCGACCGATTCTGGGACATGGCGGGCAATGAGGAGGTGGGGGCCGTACACGGTTGCACCAGCGGGGAGATCTGTCAATGGTTAGTGTTTGCCGTCAGACGTTTGGTCACACGCCGAGTACCCTCGAATGCACCCGCCGTCGATGAGCAGCCACTCGAATGCCGAACCAGCCGGGCCGGTGATCCGCCTCGAACACGTCTCGAAGCGCTTCGGCGACTTCGTGGCCGTGCACGACGCCGACTTCAGCATTGCCCAGGGCGAGTTCTTCTCCCTGCTCGGTCCCAGCGGATGCGGCAAGACGACGACGCTGCGCATGATCGCGGGGTTCGAGCAGCCCACCAGCGGACGGGTGCTGCTCGCCGGCGCCGACGTGTCGCGCGTGCCCCCGTACCGGCGCGACGTGAACACGGTGTTCCAGCAATACGCCCTGTTCCCGCACATGACCGTGTACGACAACGTCGCGTTCGGGCCGCGCAGCCGGCGCCTCGACGCCGCGGAGGTGGACCGCCGCGTGCGGGCGCTGCTGGAGATCGTGCGGCTGGGCGACCTGGCGCAGCGCAAGCCCGCGCAACTCTCCGGCGGTCAGCAGCAGCGCGTGGCGCTGGCGCGGGCGCTGGTGAATTACCCGCGCGCGCTGCTGCTCGACGAACCGCTGGGCGCGCTCGATCTCAAGCTGCGGCAGGCGATGCAGCTCGAGCTCAAGCGCATTCAGCGCGAGGTGAACATCGCGTTCGTCTACGTGACGCACGACCAGGAAGAGGCGCTCACGATGTCCGACCGGATTGCCGTGATGAATCTCGGACGCGTGGAGCAGATCGGGACGCCGCGCCAGATTTACGACGAACCGGCGACGGTGTTCGTGGCGGGGTTCATCGGCGTGGCGAATCTGATTCCCGCGGCCGGGGGCACATTGGTCGTGAGGCCGGAGCGCGTGCGCATCGTGCGGTCGGCCACCGGCACGGGCGCGATGCCGGTCACCGTGACGGGCACGATCTTCCAGGGGCCGGTGCTGCGCGTCGACGCGCGTTCGGCGGCGGGCGTCGAGATCGTGGCGCACGTGAGTCCGCGCGACGCGGCCGATGTGCCCGAAGTCGGGACGGCAGCGTTTGCGGAGTGGGATGCCGACGCCGCTCGCACTCTGCCGGCCGGCGCATGACGGCGAGCCGGATCACGCGTCGGGAGTTCATCGGGCGCTCGGCGCGCGCGTTGGGCGGCGCGGCCGTTGGAAGCGCATTGATCGACGCGTGCGCAAGGTCAGGGCCAGGAGTCGCGACGGGCGCGAGCAGCGCGAACACCGTGCGCATCTCCAACTGGCCGCTGTACGTCGACTCGCTCACGCCCAGACTGTTCACGCGAGACACCGGCATTCGCACCGAGTACGTGGAGGATGTGAGCGACAACAACGCGTACTACGCGAAGATCGCCGACCCGCTGAAGCAGGGGCAGAGCATCGACCGCGACGTGGTGGTGCTCACCGACTGGATGGTGACGCGCCTCATTCGCATGGGGTACTGCGCGCCGCTCGATGACGCGCGCTTTCCGAACAAGACTCGCCTGGTGGACGACTTCCGGAACGTCGCGTTCGATCCGGGGCGCAAGTACTCCGTGCCCTGGATGTCGGGGATGACGGGGCTGGCGTACAACCGCGCGCTCACCGGGCGCGACCTGACGAGCATGCGCGACCTCTTCGACCCGGCGTTCCGCGGACGCGTGACGATGCAGACCGAGGTGCGTGACACGCTCGGACTGATCCTGCTCTATCAGGGCGTCGCGCCGGAGCACGCCACCGACGCGCAGGTCGCCGAGGCGTGCGCGCTCGTCGATCGCTATCGCCGAAACGGGCAGGTGCGGGCGTTCACCGGATCGGAGTACGCCGAGGATCTGGCGTCGGGGAACGTCGCGATCGCAATCGGGTGGTCGGGCGACATCGCCGGCCTTGCGGGCGACAACCTGGATCTGCGGTTCGTGGTGCCCGAAGAGGGGGGCCTGCTCTTTTCCGACTGCATGTTCATCCCCGTCACGTCGCATCGCGTGCCGCAGGCGATGGCGTGGATGAACTACGTATATCAACCCGAGGTGTCGGCACGGATCGTGGAGGCCACGGAGTACATCTCGCCCGTCGTCGGCACCGGCGCCGTGTTGGCCCACACCGATCCGGCACTCGCGTCGAATCCGCTGGTGAATCCACCGGCCGAGCTGCGCGCGCGACTGCACGATTTCCGGCCGCTGAGCGACGACGAGGAGCGCCGGTACACGGAGTGGTTCTACCAGGCGATGGGGGTGTGACCGCCGTGCCGCCCCGCCCTTCCGCGATTTCCGCGCCGAACTCGAGGCGCCGGCTCGCGCCGTGGATTCTGGTCGCGCCGGGTGCGCTGTGGCTGGTGCTCTTCTGCGTGGTGCCCGTGATCGCGCTGCTGCACCGCTCCGTGGCGGGCGCGGGCGGCGCGTGGTGGGACGGCTACGAGCGGGCGTTCGCGCAGTACGGCGGACATCTGGCACGCAGCTTCGGCTACGCGTCGGTCGCCACACTGCTCGCGCTGGCGATGGGGTATCCGCTGGCGTACGTGATCGCGTTTCGGTCGGGGCGGCTCAAGAACTTCCTGCTCGGCCTGGTCGCGCTTCCGCTGCTGGTGACCTTCCTGGTGCGCACCTTTGCCTGGAAGACGATCTTCAACGATCACGGCGTGGTGGTGGCGATGCTCGGCGCGCTGCACCTGCTGCCGCCGGAGCATCGGCTGCTCGACACCGTGTGGGCGGTGCTGGGCGGGCTGACGTACAATTTCCTGCCCTTCATGGTGCTGCCGATCTACGTGAGTCTGGAGAAGATCGACCGGCGGCTGGTGGAGGCGGCGCAGGATCTCTACTCGAACTCGCGTCGCGCGTTCCTGCGCGTGGTGCTGCCGCTGTCGCTGCCCGGCGTGCTCGCCGGCACGCTGCTGACGTTCATTCCGGCCGCCGGGGACTTCATCAACGCCGAGCTGCTGGGTGGACCGAATCAACAGATGATCGGCTCGGTGGTGCAGACCAGGTTTCTGGTGGTGCGCGATTACCCGCTGGCGGCCGCGCTCTCGGTGGTGCTGATGGTGATCCTGTTCGCGCTCGTCGTGGCGTACACGCGATTTCTGGGCACCGAGGATCTGCTGTGAGCGCGCCGGCATCGCGCCGTATCGGATCCGCCTGGCCGGGCCGGTTCCTCGATGCAATGGCTGCCGCCGTGCTGTTGTATCTGTTCGTGCCGATCTTCGTGGTCGTCGCGTTCAGCTTCAACGCGCCGGCGGGAAAGTTCAACTTCGTGTGGCACGCGTTCTCGCTCGACGCGTGGGCGCACCCGTTCCGCTACGGGGCGCTGGTGGACGCGATGCGGCTTAGCGTCGCCGTAGCGGCGGTGGCGACGGCCTTCGCGACGGTGTTCGGCACGCTCATCGCGCTGGCGCTCACGCGGTACCGCTTTCGCGGGAGCGGACTGGTGTCGGGGTTGCTCATCCTGCCGCTCACCGTCCCCGAAGTGGTGCTCGGCTCGTCGCTGCTCTCGCTGTTCCTCACGCTCGGGACGCCGACGGGGTTCGGGACCATCGTCACCGCGCACGTGATGTTCTGCACGAGCTACGTGGCCATCACCGTGCGCGCGCGCCTGCGCGGGTTCGACTGGACGCTGGAGGAAGCGGCGATGGACCTGGGCGCGCCCCCGCTGCGCGTGGCAATGAAGATCACCCTGCCACTCATCGCGCCGGGGATCGTGGCGGCGGCGCTGCTCAGCTTTGCGCTCTCGCTCGACGACTTCATCATCACCCTGTTCAACGCCGGCACGCAGGTTACCTATCCGCTCTACGTGTACGGGGCGCGGCGCGCCGCGTTCCCGCCGCAGATCAACGTGGTGGCGACGGCGATCCTGGTGCTCAGCCTGGCGGCGCTGGGCGCGACGGTGCTCTGGCAGCAGCGGAGCGTGCGCGCCGAGTAGCGCCAGCTACCGCGGCTGAAGTGGGTGCAGCCAGCGGAGTCCGGAAAAGCGCGCGAAGTCGCGATCGGTGGTCGCGAATTCACAGCCGTGTTCGATGGCGAGCGCCGCCAGCCATGCGTCAGGCACGAGGTTGCCGCGCACACCGGCGCTTCGGCACAAGCGGCGGAACGTCGTCCAGTGGCGCTCGCCCGGCGCGATGCGAACGGCGGTGGGCCGGTTCCGCACCGCTTCGGCAAAGGCGAGCGCGAGCTTGATGGGCGCGGGCGGACGGAACACGCGCGGGTGCGTCACCACGCGAAGGAATCCGCCCAGCACGTGATCGGACACCGCGAACGGCTCGTCGGCAGCAATCAACTGCTGGAGCCAGTGATGGTACGCCGCGTGATCGGGCGCGTCCTCGCGGAACGCATAGACGAGGACGTTGACGTCAGGGAGTATCACGGGTGTCGTCCATGAGGTCGAGCAGCGCGGCGCTCTCGTCGAGGCACACGCCGGGCTGGAGCCCGCGTCCGCGAAACGTCGGCAGCGCCGGGGGGCGGCGCGTCTCGGGCTGGCCGGGGCGGGTCAACGCTTCCAGCGCCGAGAGCCCACGGCGCAGGACTTCCGACTTGCTGGCGTCGAGCCGCCGGGCGAGGCGTTCGAGGCGCTCCTGATCGGATGGTGCCAGGTACACCTGCACCGGCTCTCCGACTCGTGCCGGGCCGCCGGCCTTCGGGCGTTTCTTTGGTGTCATGATGTCATGATATCTTCTGATTGGCGCCGGGTCAAGCCGCTCGCGGTCCCGGCGCCCAGCGCGAATCGCCGCCCCAGGCCGGCACTCGTATTCCCCACGGCTCCGGTGCAGATTCCGCACCATCACGCTGCCATCCCACCGGTTTCCCTGCATGGACATCCACGACGCGATTCACGCCCGCCGTTCCGTCAAGCTGTTCACCGACCGCCCGATTGCCCGTGAGCAGATCGAGCGGCTGCTCGAGGCCGCCGCGCAGGCGCCGAACCACCGCATGACGCAGCCGTGGCGCTTCTACGTGCTGGGCCCCGAGGCGCGCCGCGCCTACGGCGCCGTGCTCGGCGCGCGCAAGGCGAAGAAGGTCGAAGACCCGGAAGCGGCGCGCGCCGTGGTCGAGAAGGTCACCACAGCCGAGGCCGCGCTTCCGTGCGAGATCGCCGTGAGCATGGTGCTCGACGCCAGCCCTGAAATCCGCGAGGAGGACTACGCCGCCACGATGATGGGCGTGCAGAACCTGATGCTCGCGGCGCACGCCATGGGGTTGGGGACGCACCTCAAGAGCGGCGCGGTGATGGACGACCCGCGGGCCCGCGCGGCCGTGGGCGTGCCTGATGGCGAGCGCATCGTGGCGCTGGTTCAACTGGGCGAGCCGGCGGCCGCCGCGCAAGGCAAGCCGCGGCGCGCCGCAGCCGAGTTCACCACCTGGGTGCCGTAGCGAAGCGTCCACGACCCGCGAGATTCCCCACATGCGCCCTCACGTCCGTTCGCTTGCCCGCGCCTTCGCATCGACGCTGTTCGGTGCCGCGCTGGTGTCCGCGCCCCCCGTGCGTGCGCAGACACCGCCCCCCGTGGACCTCGCCGCCGCGCGCGCCCTCATTGCGCGCGTTGTACCGAACGCCGCGGCGCGCTTCGAGGTTGGCGCGATCCCTGACAGCGCGGGGCTCGACGTCTTCGAGGTCTCGAACGACGGCGGCAAGGTCATGCTGCGCGGATCGTCGGGGGTCGCGATCGCCTCGGCGCTCAACTGGTATCTGGAGCACGTGGCGGGCGTGAACACCTCGCTGCCGCTGAAGCCAATCGCGCTGCCGGCATCTCTGCCGCGCGTGCAGACACCCGTACGCGTGACCACGCGCTACCGCATCCGGTATTTCTTCAACTACTGCACCTTTTCGTACTCCATGGCGTGGTACGACTGGCACGACTGGCAGTCGATGATCGACTGGATGGCGCTCAAGGGCATCAACGCGCCGCTCGCCATCACCGGCGAAGAGGGGGTGTGGCGCGACGTGCTCCGCGAGTTCGGCTTCAGTCGCGAACAGATCGGCGACTTCCTGGTCGGCCCCGCGTACCTGCCCTGGGGCTGGATGGCCAACATCGACGGACTCGGCGGCCCGCTTCCTGACAGCTGGATCGACAGCCACGTCGAGCTCGAGAAACAGATCCTGTCGCGCGAGCGTTCGCTGGGCATGACGCCGGTGCTGCAGGGATTCACGGGCCACGTGCCGCCGATCATCACGCAGGTGATTCCCGGCGCGCAGATCCACCAGACGGGCGACTGGTCGGCGGGATTTCCCGGCACCTACTTCCTGGATCCGCACGACTCGCTGTTCCAGCGCATGGGGCGGCGGTTCATTCAGCGCGAGACGGAGCTGTTCGGCACGAATCACCTGTACGCCGCCGATCCGTTCAACGAGATCAATCCGCCGTCGAATGACTCGACCTTCCTGGCAGGCGTCGGACGCGCGATCTACTCGGCGATGCACGCCGCCGACACCAGCGCCACATGGGTGATCCAGGGCTGGTTCCTGGTGAACGACGCCAACTTCTGGAAGGATCCGCAGGCCGAAGCGATGCTCGGCGCCGTGCCCGACGACCACATGATCGTGCTCGACCTGTGGGACGACGCCGCGCCGCTGTGGAAGAAACGCCGGGCGTTCTACGGCAAGCCGTGGGTGTTCGACGTGCTGTACAACTTCGGCGGCAAAGTGAACCTCAACGGCAATCTGCCGCGGATGGCCGCCAACCTCGACAGCGCCATCGCGAGCCCCGACCACGGCCGCATGGAAGGCATCGGCATGACGATGGAGGGCTTCGGCAACAATCCCATCGTTGAAGATTTCGTGATGGACCAGGTGTGGCGCGATCGCGTGCCCGACGTGACCGACTGGACCCGCGCCTACGTCGCGCGGCGGTACGGGCGAATCGATCCGCATGCATGGAACGCGTGGAAGATCCTGCTGGCCACCGCGTTCAACTCCGCGGCGCAGACCGGAAACTTCCTCGCCGAGCGGCCGCAGTTCTACCTGAAGGGGCGCGCGTATCGCACGGGCCCTGTCCCGCCCTACGACCCGAAACAGCTGGCCGCGGCGCTCGACTCCTTGCTTGCGGCGGCGCCGGCACTGGGCCAGAGCGACGCGTACCAGTACGACGTGGTGAATCTCACGCGGCAGGTGCTCGGCGAGCTGGGGCTGCCGCTGGTGGACAGCGTGCAGACGGCGTACGAGCGAAAGGACCGTGCGGCGATGGTCACGGCGGAGGGCCGCGTGGAATCGATGCTCCGCGACATCGACACGCTGCTCGCCACGCGCCCGGAGTTTCTGCTCGGCCGGTGGATAGCCGACGCGCGGCGCTGGGGCACCACCGACGCCGAGCGCGGGCTGTACGAGTGGAACGCGCGGAACATCATTACCCTCTGGGGCACCAAGTGCACCGAAGGGCAGAACGACGACCTGAACCTGTACGCGTTCAAGGAGTGGGAGGGAATGTTCTCGTCGTACTACCTCCCGCGCTGGCAGGCGTTCTTCAAGGACCTGAACGGGTCGTTCGACCGCGGCGTGCCATTCGACCGGGCGCCGTACGCCGAGGCGTCGTGCGCGTGGGAGCAGAAGTGGTCGCGCCAGACCGTGCCGGCGTTCCGAACGGA
>JAGWRB010000105.1 GCA_028876725.1 Gemmatimonadota bacterium
GCTCTCGGTCTGGTTCGAGCTCCGCTTCGGCAAGAAGCCGCTGCTCGCCTTCGGCATGCTCGGCGCGGCGCTGTTCGCCGTGGGCGTCCTGGCCGGCCTCGCCGCGCTCGTCTGGCTGTGGTACGCCCACGAGGGGCTGCGCGCCGTGTGGACGGTCATCCAGACCTGCCTCGTCCTGGGCAGCGTGTTCTTCGCCACCGGCATGCTCGGCGAGCAGATCGCCGGCCAGCGCGCCGAAGTGCGTGAGCTGCGGCGGCGCCTCGAGGAGCTGAGCGCCGGGCAGGACCAGCGGGAGGCCCGGTAGCGCTTGCGCGTCCTCTGGATCACGCATTCGTATCCGCGCACCGACGCGGACACGGCAGGGAATTTCCTGCTGCGCCTCGCGTCCGCGCTCACCGGCGACGACATCGAGATCCTCGTCCTCGCGCCCTCGGCCCCCGGCGTCCCCGCCAGCGACGTCCTGCGCGGCGTGCCCGTCCAGCGCTTCCGCTACGCCCCGCGATCGCAGGAAACGCTGGCGTACACCGGCACGATGGCGGAGCAGGTGGCCGGCTCGCTGGGCGCCAAACTCGGACTCGGAAGCCTGATCGCGGCCGGGGCCCGCGCCGCCACGCGCGCCGTGCGCACCTTCCATCCGGACGTCGTGCACGCGCACTGGTGGTTTCCCCTGGGCATCTCCGCCGCCTGGGCGGCGTCGCACGCCCACCTACCGCTCGTGACCACGATGCACGGCACCGACGTGCGCATGGCGCGCAAGGTACGCGCATCGCGCGGCGCGTTCAATTTCGTGATGCGCCACTCCGCCGCGGCGACGACCGTGTCCACCTGGCTGGCCCGCGAGGTGTCGGCGCTCTCGCCAACCACCACGCCGGTCGTGGCGCCGATGCCCGTGGCCACCGACCTCTTCACGCCGGCGGCGCATCCCACCGTGGGCGGCCGCCTCCTGTTCGTGGGGCGCCTCATGCCGCAGAAGGGACTCGACCTTCTGCTGGAAGCGCTGGCCGCCACGCGCCACCCGCTGTCGCTCGACGTGGCCGGCGACGGGCCGATCCGCGGACATCTCGAAGGGCTGGCGCGCGAGCTGGGGCTGGCCGATCGCGTGACCTGGCATGGCGCGCTGCCGCAGGAGGCGCTGCTCCCGTTCTACCGCGCAGCGCTCGCACTCGTGGTGCCGTCGCACGACGAGGGGCTGGGCCTCGTCGCGGTGGAAGCGATGCTCTGCGGCACGCCGGTGGTGGCGTTCGCGTCGGGCGGACTCCCCGACGTCGTGCACGAGGGGCGCACGGGCTCGCTCGTCCGCGAGCGAACCCCGCGGGCCCTCGCCTCCGCGCTCGACCGTCTGGCCGACGCGCCGGAGCAAGCGCGCGGCATCGGGCTGCAGGCGCGGGAGATCATCATCGGCCGATTCTCGCCGGCGGCGGTGGCGGCGGAATACGCGGCGCTCTACCGGAGCGTGCGCCGTGGCCCGTAGAGGTTGGCTGCGCGGGGCGCGCCTCGCCGTCTCGGCGGTGGCGCTCGTGTACATCGGGTGGGCGCTGAAACACTACTGGACCGCGTACGAGTCGCAGCCGCTCGAGCCGCACCTGCGCTGGCCGCTCATTCTCGCCTCCGGGGGCGTCGTCCTCGCGACGTACGCCGTGCTCGTGCAGACCTGGCGCGTGATGCTCGTCGAGTGGGACGCGCGGCTCTCGTTCTGGCGCGCCGCGCACATCTGGAGCGTGGCCAATCTCTACCGCTACGTGCCGGGCAAGGTCTGGCAGATCGGCGCGATGGGCATGATGGCGCAGCGCGAGGGCGTGTCGCCCGTAGCCGCGACCGGATCGGCGGTGCTCAATACCGTGGTCAACGTCGCCACCGGATTCGCCGTCGCCCTCGGCACGGGGTCGGTGGCGCTCGACGCGTATCATCCCGGCGCCGGGCGGGTCGCGGCCGTGCTCACCGTCGCCGCCTTCGCCGGGCTCGTCTCGCTGCCGCTCGCCATGCCGCGCGTGCTTGCGTTCCTCCGGCGCGCCACGGGGCGGGCCATCCCCGAGGCGTCGATTCCGCCGCGCGTGATCGCCTACGCCATCGCCGGCAATCTCGTGTCATGGGTGCTGTACGGGATGGCGCTGCAGCTGCTGGTCGCCGGCGTGCTCGGCCACGCGGCTGGCGCCCTCCCGAGCTACATCGCAGTTTACAGCGCGTCGTACGTGCTTGGGTACATTGTACTGTTCCTGCCGGCGGGAATCGGCGCGCGCGATGGCGCGATGGCCGCCGCGCTGCCGGCGTTCAAGCTCATGACGGGGCCGCAGGCGGTGCTGATCGCCGTCGCGTCGCGGCTCTGGACTTCCATACTGGAACTCGTGCCGGGATTCCTGTTCCTCGCCGCCGACGCCTGGCGTCGCCGCTCCGCCTAGGATGACGAAAACTCCGCTTCGCCGCGACGACACCCTCGCGGCCCCCGTCCTGCCCGCGCCGCGCTACGCGTGGGGCTGGGCGGCGCTCACGTACGCGCTCTGCACGCTCGTGCTCGCGTATCCGGTGTTCGCCGGCCAGTTCCTCGTGAGCCCGCACAGCGACCAGTACATCGCCGGCTACGCGTTCCGGCTGTTCGGCGCCGAGTCGCTCAGGGCCGGACACGGATTCCCGCTGTGGAATCCGTACATCTTCGGCGGCATGCCGTACGTGGCCGCGATGCACGGCGACATCTTCTATCCCACGTTCCTCCTGCGCATGGTCATGCGCACCGACCTCGCCATGACGTGGGGATTCGCCATTCACCTCTTCCTCGCCGGGCTGTTCACGTACGGCTTCGTGCGGGCGTGGGGGTTCGGCTTCTTCCCGTCGCTGTTCGCGGGCGCGGCGTACATGCTGAGCGGGCAGATCGCCTCGCTGGCGTCGCCCGGCCACGACGGCAAGCTGTTCGTGAGCGCGCTCTTCCCGCTGGGGCTCTGGATGCTGCTCGTGGGGATTCGCGACGGCCGCCGATGGGCCTGGGGACTGCTCGCGCTCACGGTGGGCCTCGGCTGGCTGAGCCCGCACCCGCAGCTGTTCCAGTACATGCTGCTCGGCTGCGGCGCGTTCGCCCTGTATGCATCGCTCAGCGCGTTCGAGGGCAGGGGACGTCTCGATCCCAAGACCTCCGTCACGCGCCTCGGGCTCGCGCTGGCCAGCGTGCTCGCGGGCACCCTCATCGCCGCCATCCAGTTCCTGCCGGTGATGGAATACGTGGCCTGGTCGCCGCGCGCGGGCGGGCAGGGGTACGACTTCGCCACGCGCTACTCGATGCCCATCGAGGAATTCTTCAACGCGTATCTCCCCCAGTTCACCGGCATGCTCGATCACTACTGGGGGCGCAACGGGATTCACCTCCACAGCGAGTATCTGGGGGTCGCCGTGCTGATCCTGATGGGCGCGGCGTTCGGCGCCACCGCGCGCCGCGGCTTCCGCGCGTTCTGGATCTGGGTCGCCGTGGTGACCACGTTCTGGGCGCTGGGCGGCAACACGCCGTTCTACCATCTGGTGTACGCCGTCGTGCCCGGCACCAAGTTCTTCAAGGCGCCCAGCATCATCTACTTCATGACGAGCTTCGCGGTGGTCATGCTCGCCACCGTGGGCCTCGAGCGCGTGCTGGCGAAACGCGTCGGCGTGAAGTACGCGCTCTGGTGGGTGGGCGCAGCGCTCGTCATCGCGCTGCTCGCCACCGGCGGCATGCTCACGAACGTCGCCGAGAGCATCGCCGCGTCGTTCGCCGGCTCGCAGCTCTACGCATTCGTGCAGTCGAACAATGGGGCGCTGATCCTCGGCGCATGGCGGTCGTTCCTCGCCGCGGCGGTCACCGGCGGACTCATCGTCGCCGTGGCCAGGGACCGCATGCCGCTGCGCACGGCCGCCATCGCGTTCGTCGTCGTGGCGGCCGTCGATCTGCTGAGCATCGACCATTACTACTGGATCTTCTCGCCGCCCGCGTCACAGCTCTACGCCAGCGACTCGACCATCGCGTACATGCAGCGGCAGCCGCAGCCGGGGCGGGTGGCCGCGCTCCCGCTCAGTCAGTACGAGCAGTCCGATCCGTACTTCGGCGGCGACGGCTTCATGGTGCACGACATCCGCTCGGTGGACGGCTATCATGGGAACGAACTGGGCGACTACCAGCAGCTCGGCGGCAAGGAAGGCATGACGTATCGCAACGCGGTGTCGCCGGAGTTCTGGCGGCTCGCCAACGTACGGTACATCTACACCACCGTCGACGCGCCCACGCTCGACTCGCTGTACGCCACCCAGCTCAAGCGCCCCGACATTACGTTCACGCGCGTGGCCGGCCCGGCGCGAAACTCGGCGGGGTCCATGGTCTATCTCCTCGCGCCGTCGCAGAACGACCCGTACGCCTGGGTCGCGCCGGCGCTGGTGAAGGCTACCGAGGTCCAAACGCTGCCCACGGTGCTGAGCACGAAGTTCGATCCGAAAACCGTGGCCGTGTTCGACACCGCCGCGCACGTCACGCCGGCCACGCTGACCGCGGTTCCCAAGCCGCTCGACATCGCCGCCAGCGTCACCACCTATGAACCGGGGCACGTGGTCATGGACCTCAGCGCGCCCGCGCCCGAGGGGTCGGCGCTCGTGGTGTCGGAGAATTACTACCCCGGGTGGCGCGCCACGGTGGACGGCAAGCCGGTGGCCGCCGTGGGCCGCGCGGACTACTCGCTCATCGGCGTGGCGCTGCCGGCGGGCGCTCGCCACGTGGAACTCACCTTCGACGACCCGGCGTACGAGCGGGGCAAGAAGGTCACGCTGGCCGGCCTCGCCCTGGTGTTCCTCATGATCGCCGGCGGCGTGGCCGCCGAACGGATGCGGCATGCCTGAGCGCGCCCTGGTCGTCGTCCCGACGTACAACGAGCGGGAGAACATCGCCCGGATCATCGATGCCGTGCTGGCGCGCGATCCGCGCCTCGAAATGCTCATCGTGGACGACGGGTCGCCCGACGGCACGGCCGACATCGTGAAGGGGATCATGGCCCAGAACCCCAAGGTGCATATCCTGGAACGGGCCAAGAAGATGGGGCTGGGCACCGCGTACCTGGCGGGCTTCGCGTGGGCGCTCCAGCAGGACTTCAGCTACGTGTTCGAGATGGACGCCGACTTCTCGCACGACCCGGCGCACCTCCCGGAATTTCTCGCGGCCATCCAGGACGCCGACCTCGTGCTCGGCTCGCGCTACCTCAAGGGGCGCGTGAGCGTGGTGAACTGGCCCATCTCACGGCTGCTGCTGAGCTACTTTGCCAACGTCTACGCCAGGGCCGTGACCGGGCTGCCGGTATGGGACTCCACGGGCGGGTTCAAGTGCTTTCGCAGATCAGTGCTGGAAGCCATTGACCTGAATGGCGTTCACTCGAATGGATACGCGTTTCAAATCGAGATGAGCTTCAAGGCCTGGAAGAAGGGCTTCCGCATCCACGAGATTCCGATCGTCTTCGTGGACCGCACCGAGGGCACCAGCAAGATGTCCAAGGCCATCGTCCGCGAGGCCATTTGGATGGTCTGGCTGCTCCGGATCCGGTCGATCTTCCACCGCCTGTAGGCGGAGCGCACTCACGATGATCCCGGCAGGGCGCGAGTTCTTCAAGATGAGCGGGTCGGGGAACGACTTCGTGTTCGTCGACGCCCGCGAAGTCCCCCCAGGCGCCCTCGACCGCGTCGAGGCGATTCAGCGCATCTGCGCGCGCGGCACCGGGGTAGGCGCTGACGGCATCGTCTTCCTCGAGCCCAGCTCGGCGGCGTCGGTGCTGCTGCGGTACCTGAACAGCGACGGCTCCGTGGCCGCCCTCTGCGGCAACGCCACCCTCTGCACGGCCCGGTTATTCGTGGAGCTGGGCGGGGCGGCGCCCGGGGAGCCGTTCACGATCGAGACAGCGGCTGGGGTGCTCGGCGCCGTGGTCCACGCCAAGACTGGACCGGAAATCGACATGCCCACCGTAGACGGGCTGACCCCGGACGCCGGTACCCGCCTGATTGCCGGCGAGACCAGATCCGGCTTTGCCCAGGTCGGCATCCCGCACCTGGTCCTCCTGTGCGACGACCTCGAGGCCGTGGATGTCGTCGGGCGCGGACGGCCGCTCCGATTCGATCCGGCGTACGCCCAGGGCACCAATGTGGATTTCGTGGCGCGCGGCCCGGACGGGCGGTGGCACATGCGGACCTACGAGCGCGGGGTCGAGGGCGAGACCCTGGCGTGCGGCACCGGGGCGGTGGCCTCGGCGGTGATCCTGGACCGCTGGGGTCTGGCCCCGAACGGGGGGACGATTGTGACCAGGTCCGGCAAGGAGCTGCGGATCCAGATCCGGACGGACGGCGGCGTGATCAGACCGCGGCTGGCCGGCGAGGCACGGATCGTTTACCGCGGGTATCTGGCCGAGGTTTAGCGGCGGTCGCTGAGCGCCATTTCGGCTGGCTGGCCCGGTTCTACGACGATTCGTTTCCAGTCCCAAGCCAAGCCAGATCGGCTTCGCAAGACGTTGCGTCTCAGATCCTACCTCAAGTCATCTCAGCTAAGTCATTATGGTGCAGGGCAATCGCATCTAAGAGCACCCATGGAAATGCACATCGATCGCGGCCTTTTCCACAGGTCTAGTTTACATAACATTTCTTATACGAACTAATAGCGCGACAGTCTGGGCGGTTGCTGGCGTGTTCCTGGCAGAACGATATCGCCCTGCCAGCTGCGGATGGACGGAAGCAAAAAGGCGCCGGACGGCCGATGTCGCGACCGTCCGGCGCCCATCCCGATCAGCTGTTATGGCAGATCAGTTGGCCTTGGCCACCGCCGGCTTGGCCTCGATCTCGCCAAGGCGAACCCGCGCTTCGGCCGAGACCCCCTGGGCCTTGGGGTCGTTCGCCAGCGACTGCCAGAGCTTGGCAGCGGATGCCGTATCTCCGGCCGTCAGGAACGCCCGGGCGGCCTTGGACTGCTGGTAGGCCTTCTCGTCGTCCGAGTTGGCGACCCCGGCGGCCTTCTGGTACGAGGCCGCGGCGTCGGCCGCCTTGCCTGCCTGCATCTGCCCGTCGCCCAGGAGGCTGTAAATGGACGTCGCGTCCATGTTCGCGGCCTTGCTCTCCAGCAGCTTCTTGAGCACCACCAGCCCCGAGTCGACCTTGCCGGCGTTGTAGTCGAGCTGGGCCAGCAGAAGCCCGGCCTCGATACCCGACTGCGTGTCATCGTACTGGTCGGCCACCTTCCGCAGGTCGCTCACCGCCAGGGCCTGGTTCCCAGCCGTGACCGACTGCAGCGCCGTGTTGAGCGCCCGCTCCGCCGCCTGATTCTTGAGCTCGACCGACCTGTTGTAGTACCAGTAGGCGCCGGCGGCCACGACCAGGACGACGGCCGAGATGGTGATCGTACGGCCGTTGCGCTGGAACCACTCGAGAATGGTCTCTTCGCGGCTCGGCCCGGTGCTGCTCGTGGAATTGGGTGCGGTCATGTGGGTGGTGATGAGATGCCCCTGGGGTGACTCGAACACCCGGCCAACGGTTTAGGAAACCGCTGCTCTATCCATCTGAGCTACAGGGGCAGGTGTCGGACAGTCAAAGATCTACGGCAAACTTCAAATTTACCGGACGGGACCGCTCCGGTAAAGCGTGGCCGCGAGTCTAACGGATGCGCAGAAAGTGGATGAGCGCGACGCTCGCCCCCATGAGCCCCATCAGCGACACGGCGACCGCCGCCGTCACCCGCGTGCCGGCGCGCGCGAGTCCGCGCAGTTCCACCCCCAGTCCCATGCCGGCCATGGCCAGCACCATGAGCGCCGTGGTCACCGTGTGCAGCGGATTCGCGACCGTGTCGGGCACGAACCCCGACGAGCGCGCGACGGCCAGCACCAGGAACCCCACGATGAACCAGGGCACGAACCGGTGCAGTTCGAAGCGGCGCGACCCGCCCGGCTCGCGATGCCCGAGCGCCAACACCAGCACCACGGGCCCCAGGAGCAGCACGCGCACGAGCTTCACGAGGGTTCCCACCTGCCCCGACAGCGCGCTCACCGGAAAGGTGGCGGCGACCACCTGGGGAACGGCGTACACGGTGAGCCCCGCCACGACGCCGTACTGATACATCGAAAGCCCCACCGCGCGCCCCAGCACCGGCAGCAGGAGGACCAGCGTGATGCCGAGGATGTTGGTGAACGCGATCGACGACGCCACGTCCTCGCCGTCGGCCCGCACCACCGGCGCCACGGCGGCGATCGCGGCGTTGCCGCAGATGGAATTCCCGCAGGCCACGAGCACGGCGTGCCGGTGCGTGAGCCCGGCGGCGCGGGATATCCCATAACTGAACAAAATGGCAAGGACGACGGTGGCGGCGATGCCGCCAAGCAGCGCTGGGCCGGCGCGGAGCAGCGCCGGCAGGTTCACCGACGCCCCCAGCGCGACGATGGCCACCTCGAGCGCCGGCTTCGCGGCCACCCGGATGCCCGGCGCCCACCGGGCGCCCACCGGCCACGCGGTGCGCACGGCCATGCCGAGCAGGATCGCCAGCACGAGGGGCTCGATGAGCGCATGGCCGAACACGGCCGCTTCGAGCGACGCCAGCCCCCAGGCGGCGAAACTCACGCCGGCGGCGAGCACGAGACCGGGCACCGGCGCCGACCAGCGGGAGCCGCCGGCGGCGGGCGCGAGACCCGGGAGAGAGTCGGATGGAGACATGCTCCAACGATCGGTCCGCGCCCGCCGGCAAGCCATGGCCGCGGATGCATATATCATATAACTTTAGGTTATGCCACGTCCCGACGTCCCCTCCGCCCCCGACGCCGACCTCGATCTGCTGGTCGTGCTCGCCGTCATCGCCCGCGAACGATCGTTCACCCGCGCCGCCGCGGTCCTGGGCGTCAGCCAGCCGTCAATCTCGGCCCGCGTGCGACGCCTCGAAATGCGCGTCGGAGAACCGGTGTTCGAGCGGCTGGGGCGCGGCGTGCGTCTCACCCCCACCGGGGAGACGCTCCGCCCCGCCGCCGAGCGCGCGCTGGCGCTGGCCCAGGACGCCGACCGGCTGTGGGCGGGCCTCCATGCCCGCTCCAGGGGGCTCGTGCGACTGGCGGCGAGCACGACCGTGGCCGGCTACGTGCTGCCGGCCGCCATCGCGCGCTTTCGCCGCGCGCATCCCGACGCCGACGTCGAGATCGACGTGGGCAACACCGCGCATGTCGCGCGGCTGGTGACCGCCGGCGAACTCGCCTGGGGGCTCGTCGAGGGCCCGGTGGACACGGTGAATCTCGTGGCCCGCACCTTTCTCGACGACGAGATGATCCTGGTGGTGCCGGCCGGACATCCGTGGGCGCGGCGCCGGCGCGTGGAGCCGGCGGAGCTGGCCGGCGCCGAGTTCCTGGCGCGGGAGTCGGGTTCGGGCACGGCGGCGATCTACGAAGCGGCGTTGGCGGCGCACGGCGTGCGGCTGCAGCCGCGCGTGCGATTGGCGCACTCGCGGGCGATCGTCGCGGCGGTGGCCGAGGGCGCCGGCGTGGCCATCGTGTCGTCGCTCGTCGCGCGATCGTTTCTGGCCTCCCGCCGGGTGGCGCGCGTGGCGGTGCGCGGGCTCGAGATGCGGCGGGCGTTCAGCGTGGTCCACCGGCCCGGGCGGTCGCTGGGCGCCGTGGACCGGGCGCTGCTGCAGGCCGTGGAGCGCGCCGGGCGCGCCCCC
>JAGWRB010000106.1 GCA_028876725.1 Gemmatimonadota bacterium
CGTGGCTGCGCGCGCGCCGCCGGGCCGCCCCAGCGGATATCGCACCGGACGCCTGACGTCCAAGGAGAACGATATGGCCTTCACCCTGCCCGCCCTTCCGTACGCGAACAACGCCCTCGAGCCGCACGTGGACGCGCGAACCATGGAGATCCATCACGACAAGCACCACGGTGCCTACGTGACCAACCTCAACGCCGCCGTGGACAAGGCGCCCGAGCTGCAGGGCAAGTCGCTCGACGACCTGCTCAAGAATCTGAACGCGGTGCCGGACGCCGTGCGCACCGCCGTCCGCAACAACGGCGGCGGCCACTGGAACCACTCGATGTTCTGGGAGATCATGAGCGCCAAGGGGGGCGGCGAGCCCACGGGCAAGCTGGCCGACGCCATCAAGAAGTCGTTCGGCGACTTCGCCAAGTTCCAGGAGCAGTTCGCCGCCGCCGGCGCCGGCCGCTTCGGCTCGGGTTGGGCCTGGCTCGTCAAGGACGGCGACAAGCTCGCCATCATGAGCACGCCAAACCAGGACAATCCGCTCATGGAAGGCAAGCATGCCGTCATGGGCCTCGACGTCTGGGAGCACGCATACTACCTGCACTACCAGAACCGTCGCGCCGACTACATCAAGGCGTGGTGGAACGTGGTGAACTGGGACGCCGTCGCGGCGCGCCTCTAAGCAACCGCGCAACGTCTAGAAACTCTGAACGGTCAGAGACCCCCGGGTCTCTGACCGTTCGCCGTTTCACCGCCTCACCGCCTCACTACCTCACTCCCTCACGTTTCCTTCGACCGCGAGGCCCCCGCCACCAGATCGTCGATCCCCAAGTCTTCGGCGCGGCGCCGCACGCGCACCGCGCGCCGGCCCAGCGCCGGCGGCGTCACGAAGGTCGTCACCAGTACCATCAACATGATCGCGCCGAACTCGCCGGCGTTGATCGCGCCGGAAGCCAGCCCCATCTGCGCGAAGATCAGCCCGACCTCGCCCCGGGGCACCATCGCCACGCCCACGAGCAGCTTGTCGCCGCGGAACCACCATGGCACATAGCCGGCGAGCACCTTCCCCGCCACCCCGATGACGATCAGCACGCCGCCCACGAGCAGGGCGTCGCCGCTCATCAGCGCGCGCAGATTCACGGCCGCGCCCACGCTCGCGAAAAAGATCGGCACGAAGAACGACCCGATGCGCGTGGTCGACTCGCGCAGCTCCGGCGCCTGGGGCAGATCGTGGAGCACCACGCCGCCCGCGAACGCCCCGATGATCATTGCCGAGCCCGCCATATCGGCGAGCCATCCCAGCAGAAACGCAAACGCGATCGCCACGAGCCCCAGCGTCCCCGAGGCGCGAATCTTCTCGGCCACCCGGAACAACGGCGGCGCGACCCGCGCGCCGATCACCACGGCGAGCACGACGAACGCGACGGCCACGCCGGCCACGCGCCCCACGACGGAAAGGGACACCGAACCGCCGGCGACGATGCCGGCCACGACGGCCAGGATCACGAGCCCAATAATGTCGTCGATGACCGCCGCGCCGAGCACCACGCGCCCCTCGGTCGTATCGAGCATGCCGAGGTCGGAGAGCACGCGCGCCGAGATGCCGACCGACGTGGCGCACAGCGCCGCGCCGCTGACGAGCGCCGGCAGATGCCCCAGCCCGAGCGCTTCCGTGGCGAGCATCGCGGCGCCGAACGGCAGGATCACGCCGGCCATGGCCACCGTCGTCGCCTCGCCTCCGACCTTCATGAGGCTGCGGACGTCGGTTTCGAGTCCGATTTCGAACAGCAGCAGGATCACGCCGATCTCGGACATCGCCGAGATGACGGGGTTCGACGCGTCGACGATGCCGAAGACCGAGCCGCCGAGCAGGACGCCGGCCACGAGTTCGCCAAGGACGGCGGGCTGGCGGAACCGCTGGGCGAGCTCGCCGAGCACCTTGGTGCCCACGAAAATCGCCGCCAGCGCCGCCAGCAGATGCGCCACGGAGGCCTCCCCTCCGGCGGCGGTCGCGAGGAGCAGCGCCGGCGCGAGCGTCACTGCGCTGCCTCGCCCTCCAGATACGTGTACCCCTCGAGCCCGGCCACGTAGTCGGCGATGAACGTGTTGGCTTCCTGGCGCGTGAGATACTTTGCGCCCGATACTTTCCGCCGGAACACCTGCAGCAGATCGGAGGCGCGGAACTGCACGTAGTCGAGCACCTCGGTCACGGTGTCGCCGTGCACCAGATCGCTCACGTCGTACCCGCCATTGGGGCCGAGGCGGATGTGCACGGCGTTGGTGTCGCCGAACAGGTTGTGCAGGTCGCCCAGGATCTCCTGGTACGCGCCGGTGAGGAACACGCCCAGCACGTACGGATCGCCGTCGCGGAATTCGTGCAGCTCCAGGCTCGGCGCGCCGTTCTTTTCGCCCACGAAGCGGTCGATCTTGCCGTCCGAGTCGCAGGTGACGTCCTGGATCGTTCCGCGCCGCGTGGGCTCCTCGTTCAGCCGGTGGATCGGCATGATCGGGAAGAGCTGATCGATGGCCCAGCTGTCGGGCAGCGACTGGAAGAGCGAGAAGTTGCAGAAGTACCGGTCGACGAGCGTGGCTTCGAGATCGCCGATGATGTCGTCGTACGCGTCGCGATTCTGCCGGCAGAGCCGGGCGATCACGTTGATCGTGGCCAGATAGATCTGCTCGGCGAGCGCCCGCTCGCGCAGCGACAGCACGCCCGAGTTGAAGTACTCGTGGGCGCGGTCCTTGTCGAAGGTGGCGTCGTGGAACACTTCTTTCACGCGCCGCCGCGACACGTTCTTGCGCGAGACGTCCCGATGGTCGGCCACCATTTCGTGGAGCAACGGGTGGTCGTCGTCGGTGAGCGCCGGCAGCGCCTGCTCGGCCACCGACTCCACGTCGATCACCTTCAGCAGCAGCAGCGCATGGTGCGCCGTGAGCGCCCGCCCCGACTCGCTGATGATGTGCGGCATGGGCTGCTCGTGTTCGCGGCACGCCTCGGCCAGCGTGTACATCACGTCGTTGGCGTACTCCTGCAGCGAGTAGTTCACGCTGGCGTCGGAGGTGGAGTTCGTCCCGTCGTAATCCACGCCCAGCCCGCCGCCCACATCGATGTGCGTGATGTTCACGCCCATCGAGCGCAGCTCCACGTAGAAGCGCGCGATTTCCTGCAGTCCCGACTTGATGAACCGGATGTCCGTGATCTGCGAGCCCAGATGGAAGTGGATGAGCCGGAGCATGTCGAGCCGGTTGGCCGCGCGCAGCTTCTCCACCGCCTGCACGAGCTGCGACGCCTGCAGCCCGAACTTGCTCTTCTCGCCCCCGCTCTCCGCCCACCGGCCGAAGCCCCGCGATGCGAGCTTGATCCGCACGCCGGCGCAGGGCGTGACTTCCATCTCGTCGGCCACCTGGAGCAGCACGTCGATCTCGCTCAGCTGCTCGATGACGATGAATACCTGGTGACCCAGCTTCTGCCCCATGAGGGCGAGGCGCATGAACTCCTCGTCCTTGTAGCCGTTGCAGACGATCACGTGATCGGTGTGCTCGGCGAGGCCGAGCACCGCCTGCAACTCCGGCTTGCTCCCGCACTCGAGGCCCACGCCGTGCGCGGCGCCGAACTGGACGATCTCCTCCACCACGTGCCGCTGCTGATTGACCTTGATGGGATAGACGGTGGTGTATCCGCCCTCGTAGCCAAACTCCGCGCGCGCCGCGGAAAAGTGTCCCGCCAGCGCGTCGATGCGCGACCGCAGGATGTCGGAGAAGCGCAGCAGCACGGGCAGCGCCACGCCCTGCTCTTCGAGGTCGAGCTCCAACTCGTAGAGATCGAGCTCGTGCTCGGGGTGCGCCTTGTCGGGACGCACGACGACGTGCCCCTTGGCGTTGATGTCGAAGAAGCCGGCGCCCCAGCCCTCGATGTTGTAGAGCTGGCGCGCGGCGTCGATGGTCCACCCGCCGGCCGCGGGCCCCGTGTCGGCGGCAGCGGGGGCGGGCGTGGCGGCCGCGTCGGAGGTGTGCGTTCCCATGGCGGAATCTTACACCTTCACGGGGCGGCGTGCCACGGACGCGCGGGCCCCGCTACGGAAACAGGGGGCGCACCCGCCAGCCGTCGCCCTCGCGCACGTACAGCTCGCGCTCGTGGAGCCGGCTGGGCATGGCGTGCCAGAACTCGATGCGGTCGGGACGCACCCGGAACCCCGACCAGTACGACGGCCGCGGCACGGGCTGGCCGGCGAACTTCTTCTCGAATTCGACGTACCGCTGCGCGAGCAACCCGTCGGTGGCCTGCTCCCGGCTTTGCGTCGACGCCCACGCGCCGATCTGGCTCCCGCGCGGCCGCGACGCGAAATACTCGTCGGCCTCCTCGCCGCTCACGGGGCCCACGGTGCCTTCCACGCGCACCTGCCGCTCCAGCGGCTGCCAGTGAAAGCAGAGCGCCGCGTGCGGGTTGGCCGTGAGCTCGCGCCCCTTGCGGCTCTCGAAGTTCGTGTAGAACACGAACCCGCGTTCATCGAATGCCTTGAGCAGCACGATGCGCACCGCGGGGCGCCCGTCGGCGTCGGCGGTGCCGAGGGCCATGGCCGTGGGCTCGGGAAGCACGGCGCGGTCGAGCGCCTGCACCTGGCCATACAGCTCGCGGAAACGGTCGAAGGGCGCGCGAAGCGGAACCAGAGTCATGCCGAAAGGTACACGAGTGGCCGGGACGGCGAGAACCGCCGCGGCTAGTCGCTGTTGTTGAGCAGGCCGCCCATGATCCCGAGCGCGGCGCCGAGCCCGCCCTCGCCCCGGCGTTCGCCGCCGGCCCGGGGCGCCGACGCGATGATCCGGTCGGCCATCCGGGAGAACGGCATCGATTGGAGAATCACCCGCCCCGGCCCAGTGAGCGTCGCGAAGAACAGCCCCTCGCCGCCGAACAGCGCCGTCTTGACCCCCGGCACCATCTGGATGTCGTAGTCCACCCGCTCGTCGAAGGCGACGATGCACCCGGTGTCGACGCGCATCTTCTCGCCGCCCGACAGTTCGATCTCGAGCAGGGTGCCCGAGGCGTGCAGGAACACGAGCCCGTCGCCGTCGATGCGCTGGAGGATGAACCCCTCGCCGCCGAAAAAGCCCGCGCCCAGGCGCCGCGAGAACGCCACCGAGACGTGGATGCCGCGCGCCGCGCACAGGAACGCGTCCCGCTGGGCGATGATGCGCCCGCCCCAATCCTTGAGGTTCACAGGATGGATCTTGCCCGGCGTCACCGCGGCGAAGGCGACGTCGCGCGCCGGACGCGCCTGATTGGTGAACGTCGTCATGAAGAACGAGTCGCCGCTCAGCGCGCGCTTGGCCCCGCCGAGCAGCTTGCCCACCATCCCCCCGCCCTCCTGGTTGGGATCGAGGGTCGTCTCCATCTCGATCCCGTCCTGCATGTACATCATCGCGCCGGCCTCGGCCACCACGCGCTCGCCCTGGTCGAGGGTGATGACGACCGCCTGCAGGTCGTCGCCGATGATCTTGTAGCTGATGTCGTCCGCCATGTGCCGTCCTCGCTTACGGGTTGCGGGCCCCGCTCGGGGCGTCGTGTCCGCTGGATGCCGGGGCCGGCAGCACGCCGGCCGGATGTCCGAGCTGGTCCCGCCCCTTCTGCAGGTACGGGATGCCGTGGATCATCCAGTCGGGCTCCGCGAACCCGCGCAGGTGGTAGTCGAAGAACTGCTGCATCCGCATCGCGATGTCCATCTGATTCGCGCGCTTGGTGGGGTTGTGCTCGTCCCCGTTGTAGTCGATGAGATAGACTTCCTTCCCCAGGCGGCGCAGGGCGATGTACATCTCGATTCCCTGATACCACGGGACGGCGCCGTCGCCGTCGTTGTGCATGATGAGCAGCGGAGTCTGGATCCGGTCGACCCAGAACAGGGGGGAGTTCTCGAGGTAGCGCAGCGGCTCCTGCCAGATCGATCCGCCGATGCGGCTCTGGGTGTGCTCGTACTGGAACGACCGGTTGAGCCCCGACGCCCAGCGGATGCCGCCGTACGCGCTGAACATGTCGGCCACCGGCGCGCCGGCCATCGCCGCCTTGAACAGGTGCGTCTGCGTCACCAGATACGCGGTCTGGTACCCGCCCCATGAGTGTCCTTGGATCCCCAGCGCGTTCCGGTCGACGTACGGGCGGCTGAGCAGCGACTCCACGCCCGGCACGATGGCCTTCATGGCGCTCGGCCCGGGGTAGCCGATCTCGTAGGGGATGTCGGGCTCGAAGATCAGATACCCGTTGGACACGTAGTGCGTGGGGTTGATGATGTTCCGACCCCCGGGCGGCACGTAGTGATTGAGGTTGTCGGACAGCCGCTCGTAGTAGTACGTGATCATCGGATACTTCTTGGACGGATCGAAGTGCTCCGGCTTGTACAGGATCCCCTCGAGCGGTATGCCATCGGCGCTCACCCAGTGCACCAGCTCGGCGGTGCCCCAGAGGAAGTCCTTCTGCTGCGGGTTGGCGTCGGAGATGCGGGTGATCCGCGCCAGGTCGGTGCCCGTGTAGAGATCGGGGAACTGCTCGAACGTGCCGCGGGTGACGACCAGCTGGTCGGCGTGCTTCGCC
>JAGWRB010000107.1 GCA_028876725.1 Gemmatimonadota bacterium
CTCGCGGGAAGGATGCGGCGCATACGGGCCTCCTGCCGTTGATGCCCGTCATACCCAGCGCACACCGGCGGGTTGCCGATGTGCGCTGGGTCACGCCGCGTCGAATATTCGCAATTGCTTGTCGCGCAGGCCGTTGCGCCATTCGGGGCCGGCGCGGCGCTCGGGGATCGTCCCGAGGCGCGCCGTTCAGTGCGAGACCATCGCGCTCACGATCTCGTACATCATCTGGGTGCCGGTGCGCACGTTGTCGAGCGAGATGCGCTCGTTGTTGCCGTGCACGCCCGCCTCGTCGGCCTGGGGGATGAGGAAGGGCGCGTAGCCGTAGCTCGCGATGCCGCGGTCGCGGAAGAAGTGGCTGTCGGTGAATCCCGTGGAGACGGCGGGCACGATGGCGGCGTTGGGATAGTGCGCCCGCGTCACCTGGACGATGGTGCGATACAGTTCGTTGTCGGTCGACGACACGGCCGGCGTGAAGCCGAGGATCTGCTCGATCTTGATGTCGGGCTCGTTGAGCGCGCTGGCCAGCTCCTGCTTGAACGCGGGCACGTCCTGATCGGGGAGCAGGCGGCAATCGAGCTGCGCCGACGCCTCGGGCGGAATGACGTTGATCTTGGGGCTGCCCTTGAGCACGGTGATGGAGCAGGTGTTGCGCGTGAGCGCGGCCAGCGCCGGCATCTCGGTTTGCAGGCGGAGAATCGCGTCGGGGTTCTGGATGGTCTTCGCCATGTCGCTGAACGCGTCCTTCCACTGCGGGGGCGCGGCGGGCGCGAGTCCCTTGAAGTAGGCGTCGACAGCGGGGATGATGCGCGGCGCGAACTGGTACGTCTGCAGCCGGTAGAGCGCGCGGATGAGCTTGTTCACGGCCGACGCGACGGGCGGCTCGGAGCCGTGGCGCGGCGTGCCGGTCGCGGTAAGCGTGAACCAGTATGGCACCTTCTGCGTGACCTCGATGCCGAACTGCTGGCGGGGGCCGTCGACGTCGCCGCCGCCACCTTCATTGAGCACGAACCCCGCGCCCTGGAACGCCTCGGGGTGATGCTCCATCACCCAGCCCGCGCCGTAGGCCGCGCCGGCTTCCTCGTCGGCGGTGGCCATGAAGATCACGTCGCGATCGAGCGGCACGTGCGCGCGGTGCAGCGCGAGAAACGCTTCGAGCTCCACAATGCCGAGTGTTTTCGTATCGAGCGTGCCGCGGCCGTAGAGGTACCCGTCCTTCACCGTGGCGGCGAAGGGGTCGACGCTCCAGTACTTGGGATCGGCGGGCACCACGTCCATGTGGCTGAGGAGCACGAGCGCGGGCTGCGTGCCGTTGGTGGCCTTGAGACGCGCCCACACGTTCCCCCGCCCCGGCGCCGACGACGCGGTATCGAACGGGATCCCCTCGGCGGCGAATATCCGCGCGAAGAACTGCATGGTCTGATCTTCGTTCCCCGGGGGATTGGTGGTGTTGATCTTGATGTACTGCTCGATGCGCGAGACGGCTTCGTCCTGCAGCTTGGCCATGTCGACCTGCTGGGCCGCGGCGACGGCGGGCGCGAGCGCGGCGAGCACGGCGGCGAGAGCGGAGACGACGATGCGCCGCGGAGTGGTCACGCGGCGCATGGCGGAGAACGCGGGGGCGGGGTTGGTCATCGGGATATGCTGCCGCCGGGCCGAAGCTTGCGCAAGTAGTACTGCCGGTAGCCCGGCGGATAGCCGTCGAGGGTGCCGTACAGCTCGTAGCCGAGCTTCTCGTAGAACGGCCGCGCCTGGTACTCAAACGTATCGAGATACACGCCCAGGCAGTCGTGCGCCCACGCGTAGTCCTCGATGGCCTTCATGAGGCGGCTGCCGAGTCCGTGGCCGCGCGTGGATTCAGGGAGCCAGAGCTTGGCGACGTAGAGCCAGCGCCAGCGGATGTGCCCGAGCAATCCGCCCACCACCTGCCCCGACGCGTCGCGCACGAAGCACGAGATGGGGCGCTCGTTCCCGTCGCCGATCACGGCGACGTTGAACGCGCGCAATCCGCTCTGGACCACGTGCTGATCGTCGAGCGACGGGTGCTCGTCGACGGCGACGGTGAACGCTTGGTGAGTCATGGCCGGCGGTTCCCCCCTATTTGCGGCGCCGCGCTTCCTTCGCCTTTGCGCGCTCGCGTTCCTGGGCCTTGCGCGCGCGGATGCCGGCGATGCGCTCGGCGAGCGGCACTTCGAGCTTGGTGTCGGTGCGCGCGGCGTAGTCGAAGTCGGGAAGGATCACGCGCGGCAGCCGCTTGCCGATGGCGCGCTCGATGCCGCGGAGCTCGCCCTCCTCTTCCGGCGACACCATCGTGTACGCCTCGCCGGTCATTTCGGCGCGTGCGGTGCGTCCCACGCGGTGAATGTAGTCTTCGGGAACGTTCGGGACGTCGAAGTTGACCACGTGGCCCAGCGCTTCGACGTCGATGCCGCGGGCCGCGATGTCGGTGGCCACGAGCACGCGGTGCGTGCCGAGCTTGAATCCTTCGAGCGCGGCCGTGCGCTGCGCCTGCGACCGGTTGCCGTGGATGCGCTCGGCGCGGATGCCGCGCTTGACCAGGAATTCCGCCAGGCGGTTGGCGCGGTGCTTTGTGCGCGTGAAGACCAGGGCCTGCGACATGTCGCCGCGTTCGAGGAGCGCGAGGAGCAGCGACGACTTGAGCTCCTGCGGCACCGGGTAGACCGCCTGCGTGATGCCCACGGCGGGCGCGGCCTGCCGCTCGACGTTGAGCTGCACCGGATTGCGGAGCATCTCGCGCGTGAGTTGGGCGATCGGGGGCGGCATTGTGGCGCTGAAGAAGAGCGTCTGGCGCTTGGTGGGGAGGTGGCGGAGGATCTTGCGAATGACCGGGAGGAAGCCCATGTCGAGCATGCGATCGGCTTCGTCGAACACGAGATGCTCGAGGCTCGCCAGCTTCGCATACGGCTGCGCGAAGTGATCGAGCAGACGGCCCGGCGTGGCGACGATGACGTCGACGCCGCTGCGGAAGGCGTGCTCCTGGGGACCCATGCCGACGCCTCCGTACACGGCCGCGCCCGTGATCGGCGTGTGGACCGCCAGATCGTTCAGTTCCTCCAGCACCTGCATGGCCAGCTCGCGCGTGGGCGTGATCACGAGCGCGCGCGTGGCGCCGCGCGGGCGCGACACCAGCTGGTGGAGCACGGGAAGGAGGAATGCGGCCGTCTTGCCGCTGCCGGTCATGGCGCAGGCCAGGACGTCGCGCCCCGCGAGGGCGGGCGGGATGGCCTCGGTCTGGATTGGGGTGGGGCGCGAATAGCCCAGGTCCTTCAGCCCGCGCAGGAGGCCGGGATCCAGCTTCAGTTCGGAAAACGACACGCAAGAACCTCGGAGGTCAGCCCGCGGGCGGGGCCGCGCGGGGTTCGGTCAGGTGACCACCAGAAGGCGGTCCATGCAATCGAACATTGCGGCGCGCGCGGTCCGGTTCTTCAGCGCGCCGAAGGTGATGCGCAACGGGTCGCCGGGCGCCAATTCATCCCGTGAGTACGCGTTGAGCGTGGTGGTCACCGCCGCGCGCTCCTCTTCGGGCAGGAGGCGCGCCGCGCGCGGGAGCAGTTCCATCCGCGGCATCTCGCGGCCGCGCGGTGTGGCCGCCCACAGCGCCACGGGTCTGGCCTTCGTGCTCACGCGCGAGAACGTGACGATGCCGTCGTGCGAGTCCTCGGCGTTGAACTTCACGAGGGTCGGCCGCGCCAGGCTCCACTCGATGAACGCATCGAGCACGGCGAGGAAGCGCGGGCATTCGGTGGGGGTGGTATCGCGGTTGATCGCCGCGATGAACTGCTGGCGCGCGGCGGTGAGAGCTTGCTTGGACGTCATGGTCGCTCCTCGGTGAACGAGTCGCGGCCTGCCGGTCCGCGGCGCAGAGATGCTGGTCCCCTAAATATAGCGGGTTTGGGGCTCAGAGATTGTAGAAGGCCAGCGTGTCGGCGACGTGCTCGATGGTTTTGGCAAGCTGCGGATGGGATGTTTCGACGGCGGCCATGGCGGCGTCGAGCCGCTCGCGCAGGCCGGAGGCCTTGCCGCCGGCAATGGGCCCGCCAGGCCCCTGCTCCACGATGGGACGAATGTCGTCGGCGAGCCGCTCGAGCAGGTCGTGCGTTTCCGGCGGCACGGAGGTCACGCCCTGCAGGCTGTGGTGCAGCTCGGTGAGGAGCGAGTGAAGGTCGCGCATGATGCTTCGAATTTAAGCACTGCGCGGTGAGAGTGTGAATCCGTGAGGCCGTGAGGCCGTGAGGCGGTGAGGCGGGAGGCGGGAGGCGGGAGGCAGCGGATGGATGTCCCGCTGCCCTCCCGCGCGTTCACGCGTCGTCTCGCTTCTCCACCACCAGCGTGTACTCCGCCGCGAGGGCGGCGATGGATCCGAGGGCGACCAGCACCGGCATCAGCGCCGCGCCCACGAGCCCGAAGGTCAGCGGGATTTCGAAGATCGTCTGTCCCTTGTCGTTCTTGACGATGATGCGCCGGACGTTGCCCTGGTGAATCAGCTCCTTCACGCGGGCCACCAGCCCTTCGCCGCTGACCTTGTGTTCCTCGGTGTTGCCGGGTGTCATGCACGACTCCCTGTGATGAGTGCGCTCACCCTACGCGATCACATCTCGCCGCGTTTCGCGGTGGGCGGCAGGAGGCCGTTGAGGCGCAGGTAGCCGGCGGCGGCGCCGTAGTGGTCGGCCCAGTCGGCGGCGATGTCGAGGATGGCCGCGGCCTTGGTGACCTTGCGCCCGCCGAAGAAGGGAATGCTGTCGGTGAGGACCTGGTCGGTGAGCTTGCCGAACCCGCTCTCGCAGAATTCAAACGACCGTTTGACTCGCGCCACGAGGTCGGCCTTGGGCGAGGTGGGCGTGAGCTTCGCCTCGGTGGGCGCGGCCACGCCGCCGATGCGCGAGCAGAGGAACTCGTTCGACGTGGCCACGTGGAGGACGAGCTGGCCGAAGGTCATCTGCTTTTCGGTGGGGTGATAGCCATACTTGTCGGCGGGCATTTCGTCGGCCGCGCCGACGAAATTGCGCGACGCGCCGGGCACGGTGGCCCGCAGAGCGTCGGTCACCGGGTTGGCGCCCTGGGCGCCGGCGCCGGCCGCCGACGCGGCGAGCCCGAGGAGCACTGCGAGATACGTGGTGCGCATGAAACCGTCCGGGTGATGGGTAAGTCGTGCGGCGGGGTTTCTGAACCTGCGGCAACTCGGCGTTTGCGGCAAGACCGGGGCGCGCGTATCGTAGTCGCGCCCACCTCACCCCACCCGCCATGCGAACCTTCGCCCTCGCCGCGTGCGCGCTCGTTGCCGCGTGCGGCCCCTCGCCCGCCGGCCAGGACACGGTGGACCGGCAGCTCGCAACGTACATCGCGAGCATCAAGGCCGTGGACAATCACGCGCATCCGATGCTCCCCGTGCGGGCGGGCGCGGCGCCCGACACCGACTACGACGCGCTCCCGCTGGACGGCATTCCGCCGTTCACCCTGCCCTGGCGCCTGCGCCCGGAGAATCCCGAGTGGGCGCGCGCGGCGCGCGCGCTGTACGACGTGCCGAAGTCGGACACGGGCAAGGCGTACGTCGACGCGCTGGGCGCGGCGCGCGCGAAGACGCTCTCGGCCATGGCCGACAGCTTTCCC
>JAGWRB010000108.1 GCA_028876725.1 Gemmatimonadota bacterium
CACGTTTTTCTACTTCTGTAATACCCGACGGCACGCACACGATCACCCGCGGCTTCACCTTGAACACGTGGTTCTCGATGATCAGGGTGAGGAAGTAGCGCAGCATCTTCTCGGTGACATCGAAGTCGGCGATCACGCCGTCCTTCATCGGCCGCACGGCGATCACGCCGTCGGGGGTGCGCCCGAGCATCCGCTTCGCGTCGAGGCCCACGCCCTTGATCGTCGTCGTCTCGCGGTCGATGGCGACGACGGACGGTTCGTTGAGCACGATGCCTTCACCCTTCACGTAAATCAGGGTGTTCGCGGTGCCGAGGTCGACACCGATGGCGTTGGCGGGAAAGAGCGATCCCGCTTTGAAGAAAGGCCAGCGCATCAGCCGGTAATCTGGACCTGAGTGTAAGGACGGAGGGCGGCGTTCCGAGGTCAGCCAGCGGCGGCAGGACGTGAACGTACCGTCGCACGACAGTGCGAGCAAGATATTGACTTACCGTAACCTACGCCACTCCGCCGACTCGGCGCGGCCGCCTCCCAACCACCCGAAAACCGGCGACCCCAGCCCCCGGCGTCAACCGCCCGGGAACTGGGGTCCGAGGTCTGCGGTCCGACGGTGTCGGCCGGCAGTCGTCAGGACGCGGCCGCGCGATCGCGGCGCCTCATCCTCACGCCACGAACTTCGACGCCTCGACGTACGGCAGTCCGAACGCCTCGGCCACCGCCCGGTACGTCACCTGCCCGTCCACGGCGTTGAGGCCCTTGAGCAGGGCCGGATTCTCGGCCAGCGCCTTCTTCCAGCCCTTGTTCGCCAGCTGCAGCGCATACGGCAGCGTGGCGTTCGTCAGGGCCAGCGTCGACGTCCGCGGCACGCCGCCCGGCATGTTGGCCACGCCGTAGTGAATCACGCCGTCCACGACGTAGGTGGGGTTCTCGTGCGTGGTCGGGTGAATCGTCTCCACGCACCCGCCCTGGTCCACGGCCACGTCGACGATCACCGACCCGTCGCGCATCCGCTTGAGGTCCTCGCGGCGAATGAGCTTCGGCGCCTTGGCGCCCGCAATGAGCACGCCGCCCACCACCAGATCCGCCGTCTCGATGGCTTCGAGGATGTTGTGGCGGTTCGAGTGGATCAGCTGCACGTTCGCCGGCATCACGTCGCTCAGATAGCGCAGGCGCTCCAGCGACAGGTCGAGGATGATCACCTTGGCGCCCATGCCCGCCGCCATCTTGGCGGCGTTGGTGCCCACCACGCCCCCGCCCAGCACCACCACCTTCGCCGGTGCCACGCCGGGCACGCCGCCCAGCAGCACGCCGCGGCCCCCGTACAGCTTCTCCAGGTACTTGGCCCCCTCCTGCACCGCCATCCGCCCCGCCACTTCCGACATCGGCGTCAGCAGCGGCAGCTCGCGGTTGGGGAGCTCCACCGTCTCGTATGCCACGCACACGGCGCCGCCGTCGAGGTGCGCCCGGGTGAGTTTCTCGTCGGCCGCGAAATGGAAGTACGTGAAGATGAGCTGGCCGCGCCGCTCGTGCTTCCACTCGGGCTCGATCGGCTCCTTCACCTTCATGATCATGTCGCTCTCACGCCAGACGGTCGCCGCGTCGGGGGCGATCTTCGCGCCGACGGCCTTGTACATCTCGTCGCTGAACCCGCTGCCGTCGCCGGCGCCGGTTTCGATGAGCACGGAATGCCCGGCGCCCACGAGCGCCTCGGCTCCGGCCGGAACGAGCGCGACGCGATTCTCGTTCGTCTTGATTTCCTTCGGAACGCCAACTTTCATGGCTCGATTGGTTGCGTGATGGAATGGCCGGCCGGATCCGCCCAGTTGCGGCCCCGGCGGGGGCCGCCCGGAAACTTAAGGGTAGGCCCATCCGGACGCACCGGGGGCGGGCGCCGCGCCCGTCCCACCCCGCGGTTCAGTCGGCCGACCCGGGCCCCAGGGAGAGAACGGTCTGCATCGTCGGGTCGAAGAAGGTGCCGGCCACATCGCGCACGGCGGCTTCGTCCACCGCGTCCACCAGCGCCAGCAGCTCATCGAGCGTTCGATACGGCTCGTCGTACAACGCCACCGACGCCGCACGGTACATGCGCGACGCGGGGCTCTCCAGCGACAGGACGAGCTGGCCCTTGAGCTGATCGCGCCCCATGGCCAGCTCATCGGGCGGAAGACCGGCCTCGGCCACGCGCGCGAGCTCGGCGCGGATCGCGGCGAGCGCGCTCGGCGCCGACTCCGGACTCGTGCCCACATACACGCCGTGCATGCCCGACAATTCGTGCAGCGACTGGTAGGTGTACACCGCGTACGCGAGCCCCAGCTCCTCGCGGACCCGCTGGAAGAGACGCGAGCTCATCCCGCCGCCCATCAGCATGCTCACCAGCACCAGCGCATGGCGACGCGGATCCCCATGGCGCACGGCCCGCGACCCCACCACCAGATGCGTCTGCGCGCCCTCGCGGGCCACGTGCCGCGTTTCGGGCGGGACGTCGGGCGCCGGCGCAACGCTGGGCCGCGGCGTCCCGCCGCGCGGCCGGTCGGCCCACCCGGTGCGCGCCAGCACTTCGAGCAGGCGGTCGTGCTCCACGTTGCCGGCCACCGCCACCACGATGTGCTCCGGGTGGTACGCCCGCTGGTGCAGCGCGCGCAACTCGGCCGTGCCGAGCCGCGACACCGTTTCACGCGTGCCGAGAATCGAGTAGCCGAACGGATGCGCGCCCCAGAGCGCGGCGTTGTGCAGCTCGAACACCAGATCGTCGGGGGTGTCGTCCACCATCGCGATCTCTTCGAGAATCACGCGGCGCTCGAGTGCCAGGTCCTCCTCGCGCAGCGCGGGGTGGAACACCATGTCGCCGATCACGTCGGCCGCCAGCTCCAGGTGCGTGTCGAGGACGCGCGCCTGGTACACGGTGTGCTCGCGCGCCGTGTACGCGTCGAGGCCGCCGCCCACCGCTTCGAGCGCGAGGGCGATCTCCGCGGCCGAGCGGCGCGCCGTGCCCTTGAACACCATGTGTTCGAGCAGATGCGACACGCCCATCTCTTCGGGGCGCTCGTGCACCGAGGCCGACCGGACCCAGGCCCCAAACGATACCGACCGCACTCCCGGCATGTGCTCCGAGAGTACGGTCAGTCCGTTCGCGAGAACCGTCCGGCGGAATTCGGTGTCGGCGCCGTGCGCCGCGCCGGTCACGACCGGCGCGACCGCTCGCCGCGACGACCGCCGCGGCGTCCACCACGATCCCCGCGATCCTCGTGCGACTCTCCCTCGGCCGGCGCCTCGCCGGCGCCGTTGCCCTCGGCTGCCGCTTCCGGCGCGCCTTCAGGCTTGGGGAGGAGCGCCTTCATGGAGAGGCGCAGGCGCCCGCGCTCATCGCGCTCGATGAGCTTGACCTTCACGCGATCGCCCTTCTTGACCACGTCTTCGGTCTTCTCCACGCGGCCGTGCCGCATCTCGGAGATGTGCAGCAGCCCCTCGGTGCCGGGCATGATCTCGATGAAGGCGCCGAACGCCGTGGTCGACTTGACCGGGCCCTCGTACACCTCGCCGACCACCGGCTCGGCGGTGATGGCCTGCACCATCTGCCGCGCGCGCTCCATGGCCTCGCCGCCCACGGCGGCGATCGTGACCAGGCCGGAGTCGTCCACCGTGAGCTCGGCGCCCGTCTCGTCCTGAATGCCGCGGATCGTCTTGCCCTTGGGCCCGATGAGATCGCCGATCTTCTCGGGATTGATGGTCATGGTGACGATGCGCGGTGCGTACGGCGACAGGTCGCCGCGCGGCGTATCGAGCGCCTTGTTCATCTCGCCCAGGATGTGGAGGCGGCCTTCGCGGGCCTGGGCCAGGGCTTCCTTCATGATCTTGAGGTCGAGCCCCTGGATCTTGATGTCCATCTGGATGGACGTGATGCCCGTGGACGTGCCCGCGACCTTGAAGTCCATGTCGCCGAGGTGGTCTTCGGTGCCCAGGATATCGGTGAGGATCGCGTACTTCTTGCCTTCCTTGATGAGCCCCATCGCCACGCCGGCCACGGCCGCGCCCATCGGGACGCCGGCGCCGAACAGCGCCAGCGATCCGCCGCAGATCGACGCCATGGACGACGACCCGTTGGACTCCATGATGTCGGAGACGATGCGGATGGTATACGGGAACTCTTCAAACGGCGGGAGCATGGCCTGCAGGGCCCGCTCGGCCAGATTGCCGTGCCCGATCTCGCGCCGCGAGGTGCCGCGCATCGGCCGCACTTCGCCCGTGGAGAACGGCGGGAAGTTGTAGTGCAGCATGAACGACTTGGTGGTTTCCTGCGCGTCGTCGATGCTGTCCAGCCGCTGGACGTCGTTGGCGGTGCCGAGCGTGACGCTCACCAGCGCCTGCGTCTGTCCGCGCGTGAACAGCGACGAGCCGTGCGCGCGGGGCAGCACGTCCATGTCCACCGTGATCTGGCGGACCTCGTTCACCTTGCGGCCGTCGACCCGGAGCTTGGTGTCGAGCACCTGCGAGCGGAGGCTCTCGTACTCGATGTCGCCGAGCACGGCCTTCACGTCGCCGCCGTTGTCCGGGAACTCTTCCTTGAGCGCCTCGGCCACTTCATCCTTGACGCGCTCCACCGCCTGCACGCGGGTCTGCTTGTCCTTCTGGTTGATCGCGTCGGCGATCTTCGGCTCGGCGAGCGCGCGGACGCGGGCCTCGAGGCCCTCGGGGCGCTCGGGCTTCTTCCACTCCATCTTGGCCGGGCGGTCGATCTTGCCGAGCAGTTCTTCCTGCGCGGCGATCAGTTCCTTGATGCCGCCGTGCGCGACTTCGAGCGCCGAAACGACGTCATCCTCGGAGACCTGCAGCGCGCCGCCCTCGACCATGACGATGGAGTCCTGGGAGCCGGCGACGACGAGGTCCATGTCGCTGTATTCGAGCTGCTGGAACGTGGGGTTGAGCACCCAGTTGTCCTGGACGCGGCCCACGCGCACGCCGGCGATCGGCCCCATGAAGGGGATGCGCGAGGCGTTGATGGCGAACGACGCGGCGACCAGCGCGAGCACGTCGGCGTCGTTCTCCTGGTCGGCGGAGACGACGTAGATGAAGACCTGGACTTCGTTCTTGAACCCTTCGGGGAACAGCGGACGAATGGACCGGTCGATGATGCGCGCCGCGAGGATCTCGTGGTCGTGCGGGCGCCCTTCGCGCTTGATGAAGCCGCCCGGGATCTTGCCGGCGGCGTAGGTCTTCTCGCGATACTCGACGAGCAGCGGGAAGAAGCCGAGCGAGCTCTCTTTGTCGCTCACGGTGCAGGCGGCGATGACCATGGTGTCGCCGAACTGGACGACGGCCGATCCGGCCGCCTGCTTCGCCATCCGTCCCGTCTCGATGACGAGCTTGCGGCCGGCGAAGGTTTTCTCGATGCGTTGCATC
>JAGWRB010000109.1 GCA_028876725.1 Gemmatimonadota bacterium
CCGAGTGCCGGTGGGCCGACGGTCTGGCACGCCAGCTCGAGGTGCACCGGGCGCAGATTCCGCCCGACAAATTGCCGACGCTCGCGCGCATCTCCACGTTGGACGACGCCACCGCACTCTTTGCGCGCAGCAAGAAGGCCAAGGCGGCCTGGCGCGCCGCGCAGCCGGCCGGCGCGCTACTCGACCTGGACCTCCAGCAGATCCTGCAGGATCGCTATCCGACCTTCGGGGCACCGCTCCAGAAGTACATCCAGGAGCATCCGGCCGGGCCCTGAAACCTCGCGGAGATGCGGTTCGTTCCAACCTTACGGGGGATGCGCGTGGTCTAACCCATGCGGCGTCCCCCGCGCCGCATTTCACCCGCCCGATGCCCCCAGGTCCCGGTATATGCGCAATCTCAAGCTGGCCGTCCGTACGCTGCTCAAGACGCCGTTCGTCACGGCCGTCGCGGTGCTCTCGCTCGCCCTCGGCATCGGCGCAAACGCGGCGATCTACTCCATCTTCAACGAGATGCTGCGGCAGCCGCTCCCGGTTCCGCATCCGGAGCAACTCGTGAACCTGGGCGCGCCCGGTCCGAACCCCGGCTCGCAGTCGTGCAACGATGCCGGCGGCTGCGACATGGTGTTCAGCTATCCCATGTTCCGCGATCTGGAGCGCGCGAACACCGGCTTCAGTGCCATCGCCGCGCATCGTCTGTTCGGCGCGAACGTCGCGTACCGCGAGCAGACGATGAGCACCGAAGGCGTGATGGTCTCCGGCACCTATTTCCCGGCCCTCGAGTTGAAGCCTGCGCTCGGCCGGCTGCTCGGCGCGGGCGACGACCAGACGATTGGCGCGAACTACGTGGCGGTGCTCAGCAACGCGTACTGGCAGGCGCACCTGGGCAGCGATCCCTCGGTGATCGGCAGGCCGCTCGTCGTCAACGGCGTGTCGATGACCATCGTCGGCGTGGCGCCCGACGGCTTCTCGGGCACCACGCTCGGCGCGCATCCGGTGGTGTTCGTGCCGATCAGCATGCGCAACGTGCTGCAGCCGCCCACGGGCCCCGACCCGCTGGAGCGGCGCACGAGCTACTGGGTCTACCTGTTTGGGCGGCTCAAGCCCGGGGTGAGCATCGAGCAGGCGCGCGCCGCGATCAACGCGGTGTACCACCCCATCATCAACGACGTCGAGGCGCCGCTGCAGAAGGGAATGAGCGACGCGACGATGCAGCGGTTCAAGGCCAAGCAGGTGACGCTCGCCGACGGGCGGCGCGGGCAGAGCACCGTGGGGCACGAGGCAAAGATTCCGCTCGTGCTGCTGTTCGCGATCACCGGAATCGTATTGCTCATCGCCTGTGCGAACATCGCCAACCTTCTGCTGGCGCGCGGCGCCAATCGCACCATGGAAATGGCGGTCCGGCTTTCGCTCGGCGCCACGCGGCGGCAGATTCTGGCGCAGCTGCTGGTGGAGTCGCTGGTGCTGGCGGTCATGGGCGGCGCGGCGAGCCTGGCCGTGGCGCGCTGGACCCTCGTGGCCATCGCGTCGATGATGCCGCCCGAGGCGGCGCAGACCATTCAGATTGGCCTGCACCCGTCGGTGGTGTGGTTCGCGGCCGCCGTTTCCGTGGGCACCGGCATTCTGTTCGGCCTCTTCCCGGCCCTGCAGAGCACGCGCCCCGATCTGGTGACCGCGCTGCGCAACAATTCAGGCAAGCTCTCGGGCACCCGCGGTGCGGCGCGATTCCGCACGTCGCTCGTCACCGCGCAGATCGCGCTCTCGATGGCGCTGCTCATTTCGGCGGGGCTGTTCATCAAGAGCCTCCGCAACATCAGCCGCGTGGATCTCGGCATCAAGGTCGAGCACGTGTCGCTGTTCGGCCTCTCGCCCGAGCTGAACGGCTACACTCACGCCCGGTCAGCAGTGTTTCTGAATAGCGGCGACCAGGCGCTGGCCGCCATTCCCGGCGTCGTGGGCGTCACCGAAGCGTTGGTGCCGCTGGTGAGCGGGAGCAACTGGGGCAACGACGTGAACGTCGAGGGGTTCAAGCGCGGTCCCGACGTAGACGCGAACTCGCGATTCAACGAGGTGGGCGCGAACTACTTCCACGTCGTGGGCATGACGCTGCTCGCGGGGCGCGACTTCTCCACCTCCGATGTGGCAGGCGCGCCAAAAGTCGCCGTGGTCAACGAAGCGTTCGCCAAGAAGTTCCACCTGGGACGGGATGCCGTAGGCAAGCACATGTCGATGGGCGGGAACGACCTCGACATCCAGATCGTGGGGCTCGTGAAGGACGCGGCGTATGCCGACGTGAAGGATCCCGTGCCGCCGGTGTTCTTCATCCCGTGGCGCCAGGACACCACGGCGGGCTCGCTCACCTACTACGTGCGCAGCGCCGGCGATCCCGAGCCCGTGCTGCGGGCCATCCCCGGGGTGATCAAGAAGCTCGACCCCAACCTGCCGGTGGAGAACCTCAAGACGCTCACGCAGCAGGTGAAGGAGAACGTCTTCCTCGATCGCATGATCGGCACGCTGTCCACGGCGTTCGCGCTGCTGGCCACCTTGCTCGCGGCGGTGGGGTTGTACGGCGTGCTCGCGTATTCGGTGGCGCAGCGCACCCGCGAGATCGGCGTGCGCATGGCCCTCGGCGCCGACGGCGGACGCGTGCGCAGCATGGTGCTGCGCCAGGTGGGGTGGATGACGCTCATCGGCGGGGCGATCGGGATTGTCGGCGCGGTCGCTCTCGGGCGAAGCGCGCAGTCACTGCTGTACCAGCTCACCGGGTGGGATCCGGCGGTGATGGCGCTGTCGGCGGCCGTGCTCGGGGTGGTGGCGCTCAGCGCCGGGTACCTTCCCGCCCGCCGCGCGTCGCGGACCGATCCGATGAACGCGCTGCGATACGAATAGCGGCGCTACTGTCCCGCCGGCAGGCGGAAGATCGCCAACTGCGGGTGCAGGGCCGGATCGAGCGGCGTGCCGTCGGGCGCCGAGTAGCGAAGCGTGTATGCCGTCACGCCGGGCGCGGTGTCGAGCCGCCAATAGGCAATGCCCCCCGGAACGAGCTCCGCTGCCGCCGCCGGCGCCCGCATCGCGTGCACGGGAATGGGGAAGGGGAGCGGATCGCCGCCCGAACTGCCGAGCAACCGCCCCCACATCTCGCGCGGATTGCGGGTACGAAAGCGATTGGCGGCGGGCGCCGTGGCGCGGGGCAGCCCGGGCAGGCTGTCGGTGTACAGCGCGAGGCCGAAGTTCGCGAACAACGTGCCGAATGCCTGGCCGCCCGACGCCGCTTCGATGGCGGTGATGCCGTCACCGGTCGCGTCTTCGAGCTGGCGGTAGAACGTATCGGGCGCATGATCGCCGAGCCAGCGCAGAAACGCCCACGCGCCGCCACGCCAGGCGAACCCGAACTGCCCGTCATCGTGCGTGGTGATGCTCACGCTGTCGGGATTTTCGGCATAGAAGTAGGAGTCGAGCAGGAAGGTGCGCGCGAACCCCGCCGCTGAATCCGGAAAAAGCTGGCCCGGATCGGTACGGCACGCCGGGGGCGGGCACTCCGCTTCGTAGTGCGCCGCACCCAGTTCCTCCGCCACCAGACTCAACCCCTCGTCCATCCACCCCGGCGCAGGGGGCGCGCCATGCATCACCACGTGGTGCGCATAGCTGATGAGGTGCTGCATCTCGTGCAGGAACACCGCCGGCACCTCAGCCGTGACGGCGCTGGTCGACAGCGGGCATCCGAACTGCCCCTGCGGATCGGCGACGACGGAGTAGAAAATTTCGCCGCCATTCGAATTCGGATCGTTGGCGAGGTGAAAATCCTGGCCGTTGAAGAATCCGGCGACGTACCCCTGCGTGGCGCACGTCGTGCGGGGCGTGCCCTCGTTCACGACGGGCGACATCAGCATGATGACGTGGCCGTTGCCGTCGACGTCCGACGGCCGGCCGAACGCCGTGGTGTCGATCGGGAAGAGCACCTGGTCGAAGTAGTCGCCGAAGCGCTGCAGCGCGTCGGGCGTGAACCCGCCGTCCGGCGCCACGGTGTCGACGTATACGAGCACACTCCCGCCCGCGTACTCCAGCCGCGCGCCGACCGTGCGCCACACGTCGGTGCCAGACAGATAATTGGTGAGCACGTGGAACGATCGCACGGAGCCCAGCGCCGGCGCCGCGACGGCGAACGCCGGCCGGCCGGCCGCGGTGAGCGGTGGCTCGGACACGACCTCGGCCTGCGTGCGATCGCGCGCCCGCAGCCGTGCATCGACGCGCCGTTGGATGGGCGATATTGAATCTAATATGTCCGTGGGCGGTGCGAGGCTTGCGCCGGGCGCCGGCCCGATCGCCTGGCGATCGGCCACGGCGGCAGCGGGCACCGCGGTGTCGGCGGCGAGGAGGTACGGGACGCGCGCCGCCGACGCGCGGTCGGTGGCCAGCTCGGCCACGACCAGATAGTGCTGACCGCTGCCCGCAAGGGCGACGGTCGTGCCGCCGTTGGCGCAATCAAAGACCGCGGCCTGCGCCGGGCCGAGAGCGGTGGCCGGCGCTCCCGCGCACGCGCGCGGACCAGAGCGCAGGCGCGCGCCTACCACCGCGTCACTCCCGCCGCTGCACGCCGCGAGAAGCGAAGCGCCGAGCACGAGGGCGGCCGCAGTGCGCACACGCGCTCCGCGTGCACGCGCACGATCGATGCGCGGCACGGGAGCGCGCGTGGCGGGTACGGGCGTCACGGATGGGAATCGTGATTGGATGGGGACCAGCAGGCGGGTATGCGCTACGATACCCCGCAAGCGCCGAAGGTGCCCGTCGGAGAAATCCCGATTTTCGCAAACACCTGGATATACGAAATGGCATGGGTCCGGAGCCGTCCCCGGCTCCGGACCCATGCATGCCGCGCACGGCGCGACGCGATCAGCCCCAGCTCAGATCGTGCTTCGAGAGCGGAAGCGAACGCACACGTTTGCCGGTCGCCGCGTAGATGGCGTTGCACAGCGCGGCGACGGCCGGGGGCAGCGCGGGCTCACCGAGGCCAGTGGGCGGGAACTTCGTCTTGAGGAAGTGCACGTCCACCGGCGGCGCCTGGTACATGCGCAGCAGCGGATACCGATTGAAGTTGAGCTGCTCGGCGCGGCCGTTGGCGATCGTGATTTCCTGGGCGAGCGCCTCGGAGAGCCCGTCGAGCACCGCGCCCTGCGCCTGACTCTCGGCGTTGAGCGGGTTGATGATCTCGCTGCCGATGTCGCCCGCCACCCACACCTTGTCCACCTTCAGCGCGCCGGCGCGGCTCACCGTCACCTGCACCACTTCGGCGAAGTAGCCGCGATGACTGAAGTGGAACGCGACGCCCTGCGCCGTGCCGCGTGGGAAGGTTCGCTTGCCCCATTCCGACTTTTCGGCCACGAGCTCGAGCACCCCGCTCATGCGAGATGCGTCCATGGCCGCGCCCGGTTCGACGTTCGATAACAAATCGCGCCGGAAGTCCACCGGATCGCGCCCCGCCGCGTGCGCCAGCTCGTCGATGAACGACTGCATGACGAACGCGATGGCATTGCTGCCGGGTGCGCGCAACGCGCCCGTGGGAACACCGAGCGGCATGGAGGACACGTCGAGCGAAAAGTTCGGGATGAACCGCGCCGGGAACTCGGTGTCCGAGATGCCGGCGCTGGCTGCATAGCGCGGCGCGTCGCCGAAGGTCACGAAGTGGTTCTTCCACGCCGTGAGCGTGCCCTTCGCGTCGACCCCGCCGGTGAGATAGTGGAATCCCGCCGGCCGGTAGAAATCGTGCCCCATGTCGTCTTCGCGCGACCAGAGCAGCTTCACCGGCGCGCTCACCTGCTTCGCGATGCGCGCCGCCTCGACCATGTAGTCGTTGTTGAGCCGGCGGCCGAATCCGCCGCCGCCGCGCGTGAGGTGGATGTCGATGTCGTCTTCCTTGATGCCCAGCGTATTCGCCACGATGGTGCGGCCGCGCGCCGGCATCTGCGTGGGCGCCCAGATCTCGAGCTTCCCATCGTGGAAGTGCGCCGTGCAGTTCTGCGGCTCCAGCGTCACGTGGGCAATGAAGGGATAGAAGTATTCGGCGCTCACGACCTTGGCGGCGTCGCCGAGGGCGGCCTCGGGGTCGCCGTCGCGGCGCAGCGAGCGCTGCGGGGGTTGCGCGGCGAGCGCGGCCGCCTGCGCGGCGAACGACGTGCTGCTCTGCTGCGCCGTGGCGCCCTCGTTCCATTCGACTTTCAGTTTGCCGCGCGCCGAGTGCGCCGCCCACCAGGTCGCGCCGATGATCGCGACGCCGCCCTGCAGGCCGGTGAGATCGGTGTCGGCCGGCGGCTCGACGATGAACGCGTCCTTGACGCCCGGTAGCGCCCTGATCGCGTCGAGGTTGGCGCTCTTCACCGTGCCGCCGAACACGGGGCACTTCTGGAAGACCGCGAAGACCATGCCCGGCAGCGTGACGTCGATGCCGAACAGCGGCCGGCCGGTGACGATGGCGTGGTTGTCCACTCCGTGGACGGGTGTGCCGATGATCCGGAACTGCGCGGGATCCTTGAGCGGCACCGTCTTGAGATCCGGCGGCGTGAGGCCCGCAGCCTTGCCGGCCAGCTCGCCATAGCCCAGACGGCGGCCGCTCGCGCGATGATGCACCGAGCCGGCTTCCGTGGTACAGGTCGACGGGTCCACGTTCCACGTCGCGGCGGCCGCGGCCACGAGCATCGCGCGCGCGGCCGCGCCCACCTGACGGAGCGGCGTCCAGTTCATGGGCGTCGCCATGCTGCCGCCCGCCCACTGGTTCTCGTACTTCGTGGTATCGAGCCCCACCTGCTCCACGCGCACGTTCGCCCAGTCGGCGTCGAGTTCGTCGGCGATGATCATGGGCAGCATCGTCTTCACGCCCTGTCCGATCTCCGGATTCTTGGCCGCGATCGTGACGATGCCGTCGGGCGTGATGCGAATGAAGGCATTCAACTCGCCCTCATCGGACCCCGGAGCGCCAAGCGACTCGGCCCGTGCGAGCGCCGGGAGGTACGTGGCGAGGAGAAAGCCGCCGCCGGCAATGGCGGAGACGCGCAGAAAATCGCGGCGCGTCACGCTCGCCTGGGCGCTCATGGCGTGGCCTCCGCGCCCGCGGCGCGGTGAATCGCGTCGCGAATACGCAAATACGTATTGCACCGGCACAAGTTGCCGCTCATCGCGCTGTCGATGTCGGCGTCACTGGGGTGCGGGTTGCGTTTGAGCAGGGCGGCGGCCGTCATGATCTGCCCCGCCTGGCAGTAGCCGCACTGCGGCACGTCGAGCGCTTCCCACGCGCGCTGCACCGGGTGGCCGCCGTCGGCCGACAGGCCTTCGATGGTAACGATATCGGCGCCCTCGAGCGTCGACGCTCGGCGCCGGCACGAGCGCGCAGGCTCGCCGTCGATGTGCACCGTGCACGCGGCGCACTGGCCGATGCCGCACCCGAACTTGGTGCCCTTGAGGTCGAGCACGTCGCGGAGCACCCACAGGAGCGGCATGTCCGCGGGGACGTCGACGGTGTGCGCCACGCCGTTGACCTTGAACGAGACTTTCATTGGATCCGCCCTCGACGTTCGGCGTTCTCGGAGCGCCCCGTGGGGGTACGAAGCGCTTCGGGAATCTACGCCGCGGCGCAGGGCTGGTGAATGCGCCGGCGGGGTGGTGTTTTCCCCTACTCCGACCGCAAGGCCAGCATCGGATCCACTCGGCCGGCGCGGCGGGCCGGCACGACGCTCGCCGCCGCGGCCACGATCAGCAGCACGCCGGCCACC
>JAGWRB010000110.1 GCA_028876725.1 Gemmatimonadota bacterium
ATTCCGAAGCACCCCATTGGCGTGGCGTCGGAGCGCACCGGGCTGAGCCCGGACGTGCTTCGCGTGTGGGAGCGGCGCTATCACGCGGTGTCGCCCGACCGGTCCGAGGGACGCCAGCGCCTCTATTCGGACGACGACATCGAACGCCTGCGGCTGTTGCGGCTCGCCACGCTGCCCGGCCGCGCGATTTCGGCGGTGGTGTCGTTGAGTACCGCCGAGCTGGAGCGAATGGTGGACGAGGACGACCGCGCGCGGGCGCGGGTGGAGGCGAAGGGGTCGCCCGACGCGGGCCCGGGGAGCGAGCTCGTGAATCGCGCGCTGGCGCATGTGCGGATGTACGACACGCCGGGGCTGCAGTGGCTGTTGACGCGCACGGTGGCGGATCTGGGGGTGGCGAATTTCATCGGCGCGGTGGCGGGGCCGTTGCTGCGACGCGTGGGCGACGAGTGGCATGCGGGCACGCTCACCGTGGGACAGGAGCATCTGGCCACGAGCACGGTGCGGCGCGTCGTGATCACGGCGATGGCCGGGGTGACGCCGCCGGCCGACGCGCCGGCGCTGGTCGTGGCCACCCTCGCGGGCGAGCGGCACGAGGTGGGCGCGCTGTTCGCGGCGGCGATCGCGACGGCGCAGGGGTGGGCCGTGACCTACCTGGGCGCGGATCTCCCGGCGGCCGACATCGCCGACACGGCGATGGCCACGCGCGCGCGCGCGGTGGGCGTGAGCGTCGTGGCACCGGCGGACCGCGGACAGGTCATTAGCGAACTAAAAACGATCCGCGGGCGGCTGCCGGAGCGCGTGGCCGTGCTGGCGGGCGGGCCCGGGGCGTCCGGCCTGGCGCGCGAGCTGGAAGGCGTGGGGGTGCGGGTGGTGGAGCGGATGTCGGAGCTCGAGGTGGGAGGTCCGTGAAGCGGTGAGGGCGCGAGGCGAGGTCACGCGCGCGCGCGCCACCGCTTGTCCGCCTCTCCCCATCCGATCACGGCCAGCCCCACCGCCAGAATGGCGCCCCACTGGGCCGCCGAGAGGGGCGCCGTGCCCAGGACGCGCTGCAGCAGCGGCGTGTACACGCCCGCGACGTGCGCCGCGGTCACGGCCAGCATGCTCACGAGCAGGAACGGGTTGGCGCGGAGCGGCACCCGGAACGCCGAGCGGGTGAGCGACCGGCAGTTGAACACATGATAGAACTGGAATACCACCATCTGCGTGAGCGCCGCGGTTCGGGCGAGCGCGAGGTCCCCGGTGGCGCGCAGGGTCCACCAGAAGGTGACGAAGGTGCCGGCGGTGAGGAGGGCGCCGACGGCCGCGAGGCGCGCCGCCAGCGGCCCGGTGAGCGCGCCTTCGTGGCGCGGCCGCGGCGGCTCGGCGAGCAGACCGGGTTCGCCCTTCTCGAACGCCAGCGCCAGCACCTGCAGACTGTCGGTCACGAGATTGATCCACAGGATCTGCACGGCCAGGAGCGGCAGCGGCCATCCCAGCAGCAGCGCGCCGAGGATCACGGCGATTTCGGCCGCCGCGGTGGAGAGCAGGAAGAACGCCGCCTTGCGCACGTTGGCGAACACCACGCGCCCTTCCTCGATGGCGGCCGTGATGGTGGCGAAGTTGTCGTCGGCCAGCACGATGTCCGCGGCTTCGCGCGCGACGTCCGATCCCGCCTGTCCCATGGCGATGCCCAGGTGCGCGGCGCGCAGCGCCGGTGCGTCGTTCGCGCCGTCGCCGGTCACGGCCACCACTTCGCCCGAGCGGTCGAGTGCTTCCACGATGCGCAGTTTGTGCTCGGGCGCCACGCGCGCAAACACGTTCACGTCGCCCAGCGCACGGGCGAGCTGATCGTCGGTCATGGCGTCGAGCTCGCGGCCGGTGAGCACGTCGTGGCCAAGCCCGAGCCGCCCGCCGATCGCGCGCGCGGTGTCGGCGTGGTCGCCGGTGATCATCAGCACGCGGATGCCCGCGGTGCGCGCGCTCTGCACCGCCGCCGGGGCTTCGGGGCGCAGCGGATCCTCCATCGCCACGAGGCCGGCGAAGGTGAACCCGCCGTCGAGCGTGTCGACGGCGATGCGCTCGCCCGTCGCGCGACGGAAGGCCGTGGCGATCACGCGCAGCCCCTCGGCGGCCAGCCGGGCGGCCACGCCGCCCGCCGCGGCGCGGTCGAGCGGCACGTCGCCGGCCGCCGTGCGCTCGCGCGTGCAGCGAGCGAGGACGGCCTCGGGGGCGCCCTTCAGATGCTCGTAGCGGCCGTCGTCGGTTTCGCGCAGCGACACCATGTAGCGCCGCTCCGACTCGAACGGCAGCACGTCGCGCTCCTGATGGCGCCGCTGCAGCCCGGCCGGGGAAAGTCCGGCGCGCTCCGCCACGGCGAGCAGGGCGCGTTCGGTGGGATCGGGGAGGGGCGTGCCGTCGGCGCCGGCGTCGGCATCGCTGGCGAGCACGCCGGTGCGCAGGGCGGCGAGGAGGGCCGGCTCGCCGGCGCACTCGACGGGACCGTCGGGCCCCACGAAGGGCGGGCCCGCGCCCGGGGCGTCGGATACTTCATAGCGGCGTCCGCCGGCCCAGATGGACCGCACGGTCATCTGATTTCTGGTAAGCGTGCCCGTCTTGTCGGTGCCGATGACCGTGGTGCTGCCCAGCGTTTCCACCGCAGGCAGCGCGCGGACGATGGCGCGCCGCCGGGCCATGCGCCGCGCGCCGATGGCGAAGGTCGTCGTGAGCACCACGGGCAGGGCTTCGGGCACGGCGGAGACGGCCATGGCGACGGCGATGAGGAAGACGTCGCCGGGCGGCAGTTCGCGCGCCAGTCCCACGATCATCACGACCGCGGCCAAGGCGAGAATGACCAGCCCCACGCGCCGGCCGAAGCGCGCGAACGATTCCTGAAGGGGCGTCGTGGCGGGCGGCGTTTCGCGCACCACGCGCGCGAGCGCGCCGAGCTGCGTGGCGCCGCCGGTGCGCACCACGATCCCGCGTCCGCGGCCGTGCGCCACCGCGGTGCCGGCGAAGGCCATGTTGCGCTGATCGCCGGGCATCAGCGTCATGTCGTCGAGGGGGTCGGTGGTCTTTTCCGCCGGCTCCGATTCACCGGTGAGCAGTGACTCGTCGATGGCGAGGTGGTGCGCGTGCACGAGCCGGAGATCGGCCGGAACGCGCGAGCCCGGCGCGAGCAGGACGAGGTCGCCCGGCACGAGGCCGGCGCCCGGCACCGCGCGCGGTTTCCCATCGCGCACCACCGACGCCTGCGGCGCGGAAAGGCGCGCGAGCGCGCGCATCGCGTTGCGGGCGCGAAACTCCTGCGTGAACCCGATGAGCGTATTCAGCATCACCACGGCCAGAATCACCACGGTGTCGGTGACGTCGCGCTGAATCGCGCTCACCGCGGCGGCGGCGAGCAGGATGTAAATGAGCGGATCGCGGGTCTGCGCGAGCAGCAACCGCCACCAGGGGGCCTCGGGGGTCTCCTCGACGCGGTTCGCGCCGTATTCGGCGAGGCGGCGCGTGGCGTCGACCTCGCTGAGGCCGGCGGTGACGGAGGTGCCGAGGGTGCGCGCCAGGTCGGCCGCGTCCCGGGTGTGCCAGGGCGGGCCGGCCTGGGGCTCGGCCACGGGCGCCTGGTCGGTGTCGGCCGCGGCCGATACGCCGGCGTCGGGCAGTTCGGTGTGCATCGGCGCCTCCACGCAGCGCGTGATCCGGCGCGCGAGTCGTGCGCGCCGGCGCCGCATCCGCTCGACGGAGGAGCGGGTGCGCGGCGAGTGCCTTGCAGGTTGTGGGACGCGGGGGCTCTCGACTGCCGGGCGTGTCACCGAAGGCGTGCGCGGTGAAGCCCGACAGGAGCGCTCTGGGTGGTACCGGTGGCTACAGCTCGATGGGGCGCCGCGGTTCGAACTCGCGGTCGTGAATCTCGACGTTCACGATGTGGTGCAGCGGAACGGTCCGAAACTCGTTCCTGAAGTAGGAGAAGACGAGGGCGTGCCCGTCGCGGATGGCGTAGGGTTCCCACTGCCGCTCGAACTCCTTGATGGTGCCGTCGCCGTGGAACTGGTAGGTGGCGCGAACGCGACGGCGGGCGCGGCCGGCCTGGCGGAGCGTCTCTTCGATGCGAGCGCTCGTGCTGGTGGTGATCATGGGGTGGATCCTCCCGAAACGAAAACCTCCGAAGACGGAAAGCGACGGCAGGGGTCCGAAGACGCGCCGTCGCGGGGGGCGCCGGGTCTTCCTCCGCGGGACTCGTTTCCCGGTGGAGGGGCGGACGCTTGCGCAATATAAATCAAATTGCCACCAAATGGAATCGCGGCGGCTTCATTTGCGTAAATTCCGCGAACGAGCCGTCGTCCGCGCTACCAGGATTCGCCGAGGATCGATGCCCGCTCGAACGCGCGACCGGCGCGCCGAAGCCGAACGTTTACGCGAGCAGATTCGCCACCACGACTACCTCTATTACGTGCGCGACCGTCCGGCCATTTCGGACGAGGCGTACGACCGGTTGCTGGTGCGTCTGCAGAAGCTGGAGACCGCGCATCCCGAGCTGGTGACCCCCGACTCGCCGACGCAGCGCGTGGCCGGTCGAGCGAGCGGCGCGTTCGTGACGGTGCGCCATGCGGCGCCGATGATCAGCCTCGAATCGACGCGCGAGCGCGACGAGGTGGCGCGGTGGGATGACCGCATGCGCAAAGCGCTGGGGCCCACGCTGCGATACCTGCTGGAACCGAAACTCGACGGGGCGTCGATGGAGCTGGTGTACGAGCGGGGGCGACTGGCGCGCGGCGTGACGCGCGGCAACGGCGACGAGGGAGAGGCGGTGACGGCGAACGTGCGCACGCTGGCGTCGGTGCCGCTCGCGCTGCGCACCACCGTGCGTTCGGCGCCGCGGCTGCTCTCGGTGCGGGGCGAGATCATGATGGGGCTGCGTGGGTTCGAGCGGCTCAACAAGCAGCTCGTGCAGCGCGACGAGGAGCCGTTCGCCAATCCACGCAATGCGGCGGCGGGGTCGCTGCGGCAGCTCGACCCGCGGGTGACGGCGGAGCGGCCGCTGCGATTCATCGCGTATGAAATCCTCGCGGTGGAGGGAGCCGAATTCACCGATGACGAGGAGGTGCTGGCGGCGCTGCGCGACTGGGGCCTGGGCACCACCGACCACACCGAGGAGGGCCGCACGCTCGCGGACATCGAGCGGTACCACGCGGCGATGAACGCTCGGCGCGACGCGCTGGGCTACGAGATCGACGGCGTGGTGATCAAGGTGGCCGATCTCGGCGCGCGGGAGCGGCTGGGCGCCACGGGGCATCATCCCCGGTGGGCGCTGGCGTACAAGTTTCCGCCGCGGGTGGAGATCACGCGGGTGGAGGATATCACCGTGCAGGTGGGGCGCACCGGGGTGCTCACGCCGGTGGCGCTGCTGCGTCCGGTGGAGGTGGGGGGCGTGACGGTGTCGCGCGCCACGCTGCACAATGCGTCGGAGGTGAAGCGGCGCGACATTCGCGTGGGGGACACCGTGCGTGTGTACCGCGCGGGCGACGTGATTCCCGAGATCGTGGAGCGGCTGCCGCAGCGGCGCGGAAGGCGGCACGCGCCCTTCCGGATGCCGGCGCGGTGTCCGGCGTGCGGGACGCGGGTGCAGACTGAAGGGCCGATGACGCTGTGTCCGAATCGGTTCGGGTGTCCGGCGCAGCTCAAGCGTTCGCTGCAGCACTTCGCGTCGGAGGGCGCGCTGGACGTGCAGGGGATCGGCGAGGAAACCGCGAACGCGCTGGTGGACCACGGGCTGGTGCGTGAGCCGGCGGACCTGTTCGCGCTCACCGTGGACGACTTCGGGTCGCTGGAGGGGTTCGCGGAGAAGTCGGCGCGCAAGCTGGTGGACGAGATCGCGGCGGCGCGGTCGCTGCCGCTGCACCGGTTCCTGTACGCGCTGGGCATTCCCGGGATCGGCGTGACGGTGGCGCGGGATCTGGCCGACCGGTTCGGCACGATGGACGCGCTGCGGTCGGCGACCCGAGCGGCGCTGGCGGAGACGCCGCGATTGGGCGCGACGCGCGCGGCGGATGTATATGCATTCTTCCATAACGCGCGCACGAAGCGCGTGGTCGATCGCCTGCTCGCGGCCGGCGTCGAGATCACGCGCGAGGGCCGGCGCCGGGGCCCGCTGTCGGGGAAGCGGGTGGTGTTCACCGGGGGGCTGGGCACGTTCACCCGCCCCGAGGCAAAGAAGCTGGTGGAGTCGCTGGGCGGACGGACGAGCGAGAACGTGGGGCCGAACACGGATTTCGTGGTGGTGGGGGAGTCGCCGGGGGAGAAACTCGACGAGGCGCGGAAGTACGGGATTCGCGAAATGAGCGAGCGGGAGTTTCTCGGTTTGCTGCGCCAAGCGGGCATCAAGAAATGAGAATCCGGACAAGCTGATCCGGATCATGCAGTTCACCCCCTCCGTTCCTGACGCCGGGGCGGGTCAGCGGTGCGCGTGCAGGAGCTTCAGGAACCGGGAGAGCGGGCGCGTGTTGGCCACGGCCGATTTCGCGGCCCAGCCGCGGCGCGCCTGGTCCACACCCCAGCGCATGAAGCGCAGCTCGGCGGGCGCGTGCGCGTCGGTGTCGATGACGAGGTGCGCGCCGGCGGCGATCGCCGCGCGCACGGCCGTGTCGTCGAGGTCGAGCCGTTCGGGCTGGGCATCGACCTCGAGGAGCACGCCGTGGTCCACGGCCGCGCGCAGCGCGCGGTCGAGGTCGAACCGGGCGCCGCGGCGTCCGTTGATGAGGCGCCCGGTGGGGTGCGCGAACACGTCGACGGACGGGTGGCTGAGCGCCTTCAGCACGCGCTCGGTCTGGCGCTCGGGCGGCAGGTCGAGCTGGGCGTGCAGCGCCACGAACACGATGTCGAGCGCGGCCAGGGTCTCGTCGGCCAGGTCGAGGGTGCCGTCGGCGTGCACGTCCACCTCGGCGCCCGCCAGCACCGTGAGTGTCTTCAGCCGCGCGTTGAGGCGGTCGATCTTCCGGCGCTGACGCCGGAACCCGGCGTCGTCGAGGCCCTGCACCATGCGCAGCATGGGCCCGTGGTCGGTGATAGCGATATACTCATACCCCATCGCCTCCGCGGCTTCGGCCATTTCGTCGAGCGAGGCGCGTCCGTCGCTGTCGGTGGAGTGCATCTGGAGATCGCCGCGGATGTCGGCGAGCGTGACGAGGTCGGGGAGCTGCTTCCGGCGCGCGGCCTCGATCTCGCCGCGGTCCTCGCGCAGCTCCGGCGGGATGAACGGCAGTCCGACGGCCCGGAAGACGTCCATCTCGCCGGCGCCGCCGAGGCGCTTCTTCCCGCGGAACACGCCGTACTCGTTGATCTTGAGCCCGCGCTGCTGGCCCAGGCGGCGGATGGCGATGTTGTGTGCCTTGGAGCCGGTGAAGTAGTAGAGCCCGGCGCCGTACGACGCGGCCGCGAGCACGCGGAGGTCGATCTGCAGTCCGGAGCGCAGCACGACCGACGCCTTGGTGGGACCGTGCGCGAGCACCTCGCGCACTTCGGGAAACGCGACGAAGCGGTCGGATACCGCCTGGCCGTCGGTGCACTCGACGAGGATGTCGAGATCGCCCACCGTTTCGCGTCCGCGCCGGAAGCTGCCGGCGATGTCGGCGCGCGTGACGCCCGGGAGTTCGCGCAGGTGCGCGAGCATCGATTCGCCGTACTGCGCGGCGACGGCGCGCGAGATGCGGTGCTCGCCGGCGGTACGGGCCGAGAGTTCGTCGAGAATCTTCTGCTGGCTGCGGGCGCCGAAGCCGGGGAGTCCGGCGATCTTTCCCGCTTTCGCGGCGCGCGCGAGGCCGGCCACCGACCGGACGCCGAGCTGCTCGGCGAGCACGCGCGCCTTGGCCGGTCCGATGCCGGGGACGCGCATGAGTTCCACGGCGCCCCTGGGGGCCTCGCGCTGCGCTGCCTTCAGCGCGCGCAGCGAGCCCGTGCGGACGATCTCTTCGATCTTGCCGGCGAGATCGGCGCCGATGCCGGGAAGTTCCTGCAGCGCCTTGCCGTCGCGCGCGACCAGGTCGGCGATGGGCTCGGCGTGTTCCTCGACCACCCGGGCGGCGTTGCGGTATGCCCGGATGCGGAAGGCGTTGGCGCCTTCGATTTCCAGCAGCTCGGCCATTTCGCGAAACAGCCGAGCGATCTCCGCGTTCTCCATGTGGCCCGCCCGCCGGCCGGCGGGAGCGCTACCTGCTGGCCAGCAACTTCCTGCGTTTTGAGCTGAGCTCTTCCAGCCGGCCGCACATGAGGTCGCAGATGCGGAACACGTCCTTGTCGGCCAGCCGGTAGATCACGAACAATCCTTCGCGGTGGCGTTCGACGAAGCCGCCGTCGTACAGACTGCGCAGGTGCTTGGACAGATTGGCCTGTCCGAGTCCTGTGTCCTGAGCCAGATCGCTGACCGAGCGTTCGCCGGCGCGTAGGGCCTGGAGGATTTCCAGTCGCGCCGGTTCCGCCAACACCTTGAAGCGGTCGGCGATGAGCGACAGGAGCTCCGGGGTCATCTTGGCGTTGCTCATGTGCGGGCACTCTGGCCGGTGTGAATTTACCATCTGGGAATATGGTTGATCTTGCACCGGAAGCCCGGGTTCGATCAACCCCACCCGGTCAGCGCGGCTTGCAGCCGGCCAGTCCGCACCGCCCCAGGACGCGCTCCAGGGGGCAGAAGTTGGTGAGGCTGGACTGGAACAGGTTGAACCCCACGAAGGCCGTGAACAGCAGCCACCAGGGGGAGACCCACCAGGCCAGGGCCACCGAGGCCATCACGAAAGTGCCGGCGATGCGGCGGATGATCTTATCGTCACACATGCGGAGTGCTCCGGAACGCGAGTGAGAGGCGGGCCGCCCGGGGATGCGCGCGGCCCGCGGCGAATCAGATGAAGTCGTCGGTTTGCATGATGGAGGCGTGCAGGTGCTCGCCCGGCTCGAGCGCGGCCTTCATGTCGCGCAGGGCGTTCACGAGCACCTCGGCCTCGTCGTTCGGCACGACGGTGAGCCAGAGCGTGGCGTGGCCGGGCCAGGCGCGGGTGCCTTCCAGCCGGCCGCTGGTGCCGGCGCCGATCCCGTGACCGATTTGCGTGTAGCCGCGGGCCTTGTGCTGTTCGAGCAGGCGGGGCACGCGGTGTTCATCGGCCCCGGCGTGAATGATGAAAATGGTCTTCATCGACTGTGCGCCTCCTGGCGCGAGCGGAGCTCCCAGTAGAGGAGCGGGACGACGACCATCGTGAGCAGCGTGGCGACGACGGCGCCGCTCATGAGCGCCACCGCGAGCCCCTGGAAGATCGGATCGAGCACCATGACGATGCCGCCGACCACGACCGCGGCCGCCGTGAGGGCGATGGGGCGGAAGCGCACGGCGCCGGCCTCGATCACGGCCTCGCGCAGCGAGCGGCCGCGCGATTCGGCGAGCTGGATGAAGTCGACGAGCAGGATCGAATTGCGCACGATGATGCCGGCCAGCGCGATCATGCCGATCATCGACGTGGCGGTGAAGAACGCGCCGGTGAGGGCGTGGCCCGGGAGGATGCCGATGAGCGTGAGCGGGATGGGCGCCATGATCACGAGCGGCACCGTGAACGACTGGAACCAGCCGACGACGAGCACGTAGATCAGGATGAGCACGACGGCGAAGGCGAGGCCGAGGTCGCGGAACACCTCGATCGTGACCTGCCACTCGCCGTCCCACTTCACGGCCGTCTGGTCGAGGCTGTCGGGCTGCACGGCGTTGTAGATGTGGATCGGCTGGCCATCGACGCGCATCGTGTCGAGGGCCTTGTTCATATCAAGAATCGCATAGACCGGCGCCTCGACGGCGCCCGCGACGTCGCCGGTGACGTAGATGACCGGGCGCAGGTTCTTGCGCATGCGCTGCGACTGCAGGGTTTCGGGCACGACGTGCACGAACCGCGCGAGCGGCTGCGGCCCCTGGGCGGTGGCCACGGGAATCGACAGCAGCGCGTCGACGGACGACCGGCGATCGCGCGCGAGGCGCGGCACGATCTCCACGCCCTCGCGGGCGTTGGGTTCCGACGCCAGGCCGGCGGGGGCGCCGGAGAGCGCGAGGGCGAGGGTCTGCGTGATCTGCTCGACGTTCGCGCCCGCCTGGGCGGCGAGCACGCGATCGACGCGGAACGCCTCCTTGTGCTGCGGCGCCTGCACGGTCCAGTCGACGTCGACCACGCCGGGCGTGGTCTCGAACACGTGCTTGACGTACGTGGCGGTCGCCAGGCGCGCGCTGTCGCTCGGGCCGTAGATCTCGGCGACGAGGGTGGACAGCACCGGCGGACCGGGCGGGATCTCGGCGATCTTGGCCGACGCCTGGTAGCGCGCGGCGATCGAGTCGATGGTCGGGCGCACGGCGACGGCGATGGCGTGGCTCTGCCGCTTTCGCTCGTCCTTGGGCAGCAGGTTCACCTGCACGTCGGCGACGTTGTCCCCGCGGCGCATGAAGTAGTGCCGCACGAGCCCGTTGAAGTTGAACGGCGCGGCCGTGCCCGCGTACACCTCGGCGCTTTCCACTTCTGGTATGGTACGGACGTACGCGGCGACCTGCTGCGCGAGCGCGGCGCTGGACTCCAACGACGCGCCCTCGGGGAGGTCGAGCACCACCTGGAATTCGCTCTTGTTGTCGAACGGGAGCATCTTGACCTTCACCGCGCCCACGAACAGCAGGGCCACCGAGCCGAGCAGCAGCACGACCGTGGCGCCGTAAAACGCCATGCGGTACCCGGACTTCTCGATGAGCGGGGTCATGATCCGCGCGTACCAGTGCGCGGACTTCGTCGCTTCCTCGGGCTCGTGCAGGGCGTCGTGCGGGGCGTGCGTCCTGGCCACGTGCCCCTTGAGCAGCCGGTACGAGACGTACGGGGTGATGATGAACGCCACGCCGAGCGAGGCGAGCATGGCGAACGAGGCGCCGACCGGGATCGGCCGCATGTACGGGCCCATCATGCCGGACACGAACGCCATGGGCAGAATGGCCGCGATCACCGTGAACGTGGCCAGGATGGTCGGGTTGCCCACCTCGTCCACGGCCTCGATGGCGGCCACGTCGGGGGCGCGGTCGCCCAGCCGCAGGTGGCGGTAGATGTTCTCCACCACGACGATCGCGTCGTCCACCAGAATGCCGATGGAGAAGATGAGCGCGAACAGCGTGATGCGGTTGAGCGTGTAGCCCAGCGCGTAGTACGCGAACAGCGTGAGCGCGAGCGTGACCGGCACGGCGACGAGCACCACGAGCGCCTCGCGCCATCCCAGGAACACGCCGATGAGGAGCGTGACCGAAATCGTGGCCAGCGCCAGGTGCAGCATCAACTCGCGGGCCTTCTCGCCGGCCGTCTGCCCGTAGTCGCGGGTGACGTCCACCGACACGTCGGCGGGCAGGATGCGTCCGCGGGTGGCGTTCACGCGGTCGATGGCTTCCTTCGTGATCACCGTCGCGTTCGCGCCGCGGCGCTTGGACACCGCGATCGTGACCGCGGCCTCGGAGGCGCCGCCGCGCGCGGCGTGCGACACATAGTTGGTGCGCTCGCCGAACGCCTCGGTCACCGTCGCCACGTCGCGCACGTAGACCGGGTGGCCGCCGCGCGCCGACACGACCACGCTGCCCACGTCGGCGGCCGTGACGAGGGGCGCGCCGACGTCCACGAGGACGACGGAGTCGGCCTGCGTGAACTCGCCCGCCTGGAGCCGCGCGTTGGCGGCGCCGAGCGCCATCGTGACCTCGCCCGGCGTGACGCCGCTCGCGGCGAGCCGCACGGGATCGATGGTCACGCGCATTTCCTTCGGCTCGCCGCCCACCACGAACGTCTGCGCGACGTCGGGGATAGTGCGGATCTCGTCTTCCAGATGCAGGGCCATCTGCCGCAGCTCGTTGGAGCCGTAGCCGCCGCCGTGCAGGGTGAGCGCGAGCACCGGCACGTCGTCGATGGTGTGCGGCTTCACGAGCGGCGGCGTGGCGCCCGGGGGCGCCTGATCGGCGTCGGCGAACAGCTTGGCGTGCACCTTGGCGACGCTGGTTTCCTGGTCCTCGCCCACCTTGAACCGCACGGTGACGAGGGACATGCCTTCGCTGGAAGCGCTGTACACGTATTCGACGCCGGGAATCTCCCACATGCGCCGCTCGACGGGGCGCGTGAGGAGGTTCTCCACCTCGCGCGGCGTGGCGCCGGGCATGGCGGTGATGACGTCGATCATGGGCACCGAGATCTGCGGCTCTTCCTCGCGGGGCGTGGCGAGGATGCCGATGGCGCCGACGATGAGCGACGCGACCGTGATGAGCGGCGTCAGCTTGGACTTGAGGAAGGCGCGTGCGATGCGGCCGGCGATTCCCATCTTACTTCTCCCCCGCGGCAGTCGTGGCGGCGGGGATCACGATCGTGGTGCCGGCAGCGAGGCCGCTCGTCACTTCCACGAACGCGCCGCGGGCGGCGCCGAGGCGCACCCAGCGCACGTCGTCGCCCGAGGCATCGCGGACGATGACGCCGGTGAGGTCGCCCTCGCGCCGGACGGCGGCGGCGGGTACGAGGACGGCGGTGCGCCGGCCGCGCGGAATGGCGATCGACGCGGCGCCGTTGGCGAGCAGCGTGCCGCGCGGGTTCTCGACAATAGCATTTACCGTATAGACGTTGCCCGCCGATGGGACCACGCCTTCGACCGTCGCGCGGACGGTGGTGTCTTCGATGGTCGCGGCGACGGTCATGCCGCGGCGGAGGCGACGCACGTCTTCGGGCGCGGCGTTCACGCTCACGCGGAGGCGCGAGACGTTCTGCACGGTGACCAGCGGGGCACCGGGCGCGGCGAACGCGCCGGGATCGACGAATCGGTGCGTGACGACGCCGGCGAAGGGCGCGCGGACGTCGGCGTAGGCGCGGGTGGCGGCGAGCTCACGGGCGCCGGCCTCGGCGGCTTGCACGCCGGCGTTGGCCTGGGCGAGCGCGGCCTCGACGGCGTCGAGCTGGGCGCGGGGCGCGGCACTGTCGGCGTAGAGCGCGCGAATGCGGCGGGCCTGCGCGTCGGCGTCGCGCTGCATGGCGCGGGCGGCGGCGATCGACGCCTGGACCTGCGAGTCGCGCGCCGCGAGGTCGCGGGCGTCGATGTGCACCAGCGGCTGGCCGGCGGCCACGTGGTCGCCCTCGTGCACGAGGACGTCGGTGACCGTCCCCATCAGCTTCGTGGAGAGCGTGGCCTCGGCGATGGGCTGCGCGGTGCCGGCGGCGTCGAGCGTGGCGTCGATCGTGGAATCGACGACGACGTACGGCGTGCCGGGCGTGGGCGCCGCGTGCGCGGCGGCGCGCTCGGGCGCGCCGCCGGAGCAGGCGGCGAGAAGGAGCGCGCCGCCAACGGCGATCACGCGAACGGATGACATATGCATTCCTGAATTCCTCACGGGTCAGCGAGTCGTGGAGGGCGCGGGCGTCGCGCGGTCGAGATCGGCGAGCGATCCGGGGTCGCGTCCCAGCGCCTGACGGCGTGCCGCGTCGGCGGCGATGACGGCGTAGCGCGCCGCGGACAGCTCCACGGCGGTGCGGGCCTCGGCGGCCGCGGCGTCGAGCAGCTCGACGATCGTGGCGAGGCCCCCTTCGTATTTGCGCGTGACGATGCGGTGCGCTTCCATGGCTTGCGTCGCCGACAGCTCGGCGAGCGTCATGCGCTGGAGGGCGACGACGAGCGCGGTGCGCGTCTGCGCGTCGTCGAGCTGGGCCTGGGCGCGCGCCGCGTCGGCCGCGGCGTCGGCGGTGGCCCGCTGCGCCTGGGCATGGCGGAGGTCCGAGAGCTGGGCACCGCCGGCAAAGGGCGACCATGACAGCATGACGCCGGCCGTCCAGCTCGGGAGGCCGTCGTAGGGGCGCGACAGCGAGTGCCAGTCGTAGCGCCCGAAGGCATTGAGACGCGGCAGGTATGCCGCGCGCGCGCGGGTGACGTCGGTCCCGGCGGCCCGGGCGCCGAGCGTGGCGGCGCGAACGTCGGCTCGCGGGGCGGCGCCGGCGGGCAGGGTGTCGGGGGCCGCGTCGGCGCGGATGGCGTCGGGCGCCGGGATGCGCGCGTCGATGGTGATGTCCTGACCCGGGAGCGCAATGAGCGTGGCGAGCTGGCGGCGCGCGAGGTCGGCGTTGCCGATGGCGGCGGCGAGCTGCGCGTCCAAGTCGTTGGCGCGCACCGAGGCGAGCAGCATATCGGAGCGGGTGACGAGTCCGTTGCGCTCCATCGACTGGGCGACGCGGACGTGAGCGTGCGCGGCGGCGGTGGCGGAATCGAGGGCGATCACCTGGGCGGCGGCGACGGCGGCGCCGTAGTAGGCGCGGACGACGTCGGCGCGGACGCCGTAATGCGTCCACTGCGCGTTGGCGTCGGCGGCCTGCGCGGCGAGCGAGGCGGCTCGGCGTCCGACCCAGGCGTCGGCGTTGAGGATCGGTTGCTGGAGCTGAACGCCGCCGGCGTAATCGCGGGCTGGGCGGGGAAAGTTGAGCGCGTGCGGATCGAACGACGCCGGCGCGGCGGCGCGCTGGCGGAGGACGATGCCGAAGGCGCCGATGGGATCGGTGGTCTGCGTGTAGCCGCCGTCGACGGTGAGCGAGGGGAGGACGCCCTTGAGAGGGGCGAGCGCCTGCGCGTGCCCGGCGTCGGCGGCGCCGCGGGCCATGCGATTGGCGTAGGCGAGCGAGTCGGCGCGGGCGAGGGCATGCGCGAGATCGACGGGGGCCTGAGCGCGGGCGGAGCCGGTGACGGCGCCGAGCGCGAGGGCGGCCAGGGAGAAGACGCGGAGGTGCATGAATTACTGAGTGAGAATATGGCTAGGCAGACATTTATAGTTCGCGAGCCCTGCGAACGGTTGACCGTTGGCGGTGCGCCGTCAGCAGTGGGCAGTACGCCGTGAACCGCGCACTGCCGACTGCCCACGGCGCCCTATTTCAACACATCCTTGAGCTGGTCGAGCAGCATGGCCTTGGGCGCCGCGCCGACGATGCGGGCGGCTTCCTGGCCGTCCTTGAATGCGATCATCGTGGGGATGCCGCGGATGCCGAGTCCGGCCGAGACTTCGGGAAACCGGTCGGTGTCGAGTTTGAGGATCTGGAGGCGTCCCTTGTACTCGCGGGCCATGTCGTCGAGGACGGGGGCCATCATGCGGCAGGGGCCGCACCAGTCGGCGTAGAAGTCGACGAGGACGGGGAGCTTGCTCTCGCGGACGATGCGGTGGAAGTCGTCGTCGGAGACCGGCATGGGGCGGTCGATGAGGACGGGCTTTCCGCAGCCGGAGCAGCTGGGGGCGCCGGCGTTGAGATCGGCGCCGGTGAGGGCGCCGCAGAAGGGGCAGCGCACGACGCCGAGGGCCTGGTGGGCGTGCGCGTCTGGGGAGTGCGTGGTCTGGGTCATGGGTCGTGGAATCTCCGGTCCGGCGTGCGGTTCGGGGCACCCGCCCCGTCCCGCCGCGACGCTATATAACTAGTTGGTCATATGGCGATATGCAAGGGGCCGGACCGCCGGCCCGGAACGCGGCGGACGGCCGGTCAGTCGGCCGCCACGGGCTCCAGGCGGCGCGCCGCGCGCCGCCGCTCCGCCCACTCCTCGAACCGGCGGCTCGCCGAATCGAGATACGTGTACACCACAGGCGTGATGTACAGGGTGATGAACTGGGAGAAGAACAGCCCGCCCACCACGGCGATCCCCAGCGGCCGCCGCGACTCCGCCCCCGCGCCCACCGACAGCGCGATGGGCAGGGTGCCGAACAGCGCCGCCATGGTGGTCATCATGATCGGCCGGAAGCGGATCACGCACGCCTTGATGATCGCGTCCTCGGCCGGCAATCCCTCGCCGCGCTCGGCCTCGATGGCGAAGTCGATCATCATGATCGCGTTCTTCTTCACCAGGCCCACGAGCAGAATGATGCCCACGAACGCGTACACGCTCAGGTCGGTGCGGAAGATCAGCAGGGTGAGCAGGGCCCCGAAGGCGGCGAACGGAAGCCCCGAGAGAATGGTGAGCGGATGGATGAAGCTCTCGTACAGCACGCCGAGCACGACGTAGATCACGAAGATGGCCAGCGCGAGCAGGGCGAGGAGCCCCGCCTGCGCGGCCTGGAACGCCTGCGCGGTGCCGGCAAACGCCGTGGTGATGGTGGACGGCACGACCTCGTCGGCGATGCGCTGCACCGCGGTGGTCGCGTCGCCCAGGGCATATCCGGGCGCGAGGTTGAACGAGACGGTCACGGCGGGAAGCTGGCCGGCGTGGTTCACGGTCACGGGGCCGGTGGACTGCGAGATGTCGGCTACGGCGCTCAGGGGCACCAGTGTTCCCGTATTGGAGCGCACGTAGAGCAGCGAGAGCGCCGACAGGTCGCGCTGGTACTGGGGCTCGAGTTCCATGATCACCCAGTACTCGTTGTTCGGCGTGTAGATCGTGGACACCTGGCGGGAGCCGTAGGCGTCGTAGAGCGCGGTCTCGACCTGCTGCGCGGTGACGCCGAGGGAGGCGGCGCGCTCGCGGTCGATCTCGATGCTCGCCTGCGGGTTGCCGAGCTGGAGATCGCTGGAGACGTCCTGCACCTGGCGGAGCTTGCCGATGGAGTCGAGGAGCTGCTGGGCCGCGGGGTACAGCGCCCGGATGTCGGCGCTGGTGAGCGTGAACTGGTACTGTCCCTTGGACACGCGGCCGCCGATCTGGATGGCGGGTGGGTTGGACATGTACACCTTGATGCCGGGCACGCGGCTCAGTTTGACGCGCATCTCCTGGATGAAGTCGTTGGCGTCGAGGCGGTGGCCGAGAGGCTTGAGGCTGATGAACATGCGGCCCTGGTTGGACGAAGACGCGGGGCCGCCGCCGCCGATGGCGGACATGAAGCCGTCGACGTTGGTGTCGGCCTGGACGATGGCCGCGAGCTGCTGCTGGTGCCTGACCATGTCCTCGAACGAGACGCCCTGGGCGGCCTCGGTGGTCACGCGCACCTGGCCGGTGTCCTCGTCGGGGATGAAGCCCTTGGGGACGACGACGAACAGCACGGCGGTGCCGGCGAGCACGAGCGCCGCGAAGCCGAGCATGGCGCGGCGGTGGTGCATGACGCGGTGCAGGGACGACTCATACTTGCCGAGCACCCAGAGCCATCCGCGTTCGGTGGCGTTGAACAGGCGGCCGTGACGCTCCTCGCCGTGCGGCCGGAGGAAGCGGCTGGACAGCATCGGGGTGAGCGTCAGCGACACGAAGCCCGAGACGAGAATGGCGACGGCGATGGTGACGGCGAACTCGTGGAACAGCCGGCCGACGATGCCGCCCAGGAAGAGGATCGGGATGAACACCGCGGTGAGCGACAGCGTCATCGAGAGAATGGTGAACCCGACCTCGCGGGCGCCGTCGAACGCGGCGGTCATCGGCGCCTTTCCCATCTCCATATGGCGCACGATGTTCTCGAGCATCACGATGGCGTCGTCGACCACGAAGCCCACGGCGAGGGTGAGCGCCATGAGCGACAGGTTGTCGAGGCTGTACCCCAGGAGGTACATCACGGCGAACGTGCCGATGACGGAAATCGGCAGCGCCAGGCTGGGGATGACGGTGGCCGAGAGGTTCCGCAGGAACAGGAAGATCACCAGCACGACGAGCGCGAGGGTGAGGACGAGCGTGAACTTGACCTCGTGCACCGATTGCTGAATGGACAGCGACCGGTCGTACAGGGTGTGGACGTTCACGGTGCCGGGGACGGTCTTCTCGAGCTGGGCCATCAAGTTCTTGACGGCGGTGGCCACGGCCACGGTGTTGGTGCCGGGCTGGCGCTGGATGGCGAGCACGATGGAGCGCGTGCCGCTGTACCAACTGGCGGCGCGGTTGTCCTGCACGTCGTCGAGCACCTTGCCCAGGTCGCCGAGCCGCACGGGGGCGCCGTTGCGATAGGTGACGACGAGGCGGCGGAACGACGCAGCGTTGTTGAGCTGGCCGTTGGCCTGCACGGTGTAGGCGCGGTCGTGTCCCCACAGGATGCCGGTGGGGAGGTTCACGTTCTGCGACGTGATGGCGCTGGCCACCTCGTCGATCCCGATTTTGCGGTAGGCGAGGGCGGTGGGGTCGAGCTGGACGCGCACGGCGTACTTCTGCGCGCCGAACACCGACACCTGTGCCACGCCATTCACCATCGAGAGCTGCTGGGCCATCACGGTCTCGCCGTACTCGTCGAGCTGCGAGAGGGGGAGGAGGTCCGAGGTGAGGGCGAAGTAGATGATGGCCTGGTCGGCGGGGTTCACCTTGCGGTACGACGGCGGGATGATGCCGGGCGGCAGCTGGCGGAGCACGGCGCCGATGGCCGACTGCACGTCCTGCGCCGCGCCGTCGATGTTGCGGTCGAGGGAGAACTGCAGGGTGATGGACGTCGACCCGAGGCTGCTGGTGGACGTCATGTTGTCGATGCCGGCGATGGTCGAGAACTGCTTTTCGAGCGGCGTGGCGACGCCGGACGCCATCGTCTCCGGATCGGCGCCGGGCAGCGAAGCCGACACAACGATGGTCGGAAAATCCACCGACGGAAGCTCGCTGACGGGCAGCGAGGAATATCCGAACAACCCGAAGATC
>JAGWRB010000111.1 GCA_028876725.1 Gemmatimonadota bacterium
CGGCGGCGGCCGGTACGGCGCATCGCACCACGCCGCGTGCCGGGCTTCCGCACACCCATCCGCCGCCCGAGGCGTCCACGGCGCGCCGCGCCGCCGTCCACGTGTCGGCGAACGCCGACGGCCGCCGCGACAGGCGCCAGCTCCACGCCCGCGCCGGGTCCGCGGCACGGAGGCGCAGCCATACTAATTCGCTAATATCGCGCAACGCGCCCAGCTCCGCGAGCGCGGCGCGCTGGGCGCGCATGAGCTCGGCGTTGCCGCCGATGCGCACGAGCAGGACGGAGCCGCCCGGCAGCTCGAGGCGTTCGGCCAGCGCGCCGTTCACGAGTTCGCACGCCAGCGGCGCCGTCTCGAGCGCGCGAAGCGCGCGCCAGAGGGCGTCGATCCGCGCCGGATCTTCGTCCAGGCCAAGGGCCAGCGTTTCCGCGGCCGCCGGGCGTGCCCGGAGGCGGAGCGTCACTTCCGTGATCGCGCCCAGCGTGCCCCACGCGCCCGTCACGAGGCGCACGAGATCGAATCCGGCCACGTTCTTCACCACGCGCCCGCCGCCGCGCACGATGTCACCGGTGCCGGTGACGAACTCCACGCCCAGCACGTGATCGCGCGCCGGACCGAACGCCCCGGCGTGCGGCCCGCACGAGGCCGTGGCCACCGTGGCGCCGATCGTGCCCTCGTCGCCGCCGAACGGATCGAGCGGCAGCCACTGGCCGTGCGGCGCGGCCGCGGCGGCGATCTCGGCGAGCGTGGTGCCCGCGCGCACCGTGATCACGAAGTCGCCCGGCACGTACTCCACGATCCCGGCGCAGTCCGCGAGCGACAGCGCGGCGTCGGCCGCGACCGGCCGGTTGGCATCGAGCCATCGCCCCTGTCCCCGCACGCGAAGCCGCACCCCGCGGGCCGCGGCCTCGATTACCTGCTCGGCGACGTCCCGCGCGGTCGTCATGCGCCTTCGAGATCCGCGCGCGGGCGGGCGGCGGGCGCGGCGTGCCATTCGCGGCAGCGGTGCACCGGCACGACCTTGCCCGGGTTCAGCCGCCGCTCGGGGTCGAAGACGTCGCGCAGGTCGCACATGGCGCGGAGCGACGCCGGCGAGAAGATCGCGTCCATGTACGGCAGCTTGTCGAGGCCCACGCCGTGCTCGCCCGTGATCGTGCCGCCGGCGTCGATGCATGCGCGCATGATCTCGCGCATCGCGGCGTGCACGCGCGCCGTTTCCTCGGGGTCGTCCGCGTCGTAGGCCACGTTGGGGTGCAGGTTCCCGTCGCCGGCGTGGAAGACGTTGCACACCGTCACGCCGTGGCGGGCGCCGATCGCCTGAATCTCGCCGAGCACCTGTGGGAGCCGGGTGCGCGGTACGACCGCGTCCTGCACCACGAGATGTGACGACATGCGGCCCATGGCGCCGAACGCCTTCTTCCGTCCCTGCCAGAGGCGCGTCCGCTCCGCTTCGTCGCGCGCCACGCGCACGTCGCGCGCGCCCTCGGCGCGGCACATCGATTCCACGGCGGTCACGTCCTGCTCCAGACCGGCCACCGCGCCGTCGAGCTCGATGAGCAGCACGGCGGCCGCGTCCACCGGGTATCCGGCGGCGTAGATCGACGCCTCGACCATGCGAATCGTGGGCGCGTCGAGCATTTCCAGCGCCGCGGGGACGATGCCGCTGGCCACGATCGCCGACACGGCGCGCGCCGCGGCGTCGAGGCTCGCGAAATCGGCGAGCAGCGTGCGCACCGCGCGCGGGTTCGGCGTGAGGCGCACCGTGACGTCGAGCGCGACGCCGAAGCAGCCTTCGGACCCCACGAACGCGCCGACGAGATCGTAGCCCTCCCATTCACCGTCGCGGCGTCCGAGCGAGACGACCTCGCCGCTCGCGAGCGCCACCGTGAGGGCCAGCACGTGGTTGGTGGTGACGCCGTACTTGAGGCAGTGGGGCCCGCCGGCGTTCTCGGCCACGTTGCCGCCGATGGTGCATGCGGCCTGGCTCGACGGGTCGGGCGCATAGTGGAGTCCGTATGGCGCGGCGGCGCGGCTGAGCGCCACGTTCACGACGCCGGGCTCGACGGTGGCCGTGCGATTGTCGGGGTCGACGTCGAGGACGCGCGTGAGGCGATTGAGCCCGAGCAGCACGACGCCGTCGGCGAGCGCGCCGCCCGAGAGGCCCGTGCCGGCGCCGCGCGGCACGAACGGGACGCCGGCCTCCGCCAGCGCGCGGACGACGGCGACGACCTCGTCGCGCGAGCCGGGAAACACGGCGCACGACGGCCGGCGGTGGTACGACGGCAGCCCGTCGGCGTCGTAGGCCACGAGCTCGCTGGCCCGCAACAAAACGCGTCGCGGCCCGACGATCTGTGCGAGCCGCGACGCGAGGGCGTCGTCGATGACGGCGGGAGCGGGCCGGGCGATCGTCGAGGCGGAGGCCTTACGCGGCCCAGAAGCCGCAGAGGGCGCGGCCATCGGGACTTTCGCGGAGCTTCTCGAACGCGCGCTCGCGAATCTGGCGAATCCGCTCGCGGGTGACGCCCATGAGCGCGCCGATCTTTTCGAGCGTCATGGCCTCGCTGCCCTCTTCGAGTCCGTAGTAGAGGTAGAGGATTTTGCGCTCGCGCGGCGTGAGGTATTTCTTGAAGACGCGATCGATGAACTCGCGCATGAGCTTGTAGTCGGTCACGTCTTCGATCTCGGTGCCGTCCACGCCGGCGAAGCGTTCGCCGAGCGTCGAGGCCTCGCGGTCGGAGCGATCGACGGGCGCGTCGAGCGACACCTCGGTGGACGACATCTGCTTGGCGGCGCGGATCGCTTGCGGCGATTCGTCGAGCAGGCGGCCGATCTCGTTTTCCGTGGGGTCGCGCTTCAGCACCTGGGCGAGCACCGTTTCGGCGCGGGCGAGGCGGATGAGCTGCGAGTTCTGGTTGAGCGGGATGCGCACCGAGCGCGTCTGCTCGGCCAGCGCCTTGAGGACCGCCTGGCGGACCCACCACACGGCGTAGGAGATGAACTTCACGCCCTGATCGGGATCGAATTTGCGGACGGCTTTGAGGAGTCCCTCGTTGCCGATGGCCACCAGCTCGCTGAGGTCGAGGCCGTGGCCCTGGTATTTCTTTACATACGAGATCACGAATCGGAGATTCGCGGTCACCAGCCGCTCGGCGGCCTTCTCGTCACCCTTCTGGGCTCGGCGGGCGAGCCGTCGTTCTTCCTGCGGGTCGTCGATGAGGGGGAGTTTCTGGATGTCCTGCAGATACTGGTCGAATGCCGAGGAGGGAGACGAGCGGAAGTATCCCTTGGACCTGGTTTCGGTCACTTGCTCCATACACGCCCCTATCACGGAAAGCGGGAAGGTGGGAACGAGCGAAACGGCTCGCGACACGCTGGTGACTGGCAGGGACGGCAGGATAATGTCGGGGGGGAGGGGCGTCAACAGGAACGCGACAGAGCCGACAGCGACAAACGGATGCTTATGCGGCTAAGTCACTGTGTGGCATAATTTTGCACTATGTGCAATTTTGTGACTCATAAACGTATGATCTTCGGTCATCATTTCCGAAAATTCGCCGAAGGTCGGGAGGCCACCCTTCCCGAACTCCACGACCGGCGAATTCCAAGACACCGGTTCTCATGATCCCGGTGGCCGGCGGCCTCCGCTCATGCCGGTGCGCGCCGCGCGGCGCGCGTGCTCAGCTCAGCGCGGCCAACACGATGGTATCGTCGACCGGCGACGACCAGTTGCGCTCGGCGAACGCCATCGCGCCCACGCGGAGCGGCAGTGCGTACTCGGCGCGGCCGCCGCGTCCCTTCTTGTCACCCTGCGCCGCGGCGAGAATCGCGGCGGGCGCGAGTTCCGCCGGTCGCTCGGTGGGCAGACCGGCCGCTGCGCACGCGGCGCGAATGCGATCGGCCGTGCCCGGCTGCGCGACGCCCATTCCCTCGGCGATGCGCGCTTCGATGCACATGCCGATGGCCACGCACTCGCCGTGCAGCAGGCGGTAGCCGCTCAGATGCTCGATGGCGTGCCCGATCGTGTGGCCGAAGTTGAGCGTCTTGCGGCGTCCGGATTCGTGCACGTCGCGCGCCACCACGGCTGACTTGATCTCGACGCTGCGCGCGACGATGGCGCTGATGGCCCGGGTGTCGGGGCGGCTGTCGCGGTGCGCGGCGGCGAGCGCGGCGACGGCGTCGAAGTGCGTGGCCTCGGCGATCACGCCGTGCTTGAGCGCTTCGCCGAGTCCGGCGCGGAAGTGCGCATCGGGCACCGTGGCCAGCACGTCCGGGTCCATGAGCACCGCCGACGGCTGGTGAACTACGCCCACGAGATTCTTGCCGGCCGGCGTGTCGACGCCTGTCTTGCCGCCGATCGACGCGTCGATCATTGCGAGGAGAGTCGTCGGCACCTGGATGAATGGAACGCCTCGCATGTACGTCGCGGCGACGAAACCGGCGAGGTCCCCAATTACTCCACCGCCGAGGGCGATGATTGCGGAATCCCGGCCAAAGCCGTC
>JAGWRB010000112.1 GCA_028876725.1 Gemmatimonadota bacterium
GTACTGGGCCGACGCGCGCTGAACGCCGCCAAAGGCAAGCAGCGCGAGGACGAAAGCCGCCGGACGCGAAAGCGATCGAGTCATTGAGGCCCCACGGTGGAACCGCTGGAGGTGGTCGTCAACGCCGCAAACCCTGCGGCTCCCTGCTGAATACCGGGCTCTGCGTGCCGGGGCAAGGGGTCCGGCGCGCCGAGACACTTCCATTACACGTCCGGCCGATTTCGGCGCGCCCCGGGGAGGTCGGGCAGACCATCGGTAGTACGCCGAAAGCTCCGCAAAGTGCCGGTCGGGCACGTCGTACGGGATTGCGCCCGCGCGTCCGCCACATAAAGGTAGCAGGCATGCCACCTGGTTCCGTGCCCCCCAACGAACCGGCCGCGCGGGAGCCGTCGCGTGCCGTTCGCCCCTATCGCCGCACCATGCTCGACCGGTACGGCCCGGACTTCGCTCGCGTGCTCACCGCCGTCGGGTGGTCCTCCCTGGGCGCCGTGATGCTCCTGCCCGTGGGGCTCTACTACGGCCCCCGGGGGTGGCCCGTGCCGCTCGCCATGGCGGTCTACTACGTCGTGGGCCTGGTGGTGATGACGACGGTCGCCGTGCAGCTCCCCAGACCGGCCAGTGCCGTGGCCGAGTTCTATCTGGCGCCCACCGGCGCCAGCACGCCGTACGAAGAGCAATTCTCGCAGGAGCAGGCGCTGGTCATGCAGGGTCGCGTGCGCGAGGCGCTGGCGTCGTTCGAGGCGCGAATCGCCGCCGACGCGACCGGCATCGCCGTCCGCATCCGCGCCGCCGACCTGTACGCCGGCCCGGGCGGCGATCCGGCCCGCGCGGCGCAGCTCTTCCGGGAAGCGCAGCGCCTGCCGGATCTCCGTTCGGGCGACGACGTCTACGTAGGCAACCGCCTGGCCGATCTCTACCTCGGCCCGCTGCAGCAGCCGGCGCGGGCCCTCGTGGAGCTCCGCCGGCTCCTCGATCGCTATCCTGATTCACGTATCGCGCCGCAGCTGCGACAGGCCATCGCGTCGCTCAAGGCCCGCCACGTCTCCGACGAACGCCCGCGCTAGTCGGCGTCGCCGCGCTCCCGGCGCCCGCGCTTCCGCTCTCCGTGGCGCCGCTTCTGGTCCAGGCGCCGCTCCACGGACGCCCGCGTGGGACGCGTGGCCCGCCGGGCGCGCGGCACGACGAGCGCCTTCCGCACCACCGCCGCCAGCCGGTCCTCGGCCGCCTCGCGGTTCTGCGTCTGGCTGCGCCGCTCGCTGGCCACCACGCGCAGCACGCCGTCGGCGGTGAGCCGCGCCGTGAGTGCGCCGAGCAGGCGCGCCCGCTGGGCGTCGCTGAGGGCGCGCGACCGCGCCACATTCCATTCGATTTCCACGCGTGTGGACGACGTGTTCACGTGCTGGCCGCCCGCGCCCCCGGCCCGCGACGCCCGCACCTCCAGCTCGTCGCGGGGGATGGTGAGCGACCCGCTCACGTGCAGGTCAGTCCGCCTCGGCACCGCCGCCTCTCGTTGCCCGGTGGACGCGCACGGCGGCCACGCGACGCCCGTCCATCGCCACGATCTCCAGCTCGCCCCCGGGGTACGGCGCGCGGTCGCCGATGCGCGGCAGGCGTCCCAGCCGCGCGAACGCGTAGCCGCCGATCGTCTGCCAATCGCCGTCGGGGATGGGGATCTGGTACTCGCCGCGCACGTCGCGCAGCGAGAGTGAGCCGGCCAGCTCCAGCACCCCGTCGGTCTCGATGGCCGAGCGCACCGCCACGTCGTATTCGTCGTTGATGTCGCCGATGACCTGCTCCACGAGATCCTCGAGCGTCACGATGCCCGCCGTGCCGCCGAACTCGTCGAGCACCACGGCGATGTGCGCGCGCGTTTTGCGCAGATCGTCGAGGACTCGCTGCGCGGGGCGGGTGTCGGGCACGAACAGCGTTTCGCGAAGCTGGCGCGCGAGCGAGAAGCTGGTGGCGGAATCGCGCAGCCAGAGGTCCTTGGCCAGGAACACCCCCACGATGTCGTCGAGCGACGCGGCATACACGGGGTAGCGCGTGTACCGCTCGCGCTTCAACACCTCCCGCACCTCGTCTTCCGTGGCCGTGAGCGGAAGCGCCACCACCTCGGTTCTCGGACGCATGACCTCGCGCACGAGTGTCCCTCGAAATTCCAGCACGTCGGCCAGCATCCGGGCGCCGGAGTCGGCGGTGCTTCCGCTGGCGCCCTCGGCGGCGAGGCGCGCCAACGCCTCCCCGTCCTGGGGCAGAGACGAGGCACCTGCTGCCGGCGAACCGGCAACTCCCAGATAGGAAAGAAACCGGGCCCAGAGGCGGCCAAGCCGCCCCGAGGGGAGGTTATCGGTCATTATTGCGGGTCCGGAGTGGGCCACCGGAAACTTATGGAAGGAAGGATCGTCCAAGGCTGTAGCAGAATGCCAGAGTTGCCGGAAATCCGAAGTTCTCGCACTTTGCAATAAACCAACGCCCGTGCGCTTTCACCCGTCCGCAGACAAGCCCGAGGCCATTCAGGCCATGCTCGACCCGCGGTACCTGCTCCGCTGGGTCTACCTTGGCCGGTTGTCGGTGGCCGCCGCGATCTTCATCGCGGCGGTGGTGAACTGGGCGCAGCACCAGACGGACGCGAGCAAGCTGACCGTGGTGACCATCGCCTTCGCGCTGGCCACGGTGTTCACGGGTGCCTCGTTCGCGTACAGCGAAATATACCGCAAGCCGCTGGGCAAGACGTTCCTGTATCTCCAGAGCATCATCGATCTGTTGCTGGTGACGGTGGTGGTGCACGTCACGCCGGGCGGGGCGGAGAGCGGGAGCGTCTCGCAGTTCTCGGCGCTGTACATCCTGGTCATCGCCACGGCGACGCTCATGCTGCCGGTGGGCGGCGGGCTGCTCGTGGCGGCGCTGGGCATCGTGATGTTCTTCGCCGACACCGTCTTTGGCGTGAATGCCGACATGCACAACGGCATCGTCATGGCTCAGCTCGGGGTATTCGCCGCGGTGTCGCTGGGGTGCGCCGTGCTGGCGTCGCAGCTGCAGAAAGCGGGTGAAGGCAAACAGGTGTTGGCGGCGGCGCTGGAGCACGCGCGTCTGGAGGCCGACGACATCCTGCGCAACATTCAGAGCGGCGTGCTCACGGTGGATTCGAACGGGAACCTGCTGTACGCGAATCCCAAGGCCCAGGCGCTACTCGGGCTGAACCTCGAAGCGCTGCTCAACCGGCCCGTGCTCGAGCGGATTGCGGGAGCGGCGCCGGAGCTTGCCGGGGCGCTGCACCAGTCGGTGACCCATCGCATTCGCACCACGCGCGGCGAGGGTGTCGTGTCGGCTGCGTCGGCCCGATTCCCCATCGGCGTGACGACGACCTACACCGAGGGCGACGGTCAACGCACGGATCGCACGGCCACGGCGATCTTCCAGGACATTTCCGACCAGAAGCGCATCGAGGCCTTGCGCCTGCGCGCCGAGCGTCTCGAGGGCGTCGCGGAGCTGAGCGCATCGCTGGCGCACGAGATCAAGAATCCGCTCGCGTCGATCCGGAGCGCCGTGGAGCAGCTCTCGCGGGTGCCGCGGCAGACGGACGACGAGCGCACGCTCAATGATCTCGTGCTGCGCGAGTCCGACCGGTTGTCGCGGCTTCTGACGGAATTCCTGGATTTTGCGCGCGTGCGGGTGTCGCACACCGGCTCGGTGGACGTGGCCGCGGTGGTGCGGGGCGCCGTGCGTCTCGGCGAAGCCCATCCCGACCGCGGCGCCGTGCGCGTGGAGTGCTCGGCCCCCGACGACGGATCGCTCGTCGTGCAGGGCGACGAGGATTTGCTGCACCGCGCGGTGTTCAACCTCGTGCTCAACGCGGTGCAGGCGTCGCCGCCCGAGGGATGCGTTCGAGTCGAGGTTTCGGCGCTCGATCCCGACCAGCTGCCGCTTGGCGTGCGGTACGAGGACGGCAGCGTGTCGATCCGCGTGTGCGACGAGGGCTCGGGGATTCCCATGGAAATTCGCGACCGGCTGTTCGACCCCTTCTTCACCACCAAGCCCGGCGGCAGCGGACTCGGGCTGGCCGTGGTGCACCGGGCCATCGAGGCGCACCGGGGCATGGTGTTTCTCGACAGCGGCGCGCGGGGCACCACGTTCACCGTGATCCTGCCGCGGGCTCAAACCTCCATCGGAGACACCGCGTGAGCGCACGTGCCACCGACGTTCGCCCCACCGTGCTGGTCGTGGACGACGAATCGGGAATTCTCGAATCGCTGCGCATCCTGCTGCGCACCGAGGGATTCGAGCCCGTGCTCGCGCACGGGGGCAAGCAGGGACTCGAACGGCTCGCCGAGCAGGTTCCCGAGATCGTTCTTACGGATATTCGAATGCCGAGCGTGACCGGTGTGGACATTCTGTCGGCGGCCCGGCAGGCCGACCCCGACGTGCCGGTGATTCTCATGACGGCGCAGGCCACCCTGCAGTCGGCGATGCAGGCGGTGAACGAGGGCGCGTTCTACTATATCCAGAAGCCGTTCCGGAACGACGAGCTGATCGCGATTCTCCGGCGGGCCGCGGAGCACCGGCACCTGCGGGTGGAGAACAAGTCGCTCAAGCAGGAGATTCGGCGGCGCGAAGGCGCGCAGGGCGACCGGCCGGTGGGCACGAGCAAGGCGTGGCTCGAAGTCCTGCGCCTGGCCGAGACCGTGGCGCCCACGGAAAGCACGGTGCTCATTCAGGGCGAATCGGGCACGGGCAAGGAAGTCATCGCGCGCTACATTCATCAGCTCTCGGGACGCACCGGCGGTCCGTTCCTGTCCATCAACTGCGGTGCGCTGCCCGAGGGTCTGCTCGAGAGCGAGCTGTTTGGCCACGTGAAGGGTGCGTTCACCGGCGCGGTGAAGGACAAGTCGGGGCTGTTCGCGGCGGCGGCCAAGGGGACGTTCTTCCTCGACGAGATCGGCGAAACGACGCCCGCCACGCAGGTGAAGCTCCTGCGCGTGCTCCAGCACCGCGAGGTGATTCCGGTGGGCGCCACCGATGCCGAGGCGATCGACGTCCGGCTGATCGCGGCCACCAATCGCGATCTCGAAGAGGAGATCAAGGGCGGCCGCTTTCGGAGCGACCTCTATTACCGCCTCAACGTGATCCTCTTTCACCTGCCGCCGCTGCGCCAGCGGCGGGAAGACATTCCGCTGCTCGTCGATCACTTTCTGGGTCGCATCGCCCGGGCGCGCGACGAGGCGCCGAAGCACCTCGACGAATCGGCGCTCGACGCCACGCAGGCGTACCCGTGGCCCGGCAACGTGCGCGAACTCGAGAACGCGCTCGAACGCGCCGCCATCCTCACCGCGGGCGATACGATTTCCGTCAACGCGCTCCCCGATCGCGTGACGCAACCGCGCGCCGAGCCGCTGGTCGCGGCGCGCACGCCCCCCAATCCCACGCTCGAGGCAGTCGAGCGGGCCTACATCATGTGGGTGCTGCAGTCGGAGAACGGCAACAAGTCGCGGGCGGCCGACGTGCTCGGCATCGACCCGTCCACCCTGTATCGCAAGCTCTCGCGCTACGGGGTGGAGGTATGACGGCGCCCCGGCACACGCCGCTCACCCCCCTGGACCTGAATGCCTGGCGGCTGTCGGTGCTCATCCCGGTGTACAACGAGGCGGCGACGATCGACGCCGTGGTCGACCGGGTCCACGCGGCGCCGATGCCCAAGGAAATCGTGTGCGTCGACGACGGTTCCAGCGACGGAACGCGCGACCGGCTGCAGGAACTCTACGCGGCGGGGCGCATCCACAAGCTCATCCTGCAGCCCGAGAACCGGGGCAAGGGGGCGGCCATCCGCGCCGCTCTCGCCGCCAGCACCGGCCAGGTCGTCATCGTGCAGGATGCCGACCTCGAGTACTCCCCGGCCGATTGGCCCGTGCTGCTGCAGCCGATCATCGACGGGCGCGCCGACGCCTCCTTCGGCTCGCGATTCCTGGGGGGACCGCATCGCGTGCTCTACTTCTGGCACTCCGTCGGGAATCGCGCGCTCACCACGTTCAGCAACATGCTCACCAACCTGAACCTCACCGACATGGAAACCTGCTACAAGGCCATGCGCGGCGATCTGGCCCGGTCATTGTCGCTGACGTCCAACCGGTTCGGATTCGAACCCGAGGTCACGGCCCGCCTGGCGCGGGCCCGCGCCCGCATCTTCGAGGTCCCGATCAGCTATTCGGGCCGCACGTACGCCGAGGGGAAGAAGATCAACTGGAAGGACGGCGTCGCGGCGTTCTGGCACATTCTCAAATACAACCTGCTCGCATGAAACGCCGCACTTGGTGGACCCTTGCCGGCAGCATCGCGCTGCTGGCCTTTGCCGCGTCGGCCACTGGGCTCCCCAACCAGTTCACCTACGACGACGTGTACGTCATCCAGCAGGACGCGCGGGTGCACACGCTCGCCCATTGGTGGCGCCTGTTCGCCGATTCGTACTGGTCCAAGCACTGGGGCGGCGACGGCTATCGCCCGCTCACGATCATCGGCTTCGCCGTGCAATGGGTGGCCGGCCACGGCTCCCCGCTCGTCTTTCACGTGGTCAACGTGGCGCTCTACCTGGCCGTGTGCGTGGCCGTCTTCTGGGTGATGTCGGGGGTGCTGCCCAGCGCGCCGGCGTGGATCGCGGCCGCGCTGTTCGCCGTGCATCCGGTGCACGTCGAGTCGGTGGGGAACGTGGTGGGCCAGTCGGAGCTGACGGTGGCGCTCCTGCTCACGCTGGCCATGGGACTCTACATCTACGGACGCGCGCAGGGGCCGCTCTCGGTGGGGCGCCAGTTCGCGATCGCGGCGATGTACGGCGCCGCCATGCTCTTCAAGGAGCACGGCATCACGCTGGTCGCGCTCGTCGTGCTCGCGGAAATGACGGTGGTGCGCGATCCGCGCCCGCTGTGGACGCGGCTCAAGGAAATGCGTCCGTTCGTGCTCGGGCTCGTGGCCGTGGCCATGGCCTATCTCTGGGCCCGCAGCGTGGTGCTCACCGGCCGGTTCGCGGGATTCGCGCCGTACATGCCGTTCCAGGGGCTCAACCTGTCGACGGGCAACCGCATCCTCACCGCGATCGGCATCTCGCCGCAGTGGGGGCGCCTCTTCCTCTGGCCGGCGCGTCTCACGCCCGAATATTCGCCGCCGTGGATCCGGATTGCCCAGGGGTTCGGCATTTGGGAGCTGCCCGGCCTCCTGCTGATGATCGGCGTCATCGGCCTCTTCTTCGCCACGATTCGCAAGGCTCCGGCGGTGAGCTTCGGCCTTGGCTGGGTCATCGTCGCCCTGTCGCCGGTCAGCAATATCGTCCTGCCGGCCGGATTCCTGATCGCCGAGCGCACGCTGTTCTTCCCGAGCGTCGGCGCCATGATCTTCGTGGGCGCGCTCATCCCGTACGCGTACGAGTGGCTCGCGGCGCGCCGGATGCAGCTCGCGGGCGCCGCGGCGGTGCTCACCCTGCTCATCCTGGGCGGGTGGCGGAGCGCCGAGCGGCAGAAGGTCTGGCACGACGACGACGTCCTGTTCAAACACGCGGTGGTCGACTCGCCCGACAGCTACCGCGCGCACTTCATGCTCGGCGCCTGGTTCTTCCGGAACCACCGCATGCGAGACGGTGAGCGGGAGTACGGCCGGGCGATGCACCTCTTCCCGTTCGATCCGTACATGGCGTTCAGCTTTGGCGAGGCCTACCGCGGGTGGAACATCTGCAAGCCCGCCATCAACCTGTACCGGTGGGCCATCACGATCGACTCGAGCATCGCGTACGCTCGCCCCCAGCTCGCCGTCTGCCTGCTGGTCCAGAAGGAATACCAGAAGGCGAAAGAAGCCGCGCTGGACGCGTTGCGGCACGGCGGACCGATCGAGGACATGCACGCCGTCGTGGTTTCGGCCGACAGCGGCCTGGCGGCGCTCGCCGCCCAATCACCCGGCCACGACCGGCCCGCATCGCCATGATCGCACGCCGGCCCCCTGATGGGCGCCACTCCATCCGCACGGAGCTCTTGCTCTCGCTCGCCATTCTCGCCGTGGCGGCGCTCGCGTTCGCGGTGGCGGCGGTGGAACTCATGGCGGGGCAGGCGAGCACGGCGCGCGGCGCCGTGTATCTGGTGGTGCTCGTGGCCGCCGACGTGCTGGTGTTCGTCGTCTTTGCCGCGGCGCAGGTCGAGCGCGCGGTCATCCGCCCCCTGAGAGCCACGGTGGATGCCGCCGAGGCGATCGCCGGCGGCGCCCTGGAGCGCCGCGTGCCCCCCGGGGCTTCGGTTGAATTCGCGAACCTCTCGGCCAGCGTGAATCGCATGACCGACCACCTGCTCGAGGAGCGCGCGCACCTGGTGCGCGCGGAGAAGCTGGCGAGCGTGGGGCGGCTCGCCGCGGGGGTCGCGCACGAGATCGGCAATCCGCTCGGCGCAATCAACGGATATACGCATCTGCTCCGGCGCGGCGCGGCCGACGACCGGGCCCGTGCCGCGCTCGACGGACTCCAGCGTGAGGCCGACCGCATCGACCGCATCGTGCGCGGCTTGCTCGATTATGGGCGCGCGCATCCGCGGGCCGACACGCGCGTCGACGTGAATGACACGGTGCGGGCGGTGCACGAACTGCTGGCCACGCAGGGCGTATTGCGCCGGGTGGGCGTTTCCATGGAGCTCGCCGCGCCGGCGCTGCCCGTGCGCGCCGACCGCCACGATCTGGAACAAGTGTTTGTGAATCTGTTTCTCAACGCCGTCGACGCCATGGACGGCGGCGGCGAGATCGTCGTGCGCACCGGCGCGCTGCCGCGGGCACGGGCGGCCGAGGGGGGCGCGCGTCGGGCGGGCGATTCACCGGACACGCGGGTGCCGCGGGCGCCGAGCGGCCGGGTGAGTCGCTGGCTCGCCGGCACCGAGGCCCGGGACGTGGTGAAGATCGTGGTCGCCGATTCCGGGCCAGGGGTGGCGGCCGACATGGCGGAACGGATCTTCGATCCGTTCGTGACCACCAAGGACCCCGGGCGCGGCACGGGGCTCGGGCTCGCCATCGTGGCGCGCATCGTCGAGAATTTCGGAGGCACCGTGTGGGTGGAGCCCTCCCGCGCCGGCGGCGCCGCCTTCCATCTGCTCCTTCCGCTGGATCCGGCATGAACATTCTCATCGTGGACGACGAACTCGGGCTGCGCCATACACTTTCGCTTATTCTCGACGGCGAGGGGCACAGCGTGCGGGCCGCGGCCGACGCGGCGGCGGCCACGGCGCTGTTGCGCGACGCGCCGGCCGATCTCATCCTCTGCGACGTGCGCATGCCCGGCACCGACGGCCTGGCGTTCCTCGACGCGTACCGGGAATCGGGAGGCGCGGCGCTCGTCATCATGATGAGCGCCTACGGCGACGACGACGCGGCGCTCGCCGCGATCAAGCGCGGCGCGTACGACTTCATCTCCAAGCCCTTCCGGGCCGACCAGGTGCTGCTCGTGGTGAACAAGGCCATCGAGCGCGAGGGACTGCGGCGCGAGCTGCGCCAGCTGCACGAGGAGCTGGCGCAGCTGCGCGAGCCCGGGGGCATCGTGGGGCGCAGCCCGGCGCTCCGCCAGGCGCTCGATCTGGCGGCCAAGGTGGCGCGCCACCCATCCACGGTGCTGATCACGGGGGAGAGCGGCACGGGCAAGGAATTGTTCGCGCGGCTCGTGCACCACGGCAGCCCCCGCGCGGCGCTTCCGTTCGTGGCGGTGGACTGCGCCGCTATTCCGGAATCGCTGCTGGAGAGCGAGCTGTTCGGTCACGCCCGCGGCGCCTTCACCGGCGCGGCCGCCGAGCGTCGGGGCCTGTTCGAGGAAGCCGACGGCGGCACGCTGCTGCTCGACGAAATCGGCGAGCTGCCCGTGCCGCTGCAGGTCAAGCTGCTCCGCGTGCTGCAGGAGAGCGAGATCCGGCGCGTGGGCGAGTCGGTGCCGCGGCGGGTGGACGTGCGCGTGATCGCCGCCACGTCGCGCGATCTCGACGCCGAAGTCGCCGCCGGCCGCTTCCGCGCCGACCTGTTCTATCGCGTGAACGTCGTGCGGCTGCACCTGCCGCCGCTCCGCGAGCGGCGCGAGGACATCCCCGAGCTCGCGCTCGCCATGGTGCGGCGGTTCAACGAGCGCCTGGGGTTGCGCGTGCGCGGCGTCGCGCCGGCGGCGATGCGGTGCCTCATGGAGTATCCCTGGCCGGGGAACGTGCGGGAGTTGGAGAACGTCATCGAACGGGCCATGGTGCTCGCCGACACCGAGGAGATCGGCGCCGGCCAGCTGCCGCCGGAGGTCGTCTCGCCTTCGAGCGGCGCGCACCCGGACGCCGACGATCTCTCGGTGAAGCGCCGGACCGAGGCGCTCGAAAAGGCGCTCATCCGCCGCGCGCTGGAGCAGACCGGCGGCAACCGCACCCGCGCCGCCAAGCTGCTCGAGCTGTCGCACCGCACGCTGCTCTACAAGCTCCGCGAATACGGATTGGGCGACTGACGCGGGAATTGGCTGACGCCGGCATCCGTCCGGTGCCGGCCTCGCGCCCAATTGGCGCTACCGTGCGGCATGCGATCGCGCGCTCGCACGTGCCGGCCGGGGTTCACCCTCGTCGAACTCCTCGTGGCCCTCGTCGTCTTCGACGTGGCGCTGCTGGCGTTCGCCGCCGACGCGGCCTCGCTGGTGCGCCTGCGCGGGAGCGCCGCGCGGCAGGAGGCGGCGGTGCGCGCCGCGCAGTCTCGATTGGCTGGGCTCCGGGCACAGCCATGCCCCGCGCCGTCCAACGGCACCGGCACGCCGCTCCCCGGCGTGCGGGAGTTCTGGAGCGTCACCGCCGCGCCGGGGTCGGCGCGCGACCTGCGCGACAGCGTCGTCTTCGACGGTCCCCGGCCGGCGCCGGCGTTCGTGCTTCGCTCCGCGGTGGACTGCTGAGCCATGCGCCGGGCCGCCACGCTCCTCGAGCTCATCGTCACGCTGGCGATGTTCGGGATCGTGCTTGGGCTGATCACGCAGGGCGGCCTCGCGCACGCCCGGCTGCAGCGCGAATTCGAAGCCGATGACGCCGGCACGACCGCGGCGCGTCAGGCGGTGGCAATTCTGGCCCACGCCCTCGACGGCGTGGGTGCCGCCGCGCTCGCGGCCGGTGCGTCGACCGACACGTCGCTGGAACTGTTGGCGCGCATCGGGGCCGGTGCCGGGTGCGCGGTGAACGGCGGATTCCTGGTGCCGCGCGGTCAATCGGCTGCGGGGCCTCCCGGCGCGGACTACGCCGCGACGCCCGCGGCCGGCGATCGCCTGCTCGTCCTCGACGATCGCGCGCGGCCGGCGGCGTGGCGCGCGCGCGTGGTCACGAGCGTGTCGTCGAACGCCGGCGCCTGTGGGGCGGCGCGCGTTCCGCCCGCCGCGAGCTGGATCCTCGCCCTCGACTCGGCGGTCGAGGCGTCACCCGCCGCGCCGTTTCTGCTCCAGCGCCGCGTGCGCTTCGCGCTCTACCGCGCCGGCGACGGCCGGTGGTATCTGGGGATGCGGGAGTGGAACGCGGCGGCTCAGCGGTTCAACGCCGTGCAGCCGGTGGCGGGGCCGCTGGGCGCGCGCCGCGCATCGCCCGGCCGGTCCGGCCTGTTATTCGAGTATTATAATAGCTCCGGGCAGCCGCTCGGCTCGCCGCTGGCCGACCCCCGTCTGGCGGCGAGCATCACGGTCACGGCGCGGCCTCCCGACTCGACGCTCGCGGCCGCTGAGCGCACGGTGGCGCTCCGTGGGCGGCCGTGAGGGGCGGAGGCGCGGCGTGGTGCTGCTGGCCGCGCTCGTCGTGCTGGGGGTCGCCGGTTCCCTGCTCGCCGCGAGCTTCTTCGCGGAGCGTGAGCGCTGGTCCACGCGCCTCGTGGCGGGGCGCGCCGATCAACTTCACGGAATCGCCGAGCAGCAGCGGGTCGCGTTGCGCGCGGGCTGGGACACGGCGGCGCGATTCGCGCAGCTCCCCGAGAGCACCGTCGCCCTCTCGCCGGTGGCGGTCGCCGGAACGGCGGTGGTCGATCGCTGGATCTCGCGGCTCTCGGCCTGGACGTACCGTGGCGTGGTCAGCGCTCGAGACGTGCGCGACAGCTCGCTCGATGCCGTGATGGCCGCGACGCTGCTCGTGGACGCGCCGAGGTTCGCGGCGCTGGGGGCGCTCGTGGCGCGGGGCGATGTGCGCGTGGACGGCGGCCTCACGACGGCGGCGCCGGATTCGGCGGCGGCCGTGGCCTGCGATGCGGGGCCGGTGTCGGTGCCGGGGGTGGTCATGGCCCCGGGCGCGATCGGCCCCGATGGCGCCGTGGAGGTCGCGGCCGCCGGGGACGATTCCACATATCATCTATTTGGCGGCGTGACCGTGGACACGCTGGCCGCGCGGGCCGGGATTCGGCTGCCTGGTGGCGCGGTGGTGTCGGCAATTCGGGCCGGCGTGGCGTACGCTGAGGGTGATCTCGAACTCTCGGGTGGAGACGGGGCGGGGCTTCTTCTAGTGAAGGGCGCCCTCACCGTTTCCGGGTCGGTGACGTTTCGCGGTGTGATCGTGGCCGGCGGCGGCGTTGTGGTGTCGGGCGGCCGATTCGCGATGTCCGGGCTGTTGCTGGCGGAGGGAGGAGCGGCCGCCGTTGCCGTCAACTCACTCGCTGAGTTGCACTTAGCCTACGACCCGTGCGCGGTCGAGGACGCCGAATGGCACGCGGGCCGGGTGATTTTCGCGTCGGTGCCGACGGAGCCGGTCGCGCCGTGAACCGTCTGGACGATCGGTTGGGTAACGGCACGTAAACTCGCGCTGCGTTGTTACCTCGGGCGTGCTAGGTCGTGTACCGTGAGGCGCAACCGGACAGTTTCGCGACGGTAGCGTTTGGCGTCGGCGAACGGCGTCACGCAACTATTGACACTCTGCGAAACGGGGCCAAGGTATCGGTCCCCTCTCCGGCAGTCGCCGGACTCCTGCGGGCTCGGGGCGAAGGCTCCGCGCGGCGGGTCCGGCATCATCCCAACCGTCTCATGGCATTCCTCGGTCGCAGCAAGACGACAGTCGGCCTGGACATCGGCTCGGGCCTGATCAAGGTCGCGGTGATGGACCACTCCAAGGGGGAACCGGAGCTGGTCAAGGTCGCGATTGCGCCGCTGTTGGCCGACGCGATCGTCGAGGGCGAAGTGATGGACCCCGGGATCGTGGCCGAGGCGATTCAGTCGGCGATGACGGAAGCGGGGCTGAAGGTGAAGCAGGTCGTGACCGCCGTGGGCGGGCGCGACGTGATCATCAAGAAGATTCAGATCGAGCGCGTGAAGGAACAGCAGGCGCGCGAGCTGATGCGGTGGGAAGCCGAGCAGCACGTGCCGTTCGACATGGAGTCGGTGGAGCTCGATTTCCAGATCCTGGATCCCGAGGGGGACGGGCTGGAGATGAGCGTGCTGCTGGTGGCGGCCAAGCGGGAACTGGTGGAATCGAAGCTGCGCGTGCTCAACGACGCGGGACTGGAGGCGGGGATCGTGGACGTGGACGCGTTCGCGCTCCACAACGCCTTCGAGCTCAACCATCCCGACGCGATGACCGGGGTGGTGGCGCTGGTCAACGTGGGGCACGAGGTCACGAACATCAACGTGCTGGAAGAGGGCGTGCCGATTCTGACCCGCGATCTGGGCGTGGGCACGCGGCGGTTCCGGGAGGATCTGCAGCGCGAGCGCGGGCTGAGCGCCGACGAGGCGCAGCAGCTCCTGCAGGGCTACGATCGATCGCCGCACCTCGACGCGATTCTGCAGAGCCGCGGCGAGGAGATCGCGCTGGGGATCGAGCGCGCGGTCGCGTTCCTGACCTCCAACTCGCGGACGGCGAGCGCCGTTCGCGCCGTGTATACGTGTGGCGGCGGCTCGCGCATTCCGGGGCTTACCGGGATGCTGGCCGACCGGCTGAAACTCGCCGTCGAGCAGGCGAACCCGTTGGCATCGCTGAAGGTGCGTGACGGGGCCCTCGCATCGCTCGTCACTGACGAAGTCGCGCCTCTCCTGATGCTTCCCATCGGGTTGGCGTTGCGTCAGGTCGCCTAGGCCAAGCGGTAGCCCCCATGATCGAAATCAATCTCCTTCCAGGCGCTGCAAAGAAGGCAAAGCGAGGCGGCGGCGGCGCGAAGATCGACTTCGCGCAGCTGCTCTCTGGCCTGTCGGAGCGCGTCAAGGATCGATGGCTCGCGGCGGCGGTGGTCTGCGGGGTCGTGGGCCTTGGCGCGATCCTGACGATGTTCCTCATCCAGTCGCGCCAGACCAAGCGTCTCACGGCGGCGGAGCAGCAGGGACTGGCTGACTCCACGCGGTACGCGACGGTGCTCAAGGAGCGCATCCATCTGGAGGCCAAGCGGGACACGCTGCTGCGCCAGCTCAACATCATCCGGGCGATCGACGGCGACCGGTTCGTGTGGCCGCACGTGCTCGAGGAAGTGAGCTCGGCGCTGCCGGCGTACACCTGGCTGACGTCGCTCACGTATACGGGCACGCCGCAGGGACAGAACGTCATGGTCGGCCATCCGCCGGGTGAGGCGCCGCCCAAGCCCAAGAAGGGCGCGGCGCTCGAAACCACCGTGCCGCTGGACACCGTGCACGTGCGCGTCATGGGGCGCACGGTGGACATCCAGGCGCTCACCAAGTTCATGAGCGATCTCGAAGCGTCGCCGTTCTTCGGCAACGTCACGCTCGACAAGTCGGAGGCCGCGATGGACAACGGCATTCAGGTCACCGACTTCCAGCTGACGATGCTCTACACGCGGCCCGACTCGAGCGTGATTCATCGCGTGCCACTCAACGTTTCGGTGAAATAGCCATGGCACTTCTTCCGACCAACCGAAACGACCAGTACAAGCTGCTGGTGGCGTTCGTCTTCGTGGCGGCGGCCGGCCTGTACTTCCAGTACGTCTGGACGCCCAACGCCGGGACCATCGCCGCGCTGTCGGCGCACGTCGACAGCCTCGACGCCATGAACGGCCGCGCCAAGACGGACGTTGAGCGCGGCAGTCTCGACAAGCTGCGCGCGGAGTCGGGCGAGTTCGCCAACGAAGTCGACATCATGCGGCAGCTCGTGCCCACCGGCAATGAAGTGCCGGCGCTGCTCGAGTCCGTGTCCACCGCCGCGCGCCGCGCCGGACTCGACATCTCCGGCGTCTCGCCCGACGGCACGATCCAGGGCGATCAGTTCGACACGTATCGGTACAAGATCGCCGTGACGGGGCCGTATCATAAGATCGGCGAGTTCCTCACGAACATCGGCGAGTTGCGTCGCATCGTGGCGCCCATCAACCTCTCGCTCAACCTGTCCAGCGCCCAGAACAAGGGCAACGACCCCACGGTGCGGCTGCTCGATGCGACGTTCGACATCCAGACGTACGTGGCGCACACCTCGCCCGGCGCGGCCCGGGCCAAGGAGGGCCAGTGAAACGCGCATTGACGGCGCTGGCCCTGCTCGTGGCCGGCGCGGGCGTGGCCAACGCCCAGATCACCAAGGCCATCGACAAGGCCCGGGGCGCGAAGGCCGCGGCCGACGCGCACATCGCGCGGGAGCAGAACGCGCAGGCGCAGGCCCAGGGCAAGAAGGGCGCGAAGCCCGCGCCGCAGAAGTCGGTCGAGGGCACGGCGCAGGGCACGGGCACGCACGGCAAGGTCGGGCCCAACGGACGCGTGACGCACACGGCCAAGCTCGACACCGTGCCGAGTTACGTGATGCGCGAGTCGTTCGACTACGACCGTGAGGGCGCGCGCGACCCGTTCGTGTCGCTGCTCAACACGAGCGAGCTGCGCCCCGTGCTGGCCGACCTGCACCTGATCGGCATCCTGTACGACGCCAACGGCCGCCGCTCGGTGGCCATCATGCGGGACCAGACCAATCAGCTGTACCGGGCCACCGTCGGACAGACGCTGGGCCGGATGCGCGTGGCCCAGATCAAGCCGCGCAGCGTGATTTTCACGATCGAAGAATTCGGATTCAACCGCCAGGATTCGCTGGTGCTTGCGGATACCACGAAAGCGAGGACTCCATGAAACGCGTATTGACGGTAGTCGCGGCGCTGGCCGTCGCGCTCGTCGCCGGCGCCTGGCGCTCGGCGTCCGGGCCGGCGCCGGAAGAGGGGGCCGTGACCTCGTTGAGCGTCGTGCCGACGAGCGGCCGCGCCGAAGTCGTCATCGGCGTCGGCGGAACCGTCTCGGTCCGCGACTTCACGTTGCACAGCCCGGAGCGCGTCGTGCTCGACATCGCCGGCGCCTCGCTACGCGTGCCCACCGGCGCGTACGATCAGGTCGACCGCGGCGGCGTGCTCGGGGTCCGCTACTCCCAGTTCAGCCGCAACGTGGTGCGCGTGGTCGTCTCGCTCGACGCCCCGCATCGCTACGCCGTGGCCCAGGCCGACGGCGCCATCCGCGTGACGGTCGATGGCACCAGCGGCGACTTCGCCGCGTGGCACACCGGCGCGCCCGCTCCGGCTCCGGCCGCCGCCGCGCCCGTCGCGTCCGACAACGATGCGCCGGCCCGTCCGGCCGCCGCCGACGCGATTGCCGCTCCGGTGCCGGTCAAGGTCCGCCCGGTCCGCCAGGCCGCCGCGCCGGTGCGCGCCGCCGCCTATGAGCCGCTTCAGCAGCCCCGGATCACCGTGAGCTGGGAGAACGCCGATATCCGCGACGTCGTCGCGGCGTTCTCGGCGTACTCCGGCCGTACGATCATCCTGTCCAAGGGCGTCGAAGCGACCAAGATCACCGCCAACATCACCGATCAGCCGTGGGACGTGGCGCTGCGCGTGGTGCTCAACGCCAACGGCCTCGACGCCGTCGAGGATCCCAGCGGGATTCTCGTCGTGGATACGCAGGACCACATCATGGCGCGCCGCGCCGCGGAACCGCTGGTCACGCGCACCTTCCGTCTCAACTATGCCAAGGCGTTCAACCTCAAGCCCAGCGTCGAGGCGCGGCTGAGCCGCGACTGCGGCCTGCAGGCCGGAGGACAGCCCGCCCCAGCCGCTCCGGCGGCGGGTGCTGCGGGGGCCGCGGGCGCCGGCAGCGCGGCGGAAGCCGAGGCGCAGGGCGCCGTGACCACCAACCTCAACTGCCCGGTGCGCGGCGCGGTGACGGTCGATACCACGACCAACACCATGAGCGTCACGGACATCGGCGCCAACATCGACTCGCTCGTGGCCTACGCCAAGAGCCTCGACGTGCGGCAGCCGCAAGTCAACATCAAGGCCAAGATCATTCTCGTCGACCGCACCGACCTCGAGGCGCTGGGGCTGCAGTACGATATCGGGACCGCGCACCAGTACTTCAACGATCTCGTGCCGCGTCTCGATTCCTCCGGCAAGCCGCAGACCACGCCGGGCGTCATCTATCTGGGCGGCAACACGATCTCGGCCATCGCCAACGCCTCGCAGAACGTGCCCGGCGCGGCGCTGAAGGCGGTGTATTCGGCGGCCATGGGCGGGTTCAGCTTCACCAGCTTCGTCCAGGCGCTCACGCAGATTTCGCTGCTCGACGTGCAGGCCGAGCCGAGCGTGACCACGCTCAACAACCACACGGCCAATCTGACGGCCGGCACGCAGGTGCCGATCCGCGTCATCGACGCGTCGTCGGTGGGCGGGCAGACCGGGCCCAAGGCCACGGTCAGCTTCCAGCAGACCGGTATCATCCTGCAGGTCACCCCGCAGGTCACGGCCAATCATCAGGTGCAGATGACCGTGCACGCCGAAAATTCCGACGTGCAGCAGTTCTCGAACGACGTCGGCGCCGTGTTCCCGAAGCAGAGCGTCGACAACGTGATGCTGGTGGCGGACGGGCAGACGGCGGTGATGGGCGGGCTCACGCAGAACAGCGTGACGCTGTCCAAGGCCGGCATTCCGGTGCTGGTCGATCTGCCGATTCTCGGGCGCCTGTTCGGCTTCACGCAGCGCTCGGAAACCAAACGTGATCTCCTCATCCTCATCACGCCGCACATCGTCGACGATGGGCAGGCGATGCCGGGTGACGGGGACTCACACTAGCGGGAGCGGAACCGTCCGATGAAATCACCCCTCGTACGCCTGCTCGCGCTCGCTGCCGGCATCGCGGTCGTCGTCAGCTGCGACTCCGCGCCCATGGCCGCGCCGCTGGGCAGCACGGGCTCGACCAACGCCGGCAGCGGCGGCAAGGACGTCACCGCGCCGTCGGCGACCATCGACACGCCCTCCACGGGCGCGCTGGCCAACATCGGCGATTCCGTGCTCGTCACCGTGCACCTGCACGACGACCGCGCACTGGGCAGCCTGTCGTTGACCGGCTACACGGAATCGGGTCGCGTCGATCTGGGCACCTTCCAGCGCACCGTTCGCTACACCGAGATCAACGTGCCCGTGGGCGGGCTGCTGTTCCGCCCCGGTCTGCGCGACACCACCATCCGGCGCTACCTGCAGCCGGCCGAGCCGGTCGACACCACGATCGACAGTCTCGTGATCGTGGCGCTGGTCGCCGACTCGGCGGGGAACGTGGACTCCACGCTCCGCACCATCAACATCGTCAGCGGGCCGCGGCTCACCATCACGTCTCCGGCGCCTGGCGACAGCGTTCCCGCCGGCGTGAGCATGACGGCGGCGGTGCACGCCACCAGCAACATCGGCGTGGCGCGCATGTCGCTGCGCGTGCAGGGTGAGACCAACTGGCCCACCAAGTTCGACACGACCATCACGCAGACGTATGCGCTCCCCAACAACCGCGACGTGGTGCTGAACGCCACCGTGCGGTTGCCGCAGGACGCGCCGGTGCGGGGCAAGCTGACCGTGACCGCGTCGGGCGCCGACATCAATAATCAGCCCGGCACCGCGGCCAGCGTCGTGGCCTACGTCCGGAGCGGCAGCAACGCCGAGCCCAAGGTGTATCAGGTGGTGCCGGCGCGCCTCGAGACGAGCGACACCATCCACGTGAGCGCCAACGGAGACGGCATCGTCGCCCTGGGCTTCGTAGTGCTCGACAGCACCGGCGCGCGGATCAAGCGCGACAGTGTCGTGCTCGCGCAGCCCTACGTGTCGAACGCGTCGGCCGGCCTCTCCCTCGGCCTCACCAACGCCGATCAGGGCCAGCGGGTGATGATCTACTCGTTCGCCGTCGATCAGCAGGGGCGCACGGGATACTCGCTGCGCACCGGCACCAACACGCCGAACGCGAATGAAGCCAGCGCGGCCAGCGACTCGTCGCTGATCGTGTATGGGCACACGTATGCCCTGCCGCAGGTCCGCCCGGGCCTCGTGGCCGACCTGGCGGTCGATCAGGCGCGCGGCAACGTGTTCCTCTCGAACACCAAGTACAACCTGCTCGAAGTCTGGCAGGACGCCTCCAAGAGCTTCGACTCGCTCGGCGTCGCCGTGGGCTCGCAGCCGTGGGGCCTGTCGGTCTCGAACAACCCCGACACCCTGCTCGTCGCCAACTCCGGCGCCACGACGATCAGCCGCGTCTTCATTGGCAGCACCAGTGCGCGGGCCATCCACGAAGATCTCGCGAACCGGATTCGCACCCGGAATACGTTCATCTACCAGGTGACGGAGACCCGCGACGCCAGCACCGGCAAGACCGCGATGAGCGTGAAGGGGCCGATCAGCTATTCGGACCGTCCCGAGTTCGTCGCGCAGTCCAAGGGCGGGCGGATCTACTACTCCACCATGCCCACGGCGTCGGCACCCGCCGGCACCATCCGGTGGCTCGACCCCACGCTCCCGGCGCCGGACCCGCAGCAGGTCTACAAGTATGGCGCCATCACGCCGGGCGAGCAGATCGTGTATGCGCTCTTCAACACGGATTCCGTCGGCGTGGCCAAGGCGAGTCCGAGCTCCAACGCGTCCGACACGCTCGTCATCTGCGACCACAAGTACGGCTCGGCGTCGGTGTCGGACAATTTCTGTCTGATCGACACGACGACCGTGGGCGCGGTCCAGCAGGATTCAGTCCTGGGCGGTGACGCGCTTGCCGTGCTCAACCTCGATGTGGCCTCGCTGGCCTTCAAGGACACCACATTCGCCGCCGCGAGCGGTGATCGGTCGTGGATCGGCTTCGGCGAGGGCGACACGAAGAGCGCCACGGGGCGCGTCGTGATGGTCAACGACCCGAACCCGGGCCCCGTGGATCCGCGGGCGCTGTTCACGTCGCCCAACGTCACCGTCGGCGACCTCACGGAGAACGCCTCGGAACGCGTGAGCGGCATCGCCATCGACAGCACCGGATTGCTCGTCGCGGCGCACGGGCAGCTCAACACGTACGTCTCGTACGTCGACAACCCGTTCCACCTGCGACTGGCGGGCGAGTACGCCGTGGCATCCAGCGTGGATGGCGGGGTGGCGTTCGATCCCAGTGTGAACGGCGAGGCGACTCCCGCGGCGACGCGCATCGGGTTCACCGCCGTCGCCAACAACCAGATCGACATCTTCGACGCCGCGCAGTACGCCAACCGCGGGGTGCTGCAGCTCAAGAATTCACTGTACGGACCGTTGCGCGTCTCGCGGGCCATGCCGGGCGATCCCGCCGGCACCGTGCTCAAGCTGTTCGCGATGACCGACAAGGGACTCGTGGTCATCGACCTGAGTTCGAAGGACATCAAGCCGGCGCCGTAAGGCGACCGGCGGTGCTGCTGCCAACTGCCCACTGCGAACGGTTCGCCGTCTGCAGTGGGCAGTTAGCAGATGCGCGGCAGCCGATTTATAGTACGTGGGCCCGGCCTGGCGCCGGGCTCACCGCGTTTGAGGGCCCATGATCCGATTCACCACCGCCGGCGAGTCGCACGGACCGGCACTGGTCGCCATTCTCGAAGGCATTCCCGCGGGGCTCCCGCTCACCACCGCCGACGTCGACGCGCAGCTCGCGCGGCGACAGCAGGGCTATGGCCGCGGCCGCCGCATGCAGATCGAGAAGGATGCCGTGGAATTTCTCTCCGGCGTGCGCCGCGGCGAGACGCTCGGTTCGCCCATCGCCATGCTCATCCGCAATCGCGACTGGAAGAACTGGGAAGATATCATGGACGCCGCCGAGCGCGAGGGCGAGGACGCCCATGCCCCGCGCAAGCGCTCGGTCACGCGCCCGCGCCCGGGCCACGCGGACCTTTCGGGAATGCTCAAGTACGACCGCGCCGATGCGCGCGACATTCTCGAGCGCGCCTCGGCGCGCGAAACCACGGCGCGCGTCGCCGCGAGCGCCGTGTGCCGACGCCTGCTCGCCGGATTCGGCGTGCGCATCGGCAGCCACGTCGTGCATCTGGGCGGGATCGACGCCCGGCGGCCCGATCCGATGCCCGATGATCTCAACGCGGCCGCCGACCAGTCGCCCCTGCGCACGCTCGATCCCGAAGCCGACGCCGCGATGATCGCGCGCATCGACGAGATCAAGCGCGCCGGCAACACGCTCGGCGGCATCGCCGAAGTCATCGCCGACGGACTCCCGGTGGGCCTGGGCTCGCACGTCTCGTGGGACGCGAAGCTCGACGGGCGCATCGGCGCCGCGATGATGAGCATCCACGCGGTGAAGGGCGTCGAGATCGGCATGGGCTTTCAGGCGGCGCGCGTCACGGGCGCCGAGGCGCACGACGAAATCGACCCCGCGCCCGGGCGGGCGCTCACCGGCAACGTGCGTCGGCGCACCAACCGCGCCGGCGGCCTCGAAGGCGGCATCACCAACGGGGAACCGCTGGTCGTGAAGGTCGCCATGAAGCCCATCAGCACGCTCATGCGGCCGCTCGCCACCGTGGACGTCGCTACCGGCGAGCCTGCCTCGGCGGTGGCCGAGCGCAGCGACGTGACGGCCGTGCCGGCCATGGCGGTCATTGCCGAAGGAATGCTCGCCCTGGTGCTGGCCAACGCGTTCGCCGAAAAGTTCGGCGGCGATTCCCTGGCGGAGATGCGGCGCAACTATGACGCCTACGTTTCGCACGTCGCAGGGCGCTCCAGCCGCTGATCCGGCGGTGCCGCACCTCATCCTGGTGGGGCTGCCAGGGTGCGGAAAATCCGTGGTGGGAATGCGCGCCGCGGAGATGAGTGGGCGCGCGTTTCTCGATTTCGACGCCGAGATCGAGCGCCGCGAAGGCAAGCCGGTGTCGTTGATATTCGCCGAGCACGGAGAGCATTATTTCCGGCGCAAAGAGCGGGAACTGACCGAGGAGCTGCGCCTCACGGGGGGCATGCTTCTGTCCCCGGGCGGTGGGTGGATCGCGAACTCCGAAGTGGTGGGGTTGCTCCGCCCCCCTTCACGGCTGGTGTACCTTCGGGTAAGACCCGAGACGGCGCTCAAGCGGATGGGGCGGCGGCGGGAGTTGCGGCCGCTGCTGGCCCGGCCCGATCCGCAGGCGGAAATCCGCCGGCTGCACGAAGAGCGCCGGCTATTATATGAAGGGGCGGACGTGGTGATAGATTCGGAACACCTTACGCTGCAAGAGGTTACGGAGCAGGTGGTTGCGTTGCTGAGTGAATTGCGTTAGGGGTTTGTGGCCCGCCGGAGGGCGGTTTCCGGGTACGACCCGAAGAGGATCAATGCCATGGAAACGGTGAAAATCGGCAAGATGGACGGGGCCGGGATCCGGCGGTCAGTGGGGCAGAGATGACGATTCGCGTATTGGGGCCGCACGAGCGCGGACGGTTCGCGCCGGAGGCCTGGGGATATCTCCTCGCGCTCGGGAATTCGGGGGCGGTGAGTCCGGTGGAGCTGGAGATGATCATCGAACGTGCGCTGTCGCAGATCGACGGGCGCATCACGAGCGACGATCTCCGGTCATTGCTCGAAGGACTCGGCTTCAGCGAAGGGCGGTCGAGGGACGACAATCAGACGGTACACTGAACATGGCAGTCAAGAAGACACGCACGGCGACGAAGAAGCGCGCCGCGAAGAGCCGGAAACCGGCGGGCAGCGCCGCGTCCAAGCGGGGCAGCCGCGCCGCGGCACCGGAGCCCGAGGATGAGGCGCCCGAAAGCGCGGGGGGCTCGGCGTCGCTCGTCATCGTCGAGTCGCCGGCCAAGGCGAAGACCATCGGCAAGTACCTGGGCCGCGGCTACCGCGTGCGGGCCACGGTGGGCCACATCATGGACCTGCCGGCCAAGAAGCTCGGCATCGACATCGAGCACGGGTTCGAGCCCGATCTCGTGCCGATTCCCGGCAAGGAGAAGACGATCGCCGAGTTGAAGTCGGCGGCGAAGGGCGCGCGCGAAGTGCTGATCGCCACCGACCCTGATCGCGAGGGCGAGGCCATCGCGGCGCACGTGGCGGGGCAGCTGAGCCCCAAGCGCGGGAAGGCCACGGTGCCCATCAAGCGCGTGCTCTTTCACGAAATCACCAAGGACGCGGTGCAGCGCGCCATCGGCGCCGCGGGAAAGATCGACGAGCGCAAGGTGGAAGCGCAGCAGGCGCGCCGCGTGCTCGACCGCCTCGTGGGCTACAAGGCGAGCCCCGTACTTTGGAAAACCGTAAAGAAGGGAATTTCCGCCGGCCGTGTGCAGACCGTCGCGCTCCGGCTCATCGTGGAGCGCGAGCGCGAAATCCGCGCGTTCAAGCCGGTGGAGTACTGGACGGTGGACGCGGCGCTGGAGAAGGGCGGTACGCCGTTCACCGCGAAGCTGCACCACGTGGACGGCAAGAAGCCGGAAATCCGGAGCAAGGCCGAAGCCGACCGCATCCTGGCCGACCTCAGCGGGCGCAAGACGTTCACCGTCACCGACGTCAAGCGGCGCGAGCGCCGCAAGAATCCGTCGGCGCCGTTCACCACGTCCACGCTTCAGCAGGAAGCGGCCAAGAAGCTCTCGTTCGGCTCCAAGCGCACGATGCGCGTGGCGCAGGGCCTCTACGAGGGCGTGGAGCTTGGCCCCGAGGGCGCCGTGGGTCTCATCACGTACATGCGCACCGACTCCACCCGCGTGGCCGAAGTGGCGGCGGGGCAGGCGCGGGACTTCCTGCGCCAGGCGCATGGCGAGGCGTATCTGGCCGCGGGCCCGCAGCTCTACGGCGACGGCAAGAACAAGAACGCCCAGGACGCGCACGAGGCGGTGCGGCCCACCGATCCGTCGCGGCGTCCGGAAGACGTGAAGCGCTATCTCACGGCCGATCAGTTCAAGCTGTACCAGCTCGTCTGGCAGCGGTTCATGGCGTCGCAGATGGCGCCCGCGGTGTTCGATACGACCACCGTCGATTTCGACATCCCCGCGTCGGCACAGCCCGACATCGGGCAGCGCAGTTATCTGTTCCGCGCCACGGGCAGCATCGTCAAGTTCCCCGGCTTCCTGGTGCTCTATCGCGAGTCGCACGAGGAGGGCGAGCACAAGGCGCTGGAAGACGAGCAGGCGCTCCCGCCTATCCAGAAGGACGAGCGCGTGCCGGTGAAGGCGATCACGCCGCACCAGCACTTCACCGAACCGCCGCCGCGCTTTTCCGAGGCGAGCCTGGTCAAGGAGCTCGAGAAGCTCGGCATCGGGCGCCCGTCCACGTACGCGGCCATCATCTCGGTGCTCGTCGACCGGCACTACGTCAATCTCGAGCAGCGCCGCTTCTTCCCCACCGAGCTTGGCGAGACGGTCGAGAAGGTGATGGTGAAGCAGTTCCCCGGCGTGTTCAACGTGGGCTTCACGTCGGAAATGGAAGAGGAACTCGACAAGATCGAGGACGGGGCGCTCGGGTGGCGCAAGGTGCTCGAGGGCTTCTACAAGCCGTTCGCCAAGTCCCTCGAGTCGGTCGACGCGGGCGCGCTCATCGCCACCGCGCACGACCTCTCGGCGCTGGCCACGCTCCGCTGCCCCGAGTGCGGCGGCAAGCTGGAGCCGCGCGGGGGATTCTTCGGCCCGTTCCTGGCCTGCGAGAACCATCCCAAGACGTGCAAGTACACGCGGCCGCTCAAGGGCGAGAAGGCCAAGCCCAAGCTCACCGACGTGCCATGTCCGCTGTGCGGCAAGCCGATGGTGGTCCGCCAGGGGCGCAGCGGCGAGTTCCTGGGCTGCAGCACGTTTCCCAAGTGTCGCGGCACCCGCTCCATGCCGACGGGCGTGTACTGCCCCAAGGACGGGGGCGAGATCGTGGAGCGGCGCTCCAAGAAGCGCGGCACCAAGTTTTACGCCTGCGCCAACGAGAACTGCGACTTCGTGGTCTGGAACCGCCCCGTGACCGAGAAGTGCCCCGAGTGCGGGTACGCCGGCGCCGAGATGAAGTCCACGAAGGCCCGCGGGGAGTACCGCAAGTGCATCAAGTGCGGCAACGAGTGGGACGTGGAGAAATCGGAGCAGCCCGAAGAGGTGTTGGCGGGCTGACGGGCGCGCAAGGGGGCCGGTCGGGCTGCGATCGACGCTGCGCTCGCGTCGATCGCATGACCACCCGCCGGCCCCGCGCTTCGCTTCGCTCGGCGGTGGTCTAGTGGACCGACGCCTGGATGACGGGCTTGAACAGCAGCCCGTTCTGCATGATCGTGTTGCCGCGCAGCACGAAGCTGTTGCCCACGTTGAAGTCGATCAGCATGGTGGTCGTATCGCTGGCCGCCACCGTGATCGGCGAGGTGAGGTTGATCTTGATCCCCGACCGGCTGCCGCTCGGGAACATGATCCCCGGCGTGCTCGTTCCGGTGAGCACCGTACCGTTCTTCAGCACGACATCGGAACGGGTCGGGTCGATCACCATTCTAAATCCATTAAAGTTGCCGGCGGTGAGTTTCGCGGTGCCGAGCGGCATGGTGTTCCCGTTCTGGTACGCCAGCAGGTCCACCGAGTCGTTGGGCGCGGCGAGCGTCACCCAGCCGTTGGCCGAGGCGCTGTCGCCGGCGGTCGCGGAGTCGGCGGCCGCGGAGTCGGCGGCGGCCATGCGGCCGTCCACGCGCACCACGAACACGTTCACGCTCTGCACCGAGTCGGTGGCGAAGGGCGCGTCGGTGAGCTGCATCTTGAGGGTGCCCTGCTGCGGGGTCGACGTGGCACTGGACCCGCTGCTGCACGCCGCCAGTGCGCCCAGGGCGAGCGCCGCGGCGATTCCGCCGGTCATACGAGTGAGAAACATCCGAACCTCCTGCATGCGCGCGGTGAATCATCCCGTGAACCCCAGCCGTCGGGGTTCTACCCGGTAGTGCGGGCGCACGCGCCGGCCGCGCACAATCACGGCGTACACTACTCCGTGCGCGAATGATCCATCGTCGTCGGAGCGCACGGGGGCCGTGTGGCGCGGATCACACGCGGCATTTGCGTTCCCCTTTTTGCACCAGGCCCACAGGGCCTTAAGTTGCACTCGTGAACGGAAACCCGATCCACATCGTCGGCGGTGGA
>JAGWRB010000113.1 GCA_028876725.1 Gemmatimonadota bacterium
AAGGGGCGCAAGGAGCGCATCGTGCCCGTGGGCGACCACGCGCAGCTCGCCATTCGCAACTACGAGTCGAAACGCGATGAGTTGAACGGCAAGCTCGGGGGGAAAGTCGATCGCCGCGCGCTGTTCGTCGGCCGCACGGGGAAGCGGCTCACCGTGCGCGCGGTGCAGAAGATCATGAGCGGCTTCCTGGCGCAGGTGGACGAAGACGCCGGCCTCACGACGCACTCCCTGCGGCACACCTTTGCCACCCACCTGCTCGACGCCGGCGCCGACCTGCGCGCAGTGCAGGAGCTGCTGGGGCACGCGTCCATCAGCACGACGCAGATCTATACGCACACCAGCGTGGAGCGGCTGAAGCAGGTCTACCAGAAGAGCCACCCACGGGCTTAGGGCAGTTGACGGACCACTGACCACAGACGACAGATCACACAGAGCTTGTAGTGGGCAGTGGGCAGTGGGCAGTGGGCAGTGGGCAGTGAGCGGTGAACAGCGGAACGACAAGCTGGGTGTGTTCTGTGGTCTGTCGTCCGTGGTCCGAAACGGCCTGCCGGGACGCGTCGGGGTGGTGATGTCTGGCGACTGCCGGCACTCCATGAAACCGTTCGCGCGCCCGGCCGGTAGTATCTGCACCCTCCCACTCGTGCCCCGTCTGGAGCGTCCGTGACCCTCACCCCTGCCGCGGTCCTTCGCGATCTCTGGTTCTTCATCGTGGCCGTGTGGCTGCTCGCCGCCATCCGGACCAAGCCCGTCGCCCGGCGCCAGCCATTGCCGGGGCAGCTGGTGCATCGGGTCGTCACCATCGCCGGCTACGTGCTCGTGTTTTCCGGCGTGGTGTCGTTTGGGCCGCTGGGCTGGCGCTTCGTGAAACCCAGCGTCGACGTGCGCTGGACCGGCGTGGCGATCACGGCGCTGGGCATCGCCGTCATGCTCTGGGCCCGAGCAACGCTGGCCGGCAACTGGAGCGCCAACGTGACGGTCAAGGAATCGCACGAGCTCGTAATCCGGGGCCCCTACGCCTGGGTCCGCCATCCCATCTATTCGGGGATCACCCTGGCGACCATCGGCACGGCGCTCGCCGAGGGCGAGGTGCGGGCGCTCGTCGGGGTGGTGCTGGTGGTCATCGGCTGGCGGCTCAAGTGGGGGGTCGAGGAGCGGTTCATGACGGAGCAGTTCGGCGACCAGTACCGAGCCTATATGGGGCGGGTACGGGCCCTCATCCCCGGGGTCTGGTAGGGACGCTATCTTTCGGGCATGCCACTTCCGCCCACTCGCGCCACCACCATCCTCGCCGTCCGCCGCGACGGCAAAGTCGCGCTCGGCGGCGACGGCCAGGTGACCGTCGGCGAAACCGTGATGAAGTCCAAGGCGCAGAAGGTGCGCGCCATGCAGGGGGGCAAGCTGCTCACGGGATTCGCCGGCTCGGTGGCCGACGCCCTGACCCTGTTCGAGAAGTTCGAGGAAAAGCTCACGCGTTTTCCCGGCAACCTTCCGCGGGCGATCGTGGAACTCGCCAAGGAGTGGCGCAGCGACCGTGTGCTGCGCCGCCTCGAGGCCATGCTCATCGTGGCCGATGTGAACAACGGATACCTGATCTCCGGCACCGGCGAGGTGATCGAGCCCGACGACGGCATCCTGGCCATCGGGTCGGGCGGTCCGTACGCCCTGGCCGCGGCGCGTGCGCTGGCGGCGAACACGGCCCTCGCGCCGCGCGAGATCGTGGAGCGCGCGCTCACGATCGCCGGCGAGATCTGCATTTACACGAACACTAATATCACGGTGCTCGACGCCTGAGCCCGGCCCCGGGGGCGCCCCGCGCCCCCGCCCGCGGATGACCCGTTCATGCCAACGAATCACACGGAACAAGTGCTGGCCCGTCTCGCCGATCTGACCCCGCGCCAGATCGTCGCCGAGCTCGACCGGTACATCGTGGGCCAGGCCGACGCCAAGAAGGCCGTCGCCATCGCGCTCCGCAACCGGTGGCGCCGCCAGCGCGCCCCCGAGGGGATCCGCGAGGAGATCGCCCCCAACAACATCATCCTCATCGGCCCCACGGGGGTCGGCAAGACGGAAATCGCCCGCCGCCTGTCCAAGCTCGCGGGCGCCCCGTTCATCAAGGTCGAGGCGTCGAAGTTCACCGAGGTGGGCTACGTGGGCCGCGACGTCGAGTCCATGGTGCGCGACCTTGTCGAGACTTCCATCGACATGATCCGTGAGGAAAAGCTCGACGAAGTCGCGGACCGCGCCGAGCAGGCCGCGGAAGAACGCGTGCTTGATCTCCTGCTTCCGCCTCTGCCATCTCCCGCTCCTGGCACGCCCGAAAGCGAACTCGCGGCGCAGCGCGAGCAGAATCAGCGCACGCGCGAAAAACTCCGCACCCAGCTTCGCGAA
>JAGWRB010000114.1 GCA_028876725.1 Gemmatimonadota bacterium
CGGACGGCACGATTGCGGGCTGGCAGGACAAGGGGCAACTCGACCCGTCGGAAGAGGCCACGTACCCCGCATTCAGCACCGAACGACGGGTCTTCACCGCCGGTCCACTGACCTTCGGTGTGGTGATCTGCCACGAGGGGTGGAGGTATCCGGAAACGGTGCGGTGGGCCGTGCGTCGGGGCGCGCAGGTCGTCTTTCACCCCCACGCGCACGTCGCCGAGCCGGGCAGCTATCGTCCCACCACATTCGCGGATCCCGCCAACACCTTCCACGAAAAGGCGGTGTTGTGCCGAGCCGCCGAGAACACCTGCTACTTCGCGTCGGTGAACTGCGCGAGCGAAGGCTCCGGCACGACGTCGGCGGTGGCGCGCCCGGACGGCTCGGTGCTGTGCTATCAACCGTACGGACAGGAGGGCCTGCTCGTGGCGGACCTGGATCTCAGCGCGGCCACCGGGCTGCTCGCCTCGCGGTGCCGGACGTCACCGCTTTAGAGAACGCTTAAAGCCGGAGTTTGCAGCCATGCCGAAGCGCCTCCAGACGTATGAGACCCCGGAGATCACGGTGACGTTCGACCCGAACGTCTGCATCCATTCGGGCGTCTGCGTTCGCGGGCTCCGGGCCGTGTTCGACGTGCGCCGCCGTGATTGGGTGCACCCGGATGCCGCGCCTGCCGCCGATGTCGCGGCCCAGATTCGCCGGTGCCCTTCTGGTGCGCTGCAGTACGCGTGGGCCCCCGGGCATGAGCCGCCGGACGACGGCGCCACGTCGCCGCCGTCCGAGACCTGAGCGCCGCGCGCCCGCGCTACGCGCGTGCGTGCGCCATCGACTTCACGTGCTCGACGAACTGGTCGAGGGCGATCTCGGTCCCCTGCTGCCAGCCCGACTCCTTGTTCTTCACGAGGTCCGCTTCGTCCCGGTGCAGCGCCGTGAACACGTAGCGGGTGCCCTTGCCCACGCTCTCCAGCGTCATGATCGCGGTGATCGGAACGTCGTCGAACACCGCCGGCCGATAGCCGGGAAACAACATCGACGTCCAGACGAGCCGCTCCATCGGCACGACGTCCAGGAAGCAGCCCAGGTTGGGGACCTCCGGCCCGTCCTTCACGGCGATGTCGATGCTGAAGGCGCCGCCCGGCCGCAGGTCCATCTCGGCGCGGACCACACGCCCCCACTCGCGGGGCATGTACCACTCCTTCACGTGCTCCGGCTTGGTCAGCGCTTCCCAGACGAGCCGCGTGGGCGCGTCGATGAACCGCTCGAATACGATGTCGCGCTTCGGGTCGATTTTGAATTTCGTGTTCATGATGCCGACTCCTTCTCCTTGAGTTGTTTGACGTATTCGTCGAACCGGTCCAGCCGCGCTTCCCATTCCCGCCGCCGCTCGCTCAGCCAGTTCTCGGCGACCTTGAACCGCTCCGGCGCGAGTTCGTAGGTCCGCACCCGGCCGCGCTTCTTCGACTTCACCAATCGGCTCTGCTCCAGCACTGAGAGGTGCTGCACGAACGACGGGAGCCGCATGTCGAACGGCGCCGCCAGCTCGCTGACGGTGGCCGGTCCGGTCGAGAGCTGCTCCAGCACGCGCCGCCGAGTCGAATTGGACAGGGCATAGAAGACGTCGTCAGCAACTGCACTCTGCGCCATGTCGGTTCCGGTGGTGTGATTGGGTTGTCCGAACGGTCGCGTTGAGTATATTACCGTCCAATACTTAGGTCAAGGCCTAAGTAATTACACCTTGGTTCGGACCACACAGACCATGTCCAGGAGGACACGATGCACACAGTCAGAATATCCGCGCTCGTGATTGGAGGGATTGCGCTGCTGGGAGCCCTCGGCGGGCCGGCGCAGGCGAAGGCACAGCAGGCCGCGACGGGCGCCCCTGTTTGGGGTTCGATCGATCGGTATCTCATGGCCGACCGCGATGCCGAAATTGCGCTCGCGCGCAGCGCCGCGCCGTCGTCCATCGCGGATCGGGCGGAGATCCTCGTGTTGGGGCCGCACGGCTTCCAGACGGCGGTCGCGGGCACGAACGGCTTCGTGTGTCTCGTGGGACGGTCGTGGGCGGCGGCCGCCGACGCCGACTACGGGAATCCGACGGTCCGGGTGCCGATGTGCGTGAATGCGCCGGCCGCGCGTTCCTATCTGCCGCGGGTCACCAGGATCACCGACCTGGCGATCGCGGGGTACTCCGTGAACCAGGTGAGCGAGGCCATGGGAGTTGCCGTGGCGCGGCACGAGCTGCCGCCGATGGAGGACGGCGCGATGTGCTACATGATGTCGAAGCTGGGGTACGGCGGCCCCGCCAACCCGCACTGGCCTTCCCACCTGATGTTCTTCTATTCGAAGGTCGATCCCGCCAGCTGGGGCGCCAACCAGCAGGGCTCCCCCATTATTGCCGTGGCGGATTCCCTGGAGCAGCTCACGCAGTTCGTGATTCCCGTCGACCACTGGTCCGACGGAACGCCGGCGGCGCAGATGCCGCATCCCGCGCGTCCGTGATTTCACGTCTCACGTAAACGCCGCCGCTGGCGCGGGGCTGCGCCCTCGCGCCAGTATTGGCGACCATGACTGCCGACATCCAACTCCGGCCCGTAGAGTCCGCCGATCTCCCGATCTTCTACGAGCACCAGCGCGACGCTGAGGCCGCGCGGATGGCCGCGTTCGTGTCCCGCGACCGCGCGGCGTTCGATGCCCACTGGGCGACGAACGTGCTCGGCAACCCGGCGGCCGTAACGCGAACGATTCTCGCGGGCGGGCAGGTCGCCGGGCACATCGGCAGTTGGCCCGACGAGGGAGGCCGCCAGATCGGCTACTGGATCGGCAAGACGTATTGGGGGCAGGGCATCGCCACGCGCGCGCTCGCCGAGTTCCTGCACGTCGTGACCGAGCGCCCGCTGTATGCGCACGTCGCCGCGCACAACTCGGCGTCGATTCGCGTGCTGGAGAAGTGTGGCTTCAGGTTCGAGCGAGAAGAATCGGTGGAAGGCGAACATGCCGTCGTCGAACACGTCGTCGTCCTTCCCTGAACCCTTCGCCCACTACCCTCAACTTTCAATCCTTCCCACCCCAGTAGCGCCGTCCCGAAATCCGATGCAGACTCTTTCATCATGACCGAACCCCCCGCCTCCTGGGAATCGACCAGCGTCGCCGCGATTCTCGCCCGCCGCAGCCGCGACGATCTCACCGAACTGCTCGGCGATCTCGTGACGCTGCTCCCGGGCGTGGTGCCGGGCGCCGAAGTGCGCCGCTCGCTCGTGCGGCGGCAGATCACCGAGGTGCGGCTCCCGCTCGGCGACACGGCGTACGTGCTCCGGCGCGGGGGCGGGGGGCGGTATGAGGCCAGCCGGCAGCATGCGGTGCGCGGCGTCGTGATCCGCACCGAGCCGATGGAGATCGACGCCTTTCTCGCCGAGTTGGGTCCCGCGATCGACGCCGAGTTGCAGCGCA
>JAGWRB010000115.1 GCA_028876725.1 Gemmatimonadota bacterium
ACGAGATGCTCGTGATCACGAACAACACGGGACATCCGTCGCTCACCCTGCGCACCGGGTTCGTGAACATCACCGAGGCGCGCAGCGACTGGGCGCCCGATCCCGCGCATCCGCTCCCGAAATTCAACCCGCCGCGCCGCGTGCCGCACGGCGTGACGCTCATCGGCCAGCTGTTCGACGAAGGCACGATTGCGCGCGCCGGGCTGGCGATGGAGCGCTCGGCGGATGTCATGAAGGAGCATCCGCCGGGGTTCTGATCGCCACTGTCCACTGCCCACTGCCCACTGCCTACAGTTTTTCAATTACTTCATCGATCCCGACGTCCGCATACTGCCCGCCCTTGGTCTGGTGCACGTGCACGGCCAGCACGTTGCGTCCCGTTCGAAGGGCGGCACGCGCGGCGGAGTCGAACGGGATGAGGACGTACCCCGAGGTGTAGCCGCTCAGGTGCGCCGCGAGCACGCCGTTGAGATACACGTCGGCGTCCTCGTCGTGGTGCACGTTCCAGTGCGGCTCGCTGATCGCGGTGGACGAGAGGTCGAACATCCGGCGCATCCAGATGTCGGCGGTGTTCCACGTCGTTCGCACCTCGGCGCCCGGGGTGTCGGGCGTTCCGAATCCGCCGGGGCCTTCGTTCCATGCGCCGTCGTTGAACGCGGGCTGCATCCAGTCGCCCGCAGGCGCGCTGGTGGTGTAGCGCCATTGCTGCGGCTCGTGCTGTGACGTGGGAACGACCGAGCGCACGGTGGGCATGGGGCCGTAGAGTCTGGCTGCCCACGCCGACGCCTCGGGCACCGACTGCTTCACGATCGCGCGATCGTAGGTCATGAGCCCGTTCACTTCCACTTCCACGTCGGTCGTCTGCGTGTACACGGCCGCCGAGAGCCCCTGGGCCTCGAGCAAGCGAAGTTGATCGAGCAGGTCGCCGTAGGCCGCGCGAAGGGCGAAGGTGTCCGCGAACGTGCGGTACCCCCAGTTGTTCTTCGGGAGCCAGGTGTGTCCCTCGAGGGGAAGGCCGAGTCCGCCGAACTCTCCGAGCACGGCGGCGCGCACGGGTTCCGTCTTCGGCATGCCCGGGCCCGGATAGACGTGTACGTCCACCACGTCGCCCACGCCCTTGTCGGTCCATCCGGTCGCATTGTTCACGAGACGTGTGGGGTCGTGCGACTTGATCCAGGCCACGACATCCGGCGTGTCGAACTGTCCCCAGCCCTCGTTGAACGGCACCCACATCACGATCGAGGGGTGGTCGCGCAGCGCGTCGACCATCCGGTGCAGTTCGGTCTTGAACTCCGTCTGGGCTGCCGCCGTCTTGTTCTCCCCGCTCGGCATGTCCTGCCAGACCAGCACGCCCAGGCTGTCGGCGAGCCAGTACCAGCGATCGGGTTCCACCTTTACGTGTTTGCGTATCATGTTGAAGCCGAGGCGCTTCGTCATGACGATGTCGTGCCGCATGGCCGATTCGGTGGGCGGCGTGTAGAGGCCGTCGGGCCACCAGCCCTGATCGAGCGGGCCGTACTCGAACAGCGGCGCGTTGTTCAGGAAGAGGCGCCGGTAGCCGTCGGGAGCCGTGGCGACCGAGATCTTCCGCATCCCGAAGTAGCTGCCCACGGCGTCGCCGGTGGAGAGCGCGACGCGCAGCTGGTACAGGTACGGATCGCTGGGCGACCAGAGCCGCGCGTGGGGCAGGGCGATCACGATCGGCGCGCCCGCTTCCGCGCTGCCCGAGACCGTCGCATGGTTCGGGCCCGTCACCGTGGCGCGGACCGTGGTGCCCGGCGCGGCGCCGTCGACCTCGGCGCGAATGGTGACCGTGCCGGCGTCGATGTCCGGGGTGGCCAGCAGCGAGGTGATGTGCGCCGCCGGCACCGGCTCCAGCCATACGGTTTGCCAAATGCCCGTGACCGCGCTGTACCAGATGGAGTGCGGGCGCAGCACCTGCTTGCCGCGCGGCTGCTCGCCGCGGTCCGTCGGATCCCACACGCTCACCGTGAGGTCCTGCGGACCGTCGCCGCGCAGCGCGTCGGTGATGTCGAGCGTGAACGGATCGTAGCCGCCGCGGTGCTCGCCGACGCGGGTGCCGTTGACCCACACGGTGGCGTCCCAATCCACGGCGCCGAAGTGCAGCAGCAGGCGGCCGCCGCGGGGGAGGGCCGAGGGAGTGAAGGTTCGGTGGTACCAGAGGCGCTGCGAGTCGGTGACCGGGCGCTCCACGCCGCTGAGCTGCGACTGCACCGCGAACGGGACCACGATCTCGCCGTCCCACTGCGACGGGCGCGGGGCGCCGCTGTCGGTGATGGCGTAGTCCCACTTGCCGTTGAGGTTGGTCCACGCCCAGCGCACGAGCTGCGGGCGCGGGTATTCCGGCCACGGGTGCTTGGGCGAGACCTGATCGGCCCACCGCGTGCGGATGTGCGTGGGCGTCGACTGGGCGGAGGCGGCGGCGGCCGAGAGGATCGCGGCCGCGCCGATCAGCGTGGCGCGGGCGGAGAAGTCACGCAACGCGCGCCGGAGCATTGGAGTGTTGGGCACGCGATAAGTTGCCGCGCGCCCGGGACAGGGGGAAGTGCGGCGCCGAGCGGACGCCTATCCCCCCGCGATCGCGCCGATCACGAGGTACGGCTCCCGGCCATCCACGACCTCGGCGGGGAGCGGATCGTCGAGCTCGGCGAATGAGAGATCGTCCTCGCAGGCGTAGAACCGGATGAACGGCCGCCGCTTCTTGGTGTCGTGGTCGCGAATCGCGCCCCGCAGCATCGGATAGCGCGCCTCCACGGCGTCGAGCACCGTTCGCTGCGTCACGGGCGCCGCGACGTCGAACGCCAGCTCGCCGGCGCCCTCGATCCCCGCCATCCGATAGAGCGGCGCCGGCAATACCACGCGAATCATGACAGCGTCTGCACCTCGACCGAGAGCACGCTCGGCAGATGCTCCACGATCGCGCGCCAGGTGTCGCCGCCGTCGGGCGAGACGTACACCTGGCCGCCCGTCGTGCCGAAGTACACGCCGCAGTCGTCGAGCGTGTCCACCGCCATCGCGTCGCGCAGCACGTTGACGTAGCAGTTCTGCTGCGGCAGTCCCTTGGTGAGCGGCTCCCACTCGTTGCCGCCCGACTTGCTGCGGTACACGCGCAGCTTCCCCTCGTGCACGTAGTGCTCGGAGTCGCTCGTGATGGGAATCACGTAGACCGTTTCGGGTTCGTGCGCGTGCACGTCGATCACGAAGCCGAAGTCCGTGGGCAGGTTGCCGCTGACCTCGTGCCACTGGTCGCCCGCGTTGTCGCTGCGCATCACGTCCCAGTGTTTCTGCATGAACAGCGTGTCGGGGTTGGACCGATGGAACGCGATGCGGTGCACGCAGTGCCCCACTTCGGCGGTGGGCTCGGGCAGGAACCCCGAATGGAGACCCTTGGTGATCGGCTTCCACGTCGCGCCGCCGTCGTCGGTGCGGAACGCACCCGCCGCCGAAATGGCGATGAACATGCGCTGCGGGTTCTTGGGGTCGATGAGAATCGTGTGCAGGCACATGCCGCCCGCGCCCGGCGCCCACCGCGGCCCGGTTCCGTGCCCGCGCAGCCCCGACAGCTCGTGCCAGCTCTTGCCGCCGTCGGTGGATTTGAACATCGCCGCGTCTTCCACGCCGGCGAACACCGTGTCGCCGTCGGTCAGCGATGGCTCGAGGTGCCACACGCGCTTGAACTCCCACGGGTGCGGCGTGCCGTCGTACCACTGGTGCGTGCCCGGCACGCCGTCATACGTGAACTTGTTATCCACCGGCTGCCACGTCTTGCCGCCGTCGTCGGAGCGCTGCACCTGCTGGCCGAACCAGCCGCTCGACTGCGACGCGTAAATGCGGTCGGGGTTCACCGGCGAGCCTTTCATGTGGTAGATGTCGAACCCGGCGAAGAACGGCCCGTCCACCTGCCACTTCTCGCGCTTGGCGTCGGACGTCAGGACGAACCCGCCCTTGTGCGTGCCGACGAGAACTCGAACCCCGCGCATCGGTGTCTCCTGGTAATTGGCGAGGCGACAGAATACCACGCCGGGCCCGGAATGTCGATCCTCGGGCCGTTCACCGATGGCTGCTGGGAGCGCCGCGCCGTGCCCTCCATGCGACGCGGGGCGGCCACCGCAGAATCCGGCAGCCGCCCCGCGATCGAACCAGGCCGGGTGGGACCTACCGCTTGGCGTCTCGGAACACCATGCCCTGGCCCTCGTATCCGAACTTCACATTCGCGCTCTTCTCCACCGCCGAGATGGCCGCCGTGGCCGCGGTGAGCGTCGCCTGCATCGTCACCGGGCGTGTGAGCAGCGACGAATCGAGCACCACGATGTTCGTGCCGTACCATTCCTTGATCGCGGCCACCGCCTCCTTGAGCGTGCGGTTGGCCAGCGAGAGCGTGTCGTTCACCCACGTGCTCGCTTCCATGAACTGCGCCGGCGTGGCCGT
>JAGWRB010000116.1 GCA_028876725.1 Gemmatimonadota bacterium
CCGCGGAGACGTCGACCGCGCGCACGATGCCCAACTCGACCACGCTGAGCACGGGCACTTCGGGGTCCATCACCTCGCCGAGTACGCGAAGCACATCCTCGCGGGCCGGCCGAGGCGCGCTCACCAGGTCGCTCCGGGGTGGGCGCGGGCCACGCTCTGCATTTCGGCGAGCATGTGCCCCAAATACTCCGAGTGGCGGCCGCGCCGGCCGCCCGTGGCCGCCGGCTGATCGGCGGGGAGCGCGAGCGTGGCGCGCTTCACGACATCGCTGACCATATCGTTCCAGCGCGACCGCAGCGCGGCGTAGTCCACACGAATGCCCATGCCGGCGACGGCCTCGTCCACCGCGTCGGTCTGGAACAGTTCGCCGGTGAAGCGCCACAGGTCGTCGAGCGCGCGCTGCGCACGGGCGTGACTCTCGTCGGTGCCGTCGCCGAGGCGGAGCACCCACTCGCTGCTGTGGCGCAGGTGATACGTGGCTTCCTTGAGCGCCTTGGCGGCGATCGCGGCGAGCGGCGCGTAACCGCACGTCTTGAGCGCGTCGAGGAGGAGCACGCTCCACGCGTCGAACAGGAACTGGCGCAGGATGGTGACGGCGAAGTCGCCGTTGGGCCGCTCCACGAGCAGGGCGTTGCGGAACTCGCGCTCGTCGCGGAAGTACGCGAGCGTGTCATCGGTGCGCCCCTGCCCTTCGGCCTCGCCGGCCGCGGCGAGGAACGCGCTCGCCTGCCCCACCAGATCGAGGGCGATGTTGGCGAGGGCGATGTCCTCCTCGAGGATCGGCGCGTGTCCGCACCACTCGGAGAGGCGGTGGCCGAGCACGAGGCGGTCGTCGCCCAGACGGAGCAGGAATTCGGCCAGTGGATTGGCCGGCGGCGTCTCGCGCGGCGCGGCGACGGTGGGCCCGGTCACAGCCCCCGCACTCCGCGCGGCACCTTGTAGAACTGCGGGTGGCGATAGGCCTTGTCGTTGCCCGGGTCGAAGAACGGGCCGGCGTCGCCGGGGGTGGACGCGACGATGGCGCTGGAGGGCACGACCCAGAGGCTGATCGCTTCGCCGCGCCGGGCGTACACGTCGCGGGCGTTCTGCAGCGCGTGCTCGGCGTCGGCGGCATGGACGCTGCCGGCGTGCTCGTGCGGCGCGCCCTGTTCGCGCTGGGTGAAGACCTCCCAGAGAGGCCACTGGGTGTCGGTCGGCGGCTGGCGGGTGTCGGTCATTAGTGTATGCGAATGCGGTCAGGCGGCTTCGGTGGAGCGGCGGCGCTGCTTGGCGGCGTGGGCCTCGGCCGCTTCGCGGACCCAGCGCCCGTTCTCGTGCGCGGCGCGGCGGGCGGCGAGGCGTTCGCGATTGCACGGCCCATTGCCCCGGATCACTTCGTGGAACTCGGCCCAGTCGATTTCGCCGAACTCCCAGTTCTTGGTCTCGGCGTTGTACGTGAGGTCGGGATCGGGGAGCGTGAGATTCACGGCGATCGCCTGCGGCACCGTGAGATTCACGAATCGCTGGCGCAGTTCGTCGTTGGTCTTGTGCTTCACCTTCCAGCGGAGCAGCTCGGCGGAGTTCGGGGAGTCGGTGTCGCTGGGGCCGAACATCATGAGCGAGGGCCACCACCAGCGGTTCACGGCGTCCTGCACCATCGCTTGCTGCGCCGGCGTGCCGGCGGCGAGCGTGGCGACGATCTCGAAGCCCTGGCGCTTGTGGAAGTTCTCTTCCTTGCAGATGCGGATCATGGCGCGCGCGTACGGACCGTACGACGCCTTGGCGAGCACCGTTTGATTGACGATCGCGGCGCCGTCCACCAGCCACCCGATCACGCCGATGTCGGCCCAGCTCAGCGTGGGGTAGTTGAAGATGCTGGAATATTTCGCGCGGCCGTCGAGGAGCTGGTCGACCAGCTCGGCGCGGTCGACGCCCAGCGTCTCGGTGCCGCAGTAGATGTAGAGGCCGTGCCCCGCCTCGTCCTGCACCTTGGCCAGGAGCGACATCTTGCGGCGCAGGCTGGGGGCGCGCGTGATCCAGTTGCCCTCGGGGAGCATGCCCACGATCTCGGAGTGCGCGTGCTGGGACATCATGCGGACGAGCTGCTTGCGGTAGCGCTCGGGCATCCAGTCTTTGGGCTCGATGGACTCACCGGCGTCGATCCGGGCCTGGAACTGCGCGAGCTTGGCCGGGTCTTCGGGGGTGGCTTGCGGTTTCTGCTCCATGACGCACTCCGTCGATGGCGATACGAGAGGGGGCGGTGGGCGCGGGCCGTGCGGAGGGGCCCCCCAAGCGGTTGCCCGCGCTTAACTTGAATCTACTGGCCCGCTTGACAATGGACAATTGAAAGGAAGGGTTTCAGAGGTGACGACGACATCGCATTCCATCGCCGCCGGGGCAGCCGGCGACGTGACGCTCGAAATCGCCGACGGCATCGCGACGGTGACCTTTGGCCACCCCAAGGGCAACTCCATGCCCGGGGCGCTGCTCAAACTGCTGGCCCTGCAGATCGCGGCGGCGAGCGCCGATCCGCGCGCGCGCGTGATCGTGCTGCGCAGCGAGGGCACGGGCCCATTCTGCGCCGGCGCGTCGTTCGACGAGCTGGCAGCCATCGAGGACGCCGAATCGGGGCGCGAATTCTTCAGCGGGTTCGCGCGCGTGATCCTGGCAATGATTCGCTCGCCCAAGCTCGTGGTGACGCGGGTGCACGGGAAGGTGGCCGGTGGCGGCGTGGGGATCGTGGCCGCGTCGGATTTCAGCATGGCCCTGGGCGCGGCGTCGGCCAAGTTGAGCGAGTTGGCCGTGGGGATCGGGCCGTTCGTGGTGGGCCCGGCGATCGAGCGCAAGATCGGACTTGCCGCGTTCAGCGCAATGGCGGTGGACGCCGACTGGCGCGACGCCGCGTGGTGTGAGCGGCACGGATTGTATTCGCGCGTGTACTCCGATCCGTCGGAGCTGGACGACGCCATCGTTGAGTTGGCGCGCCGGCTGGCCGGCTCGAACCCGGCGGCGATGGCCAAGCTCAAGCAGGTGTTCTGGACGGGGACGCAGGACTGGGATCTGCTGCTCACCGACCGCGCCGAGATGAGCGGCACGCTGGTGCTGTCGGAGTTCACGCGAAACGCCATCGCCAAGTTCAAGACGAAGTGACCGGGCGGCCGCGCGGCCGCCGCACACTCCAACCATGAGGGAACGCTCGTGTTCGTTTCGTTGTTGCTCGCGCTGTTCGCCGTGCAGGGCCACCGGCTGACATCGGCCGACGCCGGCACGATCACCCGCGCCGTCGCGGACTACATGATTCCGGGCGACCGGTCGATCGGCACGCACAGCGTGGTGGGCCGCACCGTGATCTTCGACCAGGCGCACTCCGTGCTGGCGTGGGAGCCCCTCGTGGGCAAGGTGAACGTCAACGACATCACGACCACGCTGCCGTCGCTGATCATGTCGGAGGACCAGGCCGTGCACTGCGCGAAGCCGAGGTACGACTGCACGGTATCGCGCGACGCGATCTACCTGGGCATCAACTCCGTCGAGCGCGGCCCCCGCGAAGGGCAGTACCGCATCCGGGCCACGATCCGCTTTGCTGAGAAGAACCGCCAGGGGGTGAGCCACCTCGAGGGCGGCACCTATACGCTGATCGTGGGGCTGGTGGGCACGAAGTACAAGCACTGGGAAGTGCAAAGCACCAGCCCGAAGATCACCTGGTAATGCACGAGCGCGGCCCCGACGACGTCGGGGCCGCGCTGCCATGGAGCGTCGAGCGGCGCGCGCCTCAGCCCACGTCGCCGTAGAGGCCGAGCACCGCGTCGTCGAACGATTCCTTGAACCCGCCCTTCCGCACGCGCGCGGTCGCTTCGTACCCCGCCGTGTCGAGCCGTTTGGCCGCGTCGAGCAGGGTGTGCACGTCGAAGGGCTGGCCCTCGAGGTGCGCGAGGTATTCCTCGGCGGCGGTGAGATACCCCATCATCCCGCCCAACTCGGTGGGCGCGTAGACCTTGCCTGCGTCGCGGAGGCGCCCCGCATCGGCGCCGTCGGGCATGACGAGGTTCTCCGACCCGCACACCACGCGCACGTGCGGGTTGGCGCAGATCGTGGACACGGTGGCCGAGTCGAGCGAACCGCCGGCTGCGTTCACGACCGCCGCATGCATGGGCAACGCCAGGAACGCCTGCTTGTCCTCGGGGCCCCACGTCTTCACGCCCATGGCCTCGATTTCTCGCCGGCGCTCGGCGCGCGCTTCCACGGCGAGGATCGCGGCGCCGGCCTCGCGGAGGCGCGCGATGATGTGCATGCCGATGTTGCCGGCGCCGATGAGCCCCACGGTGGCCTTGCCAAGGTCGACGTCGAGGGCGCGGAGCATGCCTTTGAGGAGCTGAAAGTTTCCCTCCCCTGTGGGCTTGGACGTGTCGGCGACGACGCTCCCCTTGTAGCGTTCGTTCAGGAACGCGAGCGACTGGGTGCGGCCGTCGGACATGACGCCGTGCCCCAGGTCCTGCCCCGTGGTGAGGTAGAATCCGCCGGAGGCCTCGACGTCCTTGAAGCAGGCCACGGCCCACTCGAGGAGCTGGGCATCGCGCGGCTGTCCGACGCGCGCGTCGGGGGTGGGCTGGAGGACGCACTTCCCGCCGCAGATGCGGGTGATGTTCCGGAGGGTGAGCGGGCCGCCGACCTTGATGACGCGCGACCAGTGGACCTTCTCCTCCATGCCCATGGCGAGGCCGATGGCCTCGTGGTCGGGGGTGAAGCCGGCCGAGCGCACGCGCGACTCGGGGGCGATACGAAAGCCGCCGAGCGAGAGCTTTTGCGAGCCCGGCTCGGCGTGCGTGGCGATGCTGAGGGTCCAGCCGTGATCGGCGTGCTGATATCTATAGACCCATATATTTGAATGCCGCGCCTGCGACAGCTCGGGCACGATGGCCCGGGCTGCCGGCGGCTGAAGGATCGTTTTATTCATCTCGCGACCGCGGATCGGTCAGGATGTGGGTGGATTGAACGCCGCGTGCTGGTCGTCGAGCCAGCTCTTGTGGTACTCGGGATCCTCGATGGGGAGCGCGGCTTTGGCCACGGCGAGCGGGCGGAAGCTGTCCATCATGACGGCCAGCTCATCCGTGTGTTTGGCGCCGATCGAGGCTTCGGCGCGGCCCGGATGGGGACCATGCGGGATCCCGTCGGGGTGGTGCGTGATGCTGCCGAACTCGATGCCCTTGCGGCTCATGAACTCGCTGGAGGCGTAATACAGCACCTCGTCGGAATCCACGTTGCTGTGGTTGTACGGCGCGGGAATCGCATTGGGATCGAAGTCGTACGGGCGCGGGCAGAAGGAGCAAATCACGAACCCGTCGCCCTCGAAGGTCTGGTGCACCGGCGGGGGCTGGTGCACGCGGCCCACGATGGGCTCGAAGTCGCGGATGTTGAAGGCCCACGGGTAGAAGTACCCGTCCCAGCCCACGACGTCGAGCGGATGGTGGTCGATGACGTACTCGTTGAGCCCGTCGTACTGCTTGACGAGCAGCCGGAAGTCGCCCTTCTCGTCGTGCGTGCGCAGTTCCTGCGGCACGCGGATGTCGCGCTCGCAGTACGGCGCGCCTTCCTTGATCTGGCCGAACTCGTTGCGGTAGCGCTTGGGCGTGCGGACGTGGCCGCGGCTCTCGAACACGAGCAGTTTGGGCTGCACGCCGGCGTCGAGCTGGTAGCGGTGCATGATGCCGCGGTGGATCACCAGATAGTCGCCCTCGCCGAACGGCAGGTCGCCGAACTCGGTCTCGAGCACGCCGCTGCCCTTGGCGACGTAGACGACCTCGTCCCCCTGGGCGTTGCGGTAGAAGTGCTCGTCGCGCTGGGTGGGCTCGACGTACAGCATGGCGATGTCGCGATTGAACAGCAGCGGCGTACGGTCGAGCGTGGGACTGCCGTGGGGCTTCACGCGCGACGTGCGGAAGTGCCGGTGCTTGAGCGTGTGATCGGGATCGCGCTCGTACACCATGTCCCGCAGGCGTTTCACCGACTTCACCGTCGTCGGCGGATGCGTGTGGTAGAGCAGCGCGGAGGTGCCGGTGAATCCCTCGTGCCCGCGCAGCTCTTCGGCATACAGCCCCCCGTCGGGGCGGCGGAACACCGTGTGCCGCTTGCGCGGAATCTGGCCCAGCGAGTGGTAGAACGGCATCAGAGGTTCCCGCGCAGGGCCTGCTCGCGTTCGATGGCTTCGAACAGCGCCTTGAAGTTGCCGGCGCCGAAGCTCCTGGCGCCCTTGCGCTGAATGATCTCGAAGAAGACCGTGGGGCGGTCCTGCACCGGCTTGGTGAAGATCTGGAGCAGGTAGCCCTCGTCGTCGCGGTCGACGAGGATGCCGAGCTCCTGGAGCGGGGCGAGGTCCTCGTCGATGTGGCCCACGCGGTCGAGCACCGAGTCGTAGTACGTGGCGGGCACGGGGAGGAACTCGACGCCGTTCTTCCGGAGCTTGCTCACCGTCTTGACGATATCGCCGGTCTCCATGGCCACGTGCTGGACGCCGGGTCCGCGGTAGAACTCCAGGTACTCGTCGATCTGCGATTTCTTGCGCCCGATGGCCGGCTCGTTGAGCGGGAACTTGATGCGCCCGTTGCCATTCGATACCACTTTCGACATGAGCGCCGAATACTCCGTGGTGATGGCCTTGTCGTCGAACGAGATCAGGTTGTAGAAGCCGAGCACGTTCTCGTAGAACTGCACCCACCGGTTCATGGCGCCGAGTTCGACGTTGCCCACGCAATGGTCGACGTACTTGAGCCCCACCGACCGGCCCTGGTACACCGGCGCGACGGGCACGAAGCCGGGCAGGAAGACGCCCTTGTACTTCTTCCGCTCGACGAGCGAGTGGATGGTCTCGCCGTACGTCTTGATGGCGGCGATCACGACCTGTCCATGCGCGTCTTCGACGACCTCGGGCTCGCGCACCGGCTCGGCGCCCCGCTTCACCGCTTTGGCGAACGCGGTCTTGGCGTTGTTCACCCAGAGCGCGAGGTCCTTGATGCCGTCGCCATGGTCGTGGACGTGGCGCGCGACGTCGCCGTCCGGGCGGATGGCGGTGGTGAGCACGAACCGGATCTTGCCCTGCTGCAGCACGTAGCTGGCGCGGTCGCGCGTGCCGGTTTCGGGGCCGCGATACGCGACGAGCTTGAAGCCGAACGCGGAGCGGTAGTACTGGCTGGCCTGCTTCGCGTTGCCGACGTAGAACTCGATGTAGTCCGTTCCGTTGATCGGGAACGTGTCATGCGCCTGGGCCGGCGCCGGACGGGTCTGAGTCGCCATTGTGTGATCCTCGCCGATGGATGCGGCCATGCGATGGGTGGAATACGTCCAATTTAACCCACTCGCGCCGGGCCGCGAGGCGCGGCATCTTATGCCCACAGGGGCGCGCGAAACCCGGAGCGCCCTTCCCCCCGTAGGCCCTGACGATGCCGACCTCGGACCTCGAGAATTTCGCGCGCCTGCTCACCGGCCAGTACGCCGTCGATCGTGAGATCGGCCGCGGGGGCATGGGCGTGGTGTACCTGGCGCGCGATCTGAAGCTCGACCGCCCGGTGGCGATCAAGACGCTGCCGCCGCATCTGGCGGCCGACGCGCAGATCCGCGAGCGATTCCTGCGCGAGGCGCGGACGGCGGCCGCGCTGTCGCACCCGAACATCGTGCCCATCTACCGCGCCGACGAGATCGACGGGCACGTGTTCTTCGCCATGGGCTACGTGAACGGCGCGTCGATGGCCGAGCGCATTCGCGCCGCGGGACGCCTCGACGCGCGCGACGTGCGGCGCCAGATGCACGACGTGGCGCTGGCCCTGGGATACGCCCACGCGCACGGCGTGATCCATCGCGACGTGAAGGCGGAGAACATCCTCATCGACTCCGTGGGCGGCGCGCCGATGGTGACCGACTTCGGCATCGCGCGGCTGGCCGAGGCCGCGCCGCTCACGGCCACGGGTCAGGTGCTGGGCACGGTGTACTACATGAGCCCCGAGCAGGTGAGCGGCGACGCGCTCGACGGGCGAAGCGACCTGTATTCCCTCGGCGTCGTGGGCTACTTCGCCCTGACGGGCCGGTTTCCGTTCGACGCGGCGCTGGCGTCGGCGGTGCTCATCGCGCAGGTGACCAAGCCGGCACCGGCGGTGCTCACGGTGGCGCCCGACGCGCCGCGCGCGCTGGCCGAAATCGTCGACCGGTGTCTGGCCAAGGATCCCGCGGCGCGATTCCAGTCGGGCGCCGAGTTGGCGGAAGCGCTCGCCGCCGTGGAAGCGGAGGTCGCGCGCGACGCGGGGCGCGCCGCCACGCTGCCCGCGGCGCCGGCGCTCGTGTCCGAAGATGAGGCGCAGGCGATCTGGAACCGCGCCGCTGAGCTGCAGGCGATGACGGGGCTGCAACCGCGGCACGCGCCCGTGCCGGCGCCGCGCGACGGGGTCGCCGACGCGGCGCGTACCTCCGGGTACGATCTCCAGGCGGTGCGTGAGGCGGGCGTGGAGGCCGGGATCCCGGCGCAGTATGTGGAGCATGCGATGGCCGAGCACGGGCTGGTCCGAAGCGCGGCGGCGGTCGGGCTTCCCGTGTCAACGCTCATCACGGACCGCAGCCTGCCGACATCGCGCCTGTACGGCGCACCCACGAACGTGGAGTACGAGGCAACGCTGAACGGCGAGATGCCGGAGAGCGATTTCGATTTGCTCATCGACACGATCCGGCGCCGCATGGAAATGGCCGGCGCGGTGAACGCCGTGGGGCGGTCGCTCACCTGGACGACGCTGGCGCGGAACCGCTCGGCGCACGTGTCGATCGTCTCGCGCCATGGGAAGACGACCATACGCGTCGCCGAGAACATGGAATCGCTGGTGCGCCGCGCGCGCATCATCGGGTTGGTGGGCGGCGCCTATCTGTCGGTGGGCGTCGTCCCCCTCGTTTCCAAGAGCATCGTGACCCACGGCTTCGGGCCGCTGGCGCTGCTGCTGCCGGTGGGCGCCACGTTCCTCGCCGTGGGCGCGGCGGCGCGGTATTCGTTCATGAGCAGCGTTCGCAAGCGCATGAAGCGCTTCCGAAGTCTCATCGAGGAGTTGGCGCAGCAGGCGCAGGAGACCGTCGACGCCACCGGCGGCACGCTGGGCGCCGGCGAGCGGCCGCGGCTCCGCCCCTAACTCTTCAATTCGGGCAGGTCGCGGTACAGCGCGAGCGCTTCGGGATTCGCCAGCGCATCGGTGTTCTTCACGGGGCGGCCGTGGATCACATTGCGCACCGCCAGTTCACTGATCTTGCCGCTGATCGTGCGCGGGATGTCGCGCACCTGCACAATCGTCTTCGGCACGTGATGGGGGCTCGCGTTCTGGCGCACGCGGGTCCGGATGCGGTCGCGCAGCGCATCGTCGAGCACGAGGCCCTCGCGCAGCTTCACGAACAGGACCACCCGCACGTCGGCGCCGAACTCCGTACGCACGTCCTGCCCCACGACGACGCTCTCCACGACTTCGTCGAGCTGCTCCACCTGCCGGTAGATCTCGGCCGTGCCGATGCGCACGCCCTGCGGATTGAGAGTGGCGTCGCTGCGGCCGTAGATCACGAGCCCGTCGTGCTCGGTGCGCGCCGCCCAGTCGCCGTGGCGCCAGACGTTGGGGAAGACGTCGAAATATGCCTCGCGATACTTGGCGCCATCGGGGTCGTTCCAGAAGCGCACCGGCATGCTCGGAAAGGGCGCCGTGCAGACGAGCTCGCCCGGCTGCCCCACGGGCGCCGGCGTGCCGTCGTCGCCGAAGACGTCCACCGCCATGCCCAGCCCGCGGCACTGCAGCTCGCCGCGGTGCACGGGAAGCATCGGATTGCCGAGCGCGAAGCATGACACGATGTCCGTGCCGCCGCTGATGCTGCTCAGCTGCACGCCGGGCTTCACGTCGCGGTATACGTAATCGTAGCTGTGCTCGGCGAGGGGGCTGCCGGTGGAGAGAATGCAGCGGAGGGCCGAGAGATCGTGGGTTTCTCGCGGGCGGCGCCCCTCCTTCTCCGTGAGCGCGAGGAACTTGGCGCTGGTGCCGAAGATGGTGAGCCGCTCCCGCTGGGCGAGGTCCCACATGATGGGGCGGCCCTTGAGGATCGCGGCCCCGTCGTACAGCACGACCGTGGCGCCGAGGGCGAGCGCGCTGACGAGCCAGTTCCACATCATCCACCCGCAGGTGGTGAAATAGAATACGCGGTCATCGCGGCCGATGTCCGTGTGCAGCGCGTGCTCCTTCAGGTGCTGGAGCAGCGTCCCCCCCGCTCCATGCACCATGCATTTGGGCAGCCCCGTGGTGCCCGAGGAGTACATGACGTAGAGCGGATGGTCGAAGGGGAGCCGGGCGAATGCGAGCGCGGGCGCCGGGGCGTCGGCGCGCACGTACGCGCCCCACGGCGCGCCGCCGGGCAGGCCGGCCACATCGGGCGTCGCGTCACCGAACGGCACGATCACGACGCGGGCGAGGTCCGGCAGCCGAGCCGCAATCTCGCGCACGCGGGGCATGCAGTCTATGAGCTTTCCGGCATATTTGTACGCGGCGGTGGCGACGAGCACCCGCGGGGCGATCTGCCCGAACCGGTCGAGCACGCCGTTCACGCCGAAATCGGGCGAGCACGACGACCACAGGGCGCCGATGCTCGCGGCGGCGAGCATCATGATCACCGTCTCCGGGACGTTGGGCATGAATCCGGCGACGCGGTCGCCGGCCTGCACGCCGTCGCGCCGCAGGGCGGCCGCCGCGCGCGCCACGGCATCGTACAGCTCCGCGTAGGTATACGCCGAGCGGCGGCCGTCTTCCCCCCAGCTCACCAGGGCTTCGCGGTCGTCGCGGTGGCGGAGCAGGTTCTCGGCGAAGTTCAGCCGCGCCCCGGAGAACCAGGTGGGACCGAGCGCCGGATCCGGCGGCGCGACGCGGTCGCGACCGACGAGAACCGTGTCCCACCACCCGCCGTCGTCACGCTCGTCGGCGACCACGCCGCAGAACCGCCACACGGCCGCCCAGAATTCCTCGCGCCGGTCCACCGACCACCGGTAGAGCGACGGATAGTCGTGGACCGGTGCGCCTTCTGAACGAACGAAGTCGATGAACCGCGTGAGGTTGGCGCGGGACACGGCGGCCGGAGATGGGGACCAGATGGGTGGATGCAAAGTGACGCGGTGAGGCGGTGAGGCGGTGAGGCGGTGAGGCGGTGAGGCGGACGGAAATTAGGAAAGGCGGCGGCGTTGCAACGAGGAAGGAGCGGAGGGTAGGAGAGTATCCTCTCCTACCCTCCTCGTCACCTACCGACTCGCGCTCCCCCTCGCTGGCTCGCTCATTTCAGTCGAGGCTTGGTGACGCGCGGTGCCTTCTCGCAGCTCGGCCACACGGGCGCTCCGCGGCCGAACCGGCCGAAGCCGCGCCCCGCCCCGCCGCCGCGCGCGGCGTTGAGCAGCGAATCCTGGTGCGCCATCGCCACGAGATCAACACGCTCACGCGTGATCTGCGTGGGATCCTGCGCCGCCAGATACGCGAGCATGGCCGTCAGCGTCGCGTTGGCGTGGAGATCGGCGAACACGATCTTGTCGTACGTGTCGCGGTCGGTGTGCCAGGTGTAGTTCCCATAGTCCCAGCCCAGCGCGCCGAGGCCGGCGATGGGCGCGCCGGCGCAACTGAACGAGAAGTCGTCGCTGCCACCGCCGGCCGGGCCGCCCGGGCTGCCGTTCCACCCGGTCTGGAGCAGGAACTCCACCGGCACGGTATGCATCCAGCGGTCGATGTGCGCGGCGGCGTCGGGCAGCCCGCCCGCGTTGATGCGCACGATGCGCCCGGTGCCGTTGTCCTGGTTGAACAGCATCTGCAGGCCTTTCATCACCTCGGGGTGGTCCTCGGTGAACGCCTTGGACCCCACCTCGCCCTCTTCCTCGCCGCTCCAGTGGCCGGCGATGATCGTGCGGTCGGGGTGCGGCAGCACCTGCTTCAGGATGCGCATGGCCTCGAGCATCGTGATCGTGCCGGTGCCGTTGTCGGTGGCGCCCGACGAGCCGTCCCACGAGTCGAAGTGCGACGACAGCACGATATACTCGTCGGGGTGCGTGGTGCCCGGAATCGTCGCCACGACGTTGAACACCGGCTGCTCGCCGAGCAGCTTGCCGTCGAGGTTCAGGCGGAGCTTGGGGTGCTGATCGTTCTCGGTGAGGCGGAACACCAGTCCGTAATCCTCGCAGGACAGCGTGATCGCCGGCGTCTTCGTATTATAAGTCTCGAATATCTCGCGGGTGCCCCACCCGTTCTTGGGGCGCGAAGTGACGATGCCGCCGGCGCCGCCGGCTTCCAGGCGGACGCCAAGCTCGCCGCCGCCGAGCGCCAGACTGTACCCGGTGCCGCGCACGTTGCGTCCGCCCCACTCGCGGGCCAGCGCCTGCCGCACGCTGTCCATGCGCGCCGCGACCTCGGGCGCCGCGTTCTCGGCCCAGTCGTCGGTGGGACGGCAGGTGGCCGGCGGCGCGTTCACGAGCACGAGCTTGCCCTTGGCCTGCGGCAGCCAGCGCACGAATTCGGTGCTGTCGTTGAAGTGCGGGAGGATGATCGTTTCGAATACGACGTCCTTGCCGCCGGTGCCGGGGCTGTAGCCCACCATCGTGCCTTCGAGCGTGCGCACGCGCGGCGCGATGAGATCGATGTGCGACGGGCCGCGAATCCATCCGCGCCACGTGCCGTACCGCTCCTCCTTGGCGCTGATGCCCCACGACTGATACGTGCGGACGAGCCAGTCCTGGGCGCGCTTCAGATCGGGGGTGCCCATGAGCCGCGGACCGAGCGAATCGAACAGCACCTGCGACAGCTGCTCGGTGTGCGAGCTGTCCATCCCGAGCGCCCAGATGCGCTTGATGATCGGATCGCTGGTGGGGAACGTGGGCGCCGAAGGCGCGAACACCGCCGAATTCTCGGGCGTGGCGCCGCCGCCGCCGAACCCGCCGCGGCCGCCGCGCTGGGCGAGCGCGAACGAGGGCACTGTGAGCAGCGCAGCCGCGGCTGCGAACCATCTGCGAGACATGCATTCCTCCTGGGGAGGCCAGAGTCGAGTGCAATGAAAACGGCCGCGGCGAACATGCCGCGGCCGCACGCACTCGGTCAACCCCGGGGGCGCGAATTCCGCGCCGGCCCGGGCGTCGCCAGGGTCAGATGCTGTCGATGCTCAGCAGGGTGACCGTGAAGACCAACGTGGCCTGGCGCGGGATCGTGGGTGGGCTGCCGGCGGCGCCGTACCCGAGCGCCGAGGGCACGACGAGCTGGCGCTTGCCGTGCACGCGCATCCCGATGAGTCCCTCGCGGAACCCCTTGACCGTGGTCGCCGTGGCCATCTGCGTGCCCGGCGACGAATCGAAGAGCGTGCCGTCGGTGAGATAGCCCGAGTATGACACGGTCACGGTGGTGTCGCGGCTGAGCACGGGGCCGGTGCCCACGATGAGATCGCGGTAATACAGCCCGTCGGGCGTCTTGGTCATCGCGGCGAGGTTCACGCCGAGCGACGACGCGAAGGTCTCATTCGCGGGATCGCTTGGCGGGCCGAGGCCGGCGATCTCACCGGTGCAGCCAATGACGGACAGGACGGCAGCGAACAGCAGAAGACGTTTCATCAGGTCAACCGAAAGTCGTGAAGGAACGGCCCACGCGGGGAAAAATCGCCGATCGGCGCGCGGCGCGCTACCGGGTGCGAATGAGCGTGAGCTTCACGCCGCTCGGCAGGGGGCCGCCGGTTGACGTGGTGACGGCCATCAGCGCCTGCGCGCCGTTGGCGACCGCGAAGTGGAGGTACCCCACGCCGTCGGTCTTGAGCGTGAGCGTCACGGGCGTGGCGTTGGTCATGGTGTGAATGATCGGCGCGCTGTACGAGCCGTGCGTGAGCGAGAAGATCTGGCGCCAGTTCCAGCTCGGCTGCGTGTAGTGCGGATCGATGCCGGGCACCGCGCCGTCGGCGTACACGGACGTCGCCCAGTCGCGGAACCAGGGCGTGGGATCGGTGCCCATGACCTGCTGGAGGTTCGTGAGCCCCGACGTCTGGCTGTTGACCAGCCGGTACCAGAAGTTGCCGTCGGTGGGACCGAGCTGGTCGGCCGTGTAGCGCAGGAACGACCACACCGCGCCGCGGGTGGCCAGATCGTCGTCGCCGAGCGATTCGCCCAGCGGGCCGTGGGTTTCGGTGCCCGGGAGGTAGGTCTGATAGCGGCCCTGATTGCCCCACATGTAGAGGCCAAACGCGTTCCAGACGACGGCGTTGGAGAGCGCCGTGGTGCCGAGGTTCTGGCGCGGCGTGAGCCCCGCGGCATGGTAGAAGATCAGTTCCTCGGCGATGTGGCTGAGGCCTTCGTTGAGCCAGGTTTCCTCGTCCACGACGGGGCTGTTGATGATGTACATCCGCCGCGAGGCATTGATGAGGTGCTGATATTCGTGACCGATGGTGCCCACGACGATGTTGGCGACGTTCTGCTTGGTCTTCGTGAACGTGTTGCCGCCGTTGATCGTGCCGTTCGGATCGGGGACCACGAGATAGAACAGCTCGGCCTGGTTGCTGCCCGGACAGTTGCCCTGCGAGCTGACGGCCGGGAGCAAGTCGCGCGAATAGTAGAAGCCGAGCACGATCCCCTGGCTCGGATCGGTGGTGAGCTGGTTCACCGCCTTGGTGAAGAAGATCACCACGCGGTGGTTGTGGTCGATGTCCGAGGGCGCGCCGAAGGCGTTCGTGTCCACGGGCGAGACGAGCGTGTCCATCGCCGCCGCGAACGAGGCATATTCGGAATCCGTAAAGCCGCCCGCCGGATTGGTCGTGTCGGCCACCACGATGGCGGTGTTGCTGATGGCGCTGACGCGCGCCGTGGTCATCGTGGGGTTGGTGCAGTACGCGTTGGCGTTGGTGTTGAGCTGGACGAGGTCGCCCACCTGCGCCGTGGCCGGGATCTGCTGAGCGAGGGGCGCGGTAGACAGCGCGGGCGCGGTCTGCGCGGACGGCTGTGAAGCGCCGCTCCCCACGGCGCGGTCGAACGACGCCGAGCCCTGGCGCTGCATGCGCGCGTACCAGGCGCGGGCGCCCGCGACGTACTTGGGCATCTCGCGCCGCTCGGTCTGGCGCAGCTTGTATTCGAACGCGTAGTCCGGGTGCACCGACCCGTCGAGCATCGGGTTCGGCGCCGGCGGCATGAGGTTGAACGCCGCGATGTTCGCGCCCGAGCCGACGGTGGCGAGTCCGGTACCGTTCACCTCGATGTCGGTGCTGTTCCCCTGCACATCGGAACTGAAGTACGTGACGAGCGTGAACTCCGAACCGGCCGCCGTCGACTTCACGCAGAACGCCGGCGAAGGCAGGGTGGTGAGGACTTGCGCGGCGTTGAGCGTGACGGGGGTGCCGGCGCTCACGAGCACACTGTCGGCGCGGGCCGTGCCCGAGCTGGCCACCAGGTATGTGCTCCCGGAAGCCGTCACGAGATGCACGGCGCCGTTGGCGTCGACGGTGGCCACGCTCGGATTGCGCGAGGTCCAGTTCACCTGCCCCGACAGCACGTTCCCGAACTGGTCGGCGGGAGTTGCTGAAACATGCGCCGTGTCGATGCCGCAACCCAACGTGAGACTGTGTGTGTTGGCCGTGACCTGCGCCAACGGACCCGCCGTACCGGTAATCGTGAACGTCACGTTCGTCGTGACGCCGCTCACGGATGCCGTGACGACGTTCGTGCCCGCCGTGGTGCCGATGCTGAACGCGGTGCGCGCCGTTCCGCCGGAGTTGGTGCTGGACGTGGAGGGCGCCGCCGCGCCGTTCCCCGAGGTGACCGACCAGGTCACGAGAACGTTGGGCACCGGACGCGACTGCGCGTCGGTCACCGTGACGGCGAGCGAGTCCTGGGCCAGCGTGGCCACCTGGCCCGTCTGCCCATCGCCCCCGGCCTTCGCGAGGAAGGCTGGCGGGCCGGCACGTTCGGGACCGGTGGCGCCGCCACAGGCGGCAAGATACGTGAGCACGGCGGCGAGAGGTGCACGCCGAGCCAGAGTACGCAGCTGCATCGAGGGGCTCGAGAAGAGGTCGGTTAGGCCTTCAGTCCGAATGGCGACGGTTGGGGCCCTGAAATGTTACCCCAACTGCAGGCGCCGTTCCATGGCCCAGGCTCAGTTCCGCACAGGTTGGCGGGCACATTCCGCCAGAATGGCGGCCCCGCAGAAGATTGCCGCTTCGGCGGGGGCGAATCGCGGGGAATGCGCCGCGGTGGGCTCTCCGCCAGGCTCGCGAGCGCCGATGCGCAGGAAACAGCCGTCCATACGCTCCAGATAGAAGGAAAAGTCCTCGCCGCCCAGATTGAGGAAACCCAGGGGGACCACACCCGCCTCGCCGAGCACCGCGATGGCCGCTGCGCGGGCGATTGCCGCCCCCGAGGCCGGATTCACCAGCGGAGGCGTGCCCAGTTCGATGTCGACGCTCGCGCTCAGACGGTGCGCAACGGCCACCGACTCGGCGAGTCGCCGCACCTCGTCGAGCATGAAGCGGCGCGATGCCGGCTCCACGGCGCGCACCGTGCCGCGCAGCACAGCGCGATCCGGGATGACGTTTGGCGCTGAGCCGGCCTGGATCACGCCAACGGTGACCACCCCCGGTGTGGCCGGATTCAGGCGCCGCGCGACAATGGTCTGGAGCGCGGTGACGAGGGCCGCCGCGCCGACGATGGGATCGGCGGCCTCGTGCGGGCGCGCGGCGTGCGCCCCCTGTCCCTTCAGCTCGATGGAGAACGTGTCGGCCGACGCCGCGAGGGGCCCCGCGTCGGCGACCGCCTGCCCCACTTCGAACCGGCGATCCACATGACCGCCGAAGATGCGCGCCACGCCGTCGAGCGCCCCGCTCTCGAGCATCGCGCGCGCGCCCTTCCCCACTTCCTCGGCGGGCTGCAGCACCACCAGGACGTCGCCCGGCGGAGGGTCGGCGGCGAGCAGCTGCGCCGCGCCCACGGCCCACGTGGCGTGCACGTCATGCCCGCAGGCGTGCATCACGCCGTCGGTGCGCGAGGCGAACGGCAGCCCGGTGTCCTCGTGAATGGGGAGCGCGTCGATGTCGCCGCGAATGGCGACGACGGGCGCGCCGGCGTCGCGCCCGCGGACGCGGGCGACGAGCCCGGTTTCGCCCACGCGGCGCACCTCGACGCCGGAAATCGCCGCCAGCGCCGCGGCAAGACGCCGCGATGTTTCGTGTTCGTGAAAGGCCAGCTCGGGATGCGCGTGCAACTCGCGCCGGAGCGCGACCAGCGCGTCGATCTGCGCGGCGGTGAACCGCGCGGCCACGTGCGTCGGCAGGCCGGGCACGGCCGTCACGCGCGCCACTCCTCGCGGCGCACCGTGAGATCGTCCACGCGGCCGACGTCCACCGAAACGCCGAAGCCCGGCGCGTGGAGCGGCACGTGCACCATGCCCTCGTCGTCCATGGTCCATTCGGGATTCACGATGTCGCGCTCCCAGTAGCGCGCGCTGGGCGACACGTCGCCGGGAAGCGAGAAGTTCGGCAGCGACGCGAGCGCCACGTTGTGCGCGCGCCCCACTCCGCTCTCGAACATCCCGCCGCACCACACGGGGATGCCGTTGGCCTGGCAGAGATCGTGAATGCGCTTGGACACCGTGAATCCGCCCACGCGTCCGGGCTTGATGTTGATGATGCGCCCGGCGCCCAGCTCGATCATGTCGGCCGCGCGATCGACGCTGGTGATCGATTCGTCGAGGCAGATCGGCGTCTCGATCAGCCGCTGCAGCTTGGCGTGCCGCAGCAGGTCTTCGCGGTCGAGCGGCTGCTCGATCATGATCAGATGAAACGGATCGAGCTCCTTGAGATGCCCCGCGTCGGTGAGGGCGTACGCCGAATTGGCGTCGGCCATGAGGTGGAGGCCGGGGCCGAGCGCGTCGCGCACGGCGCCCACGAAGGCGACGTCGGACCCCGGCTCGATCTTCATTTTGATCTTGCGATAGCCCATGGCCACGGCGTTTCTGGCGCGTTCGACGAGCGCGTCGGGGGTGCGCTGAATGCCGATGGAAATGCCGGTGGGCACGCGGTCGCGGGTGCCGCCGAGCAGGCGTGAGAGGGGCATCCCCTGCTGGCGCGCGGCGACATCCCAGCATCCCATTTCCACGCCGGCCTTGGCCATGAGGTGGCCGCGGACGTGGTGGTCGAGCGCCGCGAACACGTCGCCGGGATGCGCGAATTCCTGGCCGAGCACGCGCGGCGCCAGCCATTCGCGAATGGCGTGCCACGCCGTGTCGATGGTTTCGGGGCTGTAGTTCGGCTGTTCGCCGGCCACGCACTCGCTCCACCCGACGACGCCGTCGGCGCTCTGCAGCTCGAGCAGGCAGACGCGGCGCTGGGAAATTGTGCCCGAGGAGATGCGGAACGGTTCCTTGAGCGCCAGATGAATCTCGCGAAGGGCGAGCCGGGTGATGGTCAGCACGGGGGCGTGAGTTGGTGAGACGGTGAAAACGTAAGGCGACTACAGGGCGAACAGATAGTGGGCGAACCCGGCGTGCGGATCGCTCACGAAGCCGGCGGCGTGGTAGCCCGCCGCCAGCAGGTGCTCGAAGGCGGCGCGCGTGGACGCGCGCCATTGCGCGGCCGCGGCGAGGTCGTCGCGCTGCAGCGCGCCGATGTCCGTGGGGATGCGCACGCGGAGCTTCGGCGCGCCGGCCGCGGCGCTCGCGCGCAGGAGATCGGCGCCGGGCTCGGCGTTGATCACGGGCGCGGCGCGGAATTCCGGATCCTCGGCCGCCGCGGCCGCTTCACCGCGCCGCGCGGACAGCTCACGCTCGTCCACCGGCCAGGCCACCACGAAGCGGTCGGTGCCGATGCCGCGGTTGAAGTCGCTCCCCATGTCGCCGTACATGTCGCGCGCGTACTCCGCCACGCGCACCCCGAACACGTTGAAGTTGAGGTGCGCGTTGCGCGCGACGAGCGGGTCGTACGTCCAGTAAATGGTGCGGGCGCCAAGGCGCGCGACGGCGTCGCGCTGAAAGGCCTTGAGCCGCCTGCCGATGCCCAGGTTCTGCGCGGTGGCGCAGACCCCCAGCATGTGCGACCAGTGGACGACATGGCCGTCCTTCACGCCCGTGAGGCCGAACACGAATCCGAGCATCGCGCCGTCGGCCCCGAACGCGCCGGCGGTGACGCCGCCGATCTTCTGGCCGATCTTGAGAATGGTGGCCGAGGTGGGGTCAGCGAGTCCGCGCCCCCAGATGTCGAACTGCAGCTCCACCGCCGCGCGATATTCGTCGAGCGCGGCGAGGGAGCGGATGGTGACGGCTGAAGGATCGATGGTCACAACTGCAGTGGACGGTTGACCGTGGGCAGTGGGGAGTTGGCGGGATCCGGCGGCGTCAGCGGCCGGTGTTGGGCACGACGTCGAGGTTCAGCACCTGGAAGGGCGCGAGGCGGAACGCGTGCTCGCGTCCGGCCTCGAGGCCGATGGCCGGCTGGCCGGCGTCGGCCTTCCACGGACTGCGGGCCGTGAAGCGCGTGACGGCGCCATTCGGCAACTCGAATGCCTGCTGCGGGTCGAGGGCGATGGTCTTCCATTCGGCGCTCGGATTGCGCAGGGTGAGCGTGGCCTTTTCCGGGGCCCACGCCGCCCATCCGTACGGTTCGAGCTGCGCGGGATCGCCGCCCACCCAGTGCGTGTCGCGCAGGGTGTTGGCGTTGCGCCGCGACCAGCTCGCGCTTTCCGCCAGCGTGTCCCAGTTGTCGGGCGTGAGGTTCGCCGGCGTGACGTACATCTCCTGGAGCTGGGTGCCGTTGCCGAAGTAGACGCGAATCTCGTCGTTGAAGTCGTGCCCCGGATCGTCCATCAGGTGGTTGGCGCGCTTGGCGTAGATGAGTCCGTGGAGCATGAGCGAGTTGAGCGGATACAGCGCGCCGCGTTGGACCACATGCCGGTGGGTATCGGCGTCGCGATAGGTCATCCACTGCTGCCGCCAGGTGCCGACGCCGGCGAACGAGTGGTCCTCGCCGCCGCGCCAGATCGAATCGGCGTAGCGGAGCCAGAACGGGGACGGATACGTGCCCGTGGTAAGATTGACGTAGAGATCGGGCTTCACGCGGCGCAAATCGTCGATGAGCGCGATGGCGGCGTCGAAATCGCTATCGAACCGGCTGCCGGGAATCACCGTGGACGCGTTGCCGGTGCCGTCGATCTTGAACTGATTCACCCCGTACTCGCGGATGAACTTCACGCACGTGTCGTGAAAGCGCTGGTAGTACTTGGGCCCCGAGAGCGCGAACCCGCCCTTGTTCGTCTCGAACCCCTGGGCCTCGCCGTACGTGAGGCGGTCCTTCTGCGGCTGGCCATAGCCGCCCCACGGCGAGAGCCAGACGCCGGGCGCCGCGCCGTACTTCGCCGCTTCGACGCGCAGCGGCGTGAAGCCGTCGGGAAAACCGGGGCCGAAGCCCCACAGCGTCCGGGGATCGTCCCATCCATCATCGAACAAGTATGACGAGAGCACCACACCGCGGCGCTGATGGAGCTCGCGTCCGAACGCGTCGATGACGTCGAGCGCGTCGGCCTGGGTGTACTTGTTGAAGTAGCCGATGTCGTACCACGAGTTGTAGTGGAGGAACGTGCGGTACGGGTGAGCACGTTCGCGCTCCACGTATTCCAGGAAGTCGCGCCGCCGCTGTCCCGCGCGCACGACGCCCAGCACCGACGACACGGTCACGGGCGCGCCCGCGCGCACGGGGAGCACGCGCGGCAGCACGCAGGTCACCCGGTCGCCGTCCACGGTGCTGAGCGAGAGCGGGTGCTCAAAGCCGGCGTACCACGCGCCGAACGCCACGGGGCTGCCCTTCACGGTGCCCGTGACCTCGGCGCCGGCCGTGCGCAGGTCGACCAGCGAGATCTCGCGCACCGGCGCGTCGCCCCCGCGCGCCGCGAGCGTCAGCTCCTGGCGCAGGTACCGCGATCCATCGCGCAGCACGGCCCGCCAGGTGACGTCGAGGTTCGCGGCGTCGTCGCGCAGCGTCACCGTGATCCGCCGCCCGCCGACGCGCTCGGCGTAGCGCGAGGCCCCGGGCTCGGCGCCGATGCGCTCGATTGCCGGTTCGCCAATGACGCGCATCGCATCGGCGGCCACCGTGCGCCCGTCGGCCATGGTGAGGGTGAACACCGCCGCCGGCAGGGCGAGCGGGCGCTGATGGACGCGGTCTTCGGCGCGCACGGCCGTCAAGCGGCCACCGGCCACGCTCCAGACGCCGTTGATGGCGGCGTTGCCGAGCGAGAGTTCGCCGGCGCGATGAGCGGCGGCGGCGGGGAGGCGTTCGGCGTCGAGGCGGGCCAGGGCGTCCCAGCGAACCGCGCGCTCGAGCCAGGACGAGGAGAGGGCGGCGCCGATTCCGAGCACGGCGCTCTGCGACAGAAAATCGCGGCGGGAAGTCACAGCGGAGTCTTGAAGGTTCGGGAGAGGATGAACTCAGGCGTCGTCGAGGACCTTGCGGACGGCATCGCCGAGCGAATCGATGGAGAACGGCTTTTGCAGGAAGGCCACCCCGTGGTCGAGCATGCCGAGGTGCCCGACGGCCTCGTCAGTGTACCCGGACACGAACAGCACGCGCAAATTGGGGTAGCTGGCGCCGAGTTCGCCGGCCAGTTCGCGTCCGCTGAGGTGCGGCATCAGCAGGTCGGTCACGAGCAGGTCGAGTTTCGGCTTGCCGGCGGCGACGAGGGCCAGGGCCTCGCGCCCGTCGGCGGCCGACAGCACGGCGAAGCCCAGGCGTTCGAGGACGCGGCAGGTGATGCGCCGCACGGCGTCCTCGTCCTCGACCACGAGCACCGTCTGCCGCGCCTGCGGCTCGACAGGCAGCGAGGTGGTGGTGGTGAAGGTGTCGGCGCGACCGGCGCGGGGGAGGAGGATGCGGAAGGTGGTGCCCTGCCCCAGCGCCGACTCGACGGTGATGAACCCCCCGCTCTGGCGCACAATGCCGTAGGCCATGGAGAGGCCGAGGCCGGTGCCTTCGGGCGCGGGCTTTGTGGTGAAGAACGGCTCGAAGACGCGGGAACAGGTGATCGGGTCCATACCGATTCCGGTATCGGCGACGCTGAGTTCCGCGTATTCCCCGGCGGGCACGGCGACGCCGTTCACGCTGCCCGGCGCCGCGAAGGTCACGTTGCGGGTGGCCAGGGTGAGCGTGCCGCCGCCGGGCATCGCATCCTGGGCGTTGACCGCGAGGTTCATCAACACCTGCTCCACCTGGCCGGGGTCCACCCGCACGGGCCAGGCGCCGGGATCGAGACGCGTGCGCAGGATCACGTGGTCGCCCAGCACCCGGGCGAGGAGCGACTCGGTGCGCAGCACGACGTCGTTGATGGGCGTCACCTCGACGCGCATCACCTGCTGGCGGCTGAAGGCGAGGAGCTGCCTCGTGAGCGAGGCCGCGCGGTCGGCGGCGCGGCGGATCTCCTGCACCTCGCCCGCGGCGCCGGCGTCGCCGGCCAGGCGTTCTCCGAGCAGTTCGGCGCACCCGATGATGGTGGTGAGCACGTTGTTGAAGTCGTGCGCGATGCCGCCGGCCAGGCGTCCGACGGCCTCCATCTTCTGGGCCTGCTGCAGTTCGTGCTGGAGCTGGATGCGTTCGGTGACGTCGCTGATGACGCAGATCCGCGCGGGGCGTCCGGCGACGGTGGTGTCGCGGGCCCACACGTCGGCGTTGAACACCGTGCCGTCCTTGCGCTGGTGCCGGACGCCGGAGATCCGCCAGAAGCCGTGGGGGGCCTCGTCGAGCACCTTCTGGGCGTCGGACCGGCCCTCGGGCGGGCGGACGTTCAGGATGGAGAGCCCGAGGAATTCCCGGCGGTCGTATCCATATTGATGTATGGCCGCTTCGTTCACGGCCACGATGCGCCAAGTTTCCGGATCGATCATGATGACCGGAAGCGCGATGCCCTCATACAGCTCGCGGTAGCGGTCGATGCCCGGCGGCTCGGCGGCCACCGAAACCGAGGGGCCCGGGCCCGAGTCGGAAGACGTCCTGGTCAAACGTGCCTCGAATGGATCGTGTGCTGCGGGTGGGGGCTGACGCCTAATGGTTATCAGAACGGCGCCATGGCGCCAGCCCCGGATTGCCGCGGCGGGTGGCTGAGCCGCGCTCGCGCGTTAGTTTGCGACGCATGGATCGCGCACCCCGAAGCCGCCCATCGCCCGGGGCGGCGGCCGTCGCCGGACCCCTGGTCGTCGTCAGCAACCGTCTCCCGTTCCGCGCCGAGCGCAGCGGCGGCCGCCTGCACTTCACGCGATCTCCCGGCGGGCTGGTGAGCGCCCTCGAGCCGGTGCTGCGCGAGCGGGGCGGCGTGTGGGTGGGCTGGCCGGGAATTCCGCGTGAAGACCTGGAGCGGGCGGCGGCCGACCTGCCGGGCGACCCCAACGTGCGATACGAGCCGGTCCCGTTGTCGGCGCACGAGGTGGGGCAGTTCTACGGCGCGTTCTCCAACCGAACGCTCTGGCCGCTCTTCCACTACTTCGTCGGCACGACGCGCATCGACGCGACGGCCTGGCGCGCCTACGACGCCGTGAATGCGCGGTTCGCCGAGCGGGCGGCGGCGTTCGCGCGCTCCGGCGCGCTGGTGTGGGTGCACGATTACCAGCTGCTCCGCACGCCGCAGCACCTGCGCCACCTCGTGCCGGATGCGCGCGTGGCGCTGTTCCTCCACATTCCGTTTCCGGCCACCGACGTGTTCCGCGTGCTCCCGTGGTCGCGCCTCATCCTGCGCGGCATGCTCGGGGCGGACGTCGTGGGCTTTCAGGTGGAGAGCTACGCCGACCACTTCCTGGGCGCCGCCGCCCGCCTGCTGGGATGCGACGTGGACCGGGGCACGCGCCGGATCGAGTACGACGGACGGACGATCTCGGTGACGGCGGACCCGATCAGCATCGATGCCGAGTACATCACGCGGCTCGCCGAGAGGACGGGGCCGCGCGCCCGGCACGGCGAGCATCCGCTGGAGATCCTGGGGGTGGACCGGCTCGACTACACGAAGGGGATTCACGAGCGGCTGCTGGCGGTCGAGCGCCTGCTGGAGCGCTGGCCCGAGTACCGGCGCCGCATCGTATTCACGCAGCTCATGGTGCCGAGCCGCGAGCGGGTGGCCGAGTATTCCGATCTCAAGCGGCAGATCGATGAGACGGTGGGTCGCATCAACGGGCGGTTTTCGGAGGGGGGATGGGCGCCCATTCGCTACCTCGTGCGGTCGCTGCCGCCCGAAGAGCTCGTGCCGCTCTATCGAAGCGCCGACGTGGCGATGGTGACGCCGTTGCGCGACGGGATGAATCTGGTAGCCAAGGAGTACGTGATGGCGCAGGTGTCGCTCACCGGCGTGCTCGTGCTCTCGGAGCTGGCCGGCGCGGCGGAGGAGCTGCAGGAGGCGCTGGTCGTGAATCCGTTCGACGTGGACGCCGTGGCCGCGGCGCTGCACCGGGCGCTCTCGATGCCGGCCGACGAGCGCCAGGCGCGCATGTCGGCGCTGCGCGACCGGGTGCGCACGCACGATGTGCACGCCTGGGTCCGCGACTTTCTCGCGGAGACCGACCGCGCCGCGCTCCGAGTCGCGCCGGACGCGACGCCGGTGGAGCAGGTCAAGCGCCGCCTTCTGCCCTGGCTCTCGGGGCGTCCGAGCGTCACCGTGTTTCTGGACTACGACGGCACGCTGACGCCCATCGTGCCGCGTCCGGAAGACGCCACGCTCTCGCGCGCGGCGCGCGCGGCGCTGGCGCAGGCGGCGCGGAACCCGGCGCTGGACGTGGTGATCGTGTCCGGCCGTTCGCTCGACGACGTGAAGGCGCGCGTGGGCGTCGCGGGGATCACCTACGTGGGCGATCACGGATTCCAGATCGAGGGGCCCGGCGTGGCGCTGCATCACGACGGGCTCGAGCGGTACCGCGACGTGGTCGAACGCGCCGCCGATCGCCTCGAGGCGATGGCGGTGCCGGGCGCGCAGGTGGAGCGCAAGGCGGCCACGGTATCGTATCACGTGCGCCGGGTGGACGAGGACGCGCGCGCCGACGCCGTGCGCCGGGCGGAGCAGACGCTGCGCCGTCTGCGTCTGCGCGTGACGCACGGCAAGATGGTCGTGGAGGGACGCCCGCCGCTGGACTGGCACAAGGGGCAGGCCGTGCTGTACGTGCTCACGCAGCGCTACGGCGCGAACTGGCCGTCGCGAACGCGCGCGCTCTACATCGGCGACGACGTGACGGACGAGGACGCCTTTCAGTCGCTGCGGGGCATCGGGCGCTCGATTCACGTGTCGGAGGCCGCGCCCTCGTCGACCAGCGTCGCGGACTATCGGCTGCCCGACCCGGCGGCGGTGATCCAGCTCGTCCGCTGGCTCGGCGCCGGCGCCTTCACGAGCCCGTCGGGCTAGCCGCGTCTCCGCTCGTCTTCAGATAGACCGTGCGGATCGGGAACGGGATGTCGATGCCCTCCTGCTGGAACCGCCGGTGCAGCGCCTTGATGAATTCGTGCTTGATGAGGTACTGCGACACGTACTCCGTGCCGCGCAGGTTCACCGAGAAGTTGATGCTGGAGTCGGCGAACGTGTGAAAGCGGACCGAGGGTTCGTACGCGGGCACGCCGCCCTCGACGCGCCGCATGATCTCGCGCGCCACGTCGATGGTCACGCGCTCCACGTGTTCGAGGTCGGAGTCGTACGACACGCCCACCTGCACCGACACGCCCTGTTCCGGCACGGGCATGGTGAAGTTCGAGGTGACGGCGCTCGAGAGCTTCGAGTTGGGAACGATGGTGATATTGTTGGCGAGCTGGCGGATGGTGGTGTAGCGCCAGGTGATGTCGGTGACGTACCCCTCCTCGCCGCTGCTCAGCCGGACGAAGTCGCCCACGCGCACCTGCTTCGATACCAGGATCTGAATACCGGCGAACAGATTGGCAAGCGTATCCTGGAGCGCGAGGCCCACGGCCAGGCCGCCGACGCCCAGCGCGCCGAGGATGGGGGTGACCTGAATGCCCAGCGCCTCGAGCAGCACCAGGGCGCCGATGAGCAGCACGGCGGTTCGCGCGAGATTGGGGATCAGGTTGGCCGAGGGCAGCCTGGCCTGCTCCGTCCCGGTGGCGACGAGGTCCGCGGCAATCCGCCCCGCCGTCCACGACACCGACAGCACGAGCACGGTGAGAATCGCCTTGCGAATCCCGCTGATGGTGGCGTCGGTCACCGGGACCGCGGCCACCCCCAGGTGGGCGCCGACCAGCGCGCCCCAGAGGAGGATCGGCTTCCCCAGCGCCGCCAGCACGAGATCGTCAGCCCTGGTCGACGTGCGCGCCGCGGCGCGCTGGAGTTGCGGAAAGACCACCCGCCGGACGACGAACGCCACCGCGATGCCGGCGACGGTGCTGGCGAGGATGACGAGATACGGCCGCAACGTGGCCAACGTGAGGTGCAACGGAACCATCTCTCCTCCAGCCAGGGCGTGCGGGACCACGACGGGGTCCCGGGTCAACTCACGGAATGGCGGTGCCGACGCGTGCGCGGCAGCACCGGACGGACACCGATGCGGCGGCGCCCATGGAGCGCGCGCAGCATGCGGCGAAAGTTGCGATCCTTGAGCGGGCTGGCCACGCGATAGGCCCGCCGCCACATCGTGTACAGCAGACGGCGCACCTCGGCCGCGGAGAGCCAGCGGCGCGGCACGCCGACCGGTTCGTAATACATGACGAGCGGAACGCCCGGCTCCGATCGGTGAAGCGCCGGTTGATAGTACGGAAAATCGAGGGCGAGCGCATGGTGGCGGCTCACGAGCGTGCGCAGCCAGGGATTGTCGTCGTGCACCTCGCCGACGACGGCGCGCAGATCGGCGCCATGCACGTCGCGGGCGTCGCGGCGGAAGCCGCGCACGAGCGCCCGCCGAAGCCGCGGGCCCAGCCCCTTGGCGCGCGCGGCCCGGTCGACGGCCACGTACCCGATCACGCCGACGTTCACGTTGCCCAGGTACGAGCCGCTCGCGGCCCCGATGACCCGCCCGCCGCGCTCGGCCACGAAGAGGTGCCAGTTCAGGTCCGTCCACAGTGCCTGCTCGCGCTCCCGCAGCACCTGCACCCAGGCGCGGCGGGGCATCATTTCCGACCGCGGAAAGATGCGGCGCAGCAGGCCGTGCGCGGCGTCGAACGCGGGGTCGCGGGACTCGCGAATTTCGCGAACGCGTATCATGCGCCTCCGGGGGGGAGCGGCCGTCACGCCGAGGGCGCCTCGCGCGGCGGCAGGGGGAGCTTGAACAGGCGGCGGGCGTTTTCGTACATGATCTGGTGCTTCTGCTCGTCCGTCATCTTGAGCTGCTTCACGAACTCCACGTACGACCTCATCGAGCAGATGGGCCAGTCCGTGCCGTACAGCAGGTAGTTCGGCTCGCCGGCATAGAGGATCGCGTCCTCGATCTGGCGCTCCATGAAGTCCTCGAACGCCTCGCTGAACTCGCCAAGGACGAGACCGGAGAAGTCGGTGTACACATTCTTGTTCTTGTACACCACCTCCATGCAGTCCACGAGCCAGGGGTTCCCCAAATGGCAGATCACGAACTTCACGTTCGGGTGGTCGACCGCCACCTCGTCGACCTCGAGCGGGTGCGAGTACTTCAGTTTCCCCTTCGGGCTGTACGTGTCGCCGCTGTGAATCATCACCGGCACGTCGAACTCCTCCGCCAGGTCGTACACGACGCGCAGCCGCGGATCGTGCGGATAGAACGGCTCATAGCCCGGGTAGAGCTTGAGGCCGACCACCAGGCCGTCCTTCAGAAAATCGGCCATTTCCCGCAGATCGCGCTCCTTGTAGTGCAGATAGCTGATGCCGGCCACCACGCTCAGGTTCTTCACCCGTTCGACCGCGCGCACGACCTGCGCCGTGCTCGGCCGGTTGGGGTTCACGATGTAGCTCGTGAGCACGATCGCGTGGCCGACGCCGGCGTCCGCCATCGCAGCCTGCAGATTGTCGAGACTCTCGTCCAGGGAAATGGCGATTTGATCGTGGTAGTTGTTGAGGTGGACATGACAGTCGATGATCATCGCATTCCTCTTGGCGCCACCCGGCGGGACCGACGGGCGGTGCGGCCGCCGGTCACGCGCGCCCGGCTTCGGCGGCGGACCTGTACTGGCGGGTCGAGTGATCCGGAAGGAGATTGAACGAGTTGCCGGCGGCTCGTTCGCGCGAGCCGCCCATGCAACATAACGCATTCGGCATTTCGACGATTCCGACGGGGAGCGACGCGATGGGCACGTGGTCTCGACGCGATCTGATCAAGGGCGGGCTGCTGGCGGCCGGCGCGACGCTGGTGCCGGAACCCACGCGGGCAATGCTCGCGAACGCCGCGGGCCTCGCGTCCGCCGTGCACGACGACGCGCCGCCCGCGACGTCGGCCGGCGCCGCCGAGTCGGCGCGCGAGCGCCTGTTGCTCGACTTCGACTGGCGCTTTCATCTCGGCAACGCCGACGACCCGGCGCAGGACTTCGGATTCGCGCAGGGCAACGACGGGCCATTCGCCAAGACGGGATATCTGTTCGCGCCGGGACGCGCGGACTTCGACGCCGGCGCGTGGCGTACGGTGGACCTGCCGCACGACTGGGCAGCGGAGCTTCCATTCGTGAACGATCCCGACCTCACGTCGCACGGGTTCAAGCCGCTGGGACGGAAGTATCCGGACACGAGCATCGGGTGGTATCGCAAGACGTTCACGCTCCCGGCGGGCGACGAGGGGCGGTGCCTCTGGCTGGAGTTCGACGGCGTGTACCGCAACTGCATCGTATCGCTGAACGGCGTGTATCTCACCAATGCGGTGAGCGGCTACGCGCCGTTCCGCGCCGACATCACCGACATGGCGCGCTACGGCGGCGAGAACGTTCTTGTGGTGCGCGTGGACGCCACGGAGAACGAAGGGTGGTTCTACGAGGGCGCGGGCATCTACCGGCACGTATGGCTGGTGAAGACGGCGCCGGTGCACGTTCCACAGTGGGGCACCTACGTCACCGCCGACGTGCGGGGACGCGAGGCGCGCGTCTCGCTCCACACCACTATCGCGAATGACTCCGACGCGGCAGCCGCATGCCGCGTGGTGTCGCGCATCGTCGACGCCGCGGGCACCACGCGCGCCACCGTGACGTCGCCGACGGTGACCGTGCCGGCGTGGAGCGACACGACCGTCGACCAGACGGCCACGATTCGCGACGCCGAGCTCTGGTCCATCGAAACGCCCCATCTCTACCGCGTGCTGACCGCCATCGAGTCCGCCGGCCGCGTGGTCGACGACGGCGAGACGCGCTTCGGCGTGCGCACCATGCACTGGGACGCCGAGCGTGGGTTCTTCCTCAACGGCCGCCGCGTGGAGCTCAAGGGCACCTGCAACCACCAGGACCACGCCGGCGTGGGGTCGGCGCTGCCCGACCGCCTGCAGTACTACCGCGTGGCGAAGCTCAAGGAGATGGGGAGCAACGCCTACCGCACGTCGCACAACCCGCCCACGCCCGAGCTGCTCGACGCGTGCGACGCGCTCGGCATGCTGGTGCTCGATGAGACGCGCATGTTCGCGTCGAGCGCCGAGGGCCTCAGCCAGCTCGAACGGCTGATCCGGCGCGATCGCAACCACCCCAGCGTGTTCTGCTGGTCCATCGGCAATGAAGAGCCGCTGCAGGGCACGCCCGAGGGCGCGCGCATGGCCACGAGCATGAAGCGCCTGGCGCGGCGGCTCGACCCCTCACGGCCCATCACCGAGGCTATGAACGGCTCGTGGGGCGAGGGCCTGTCGGCGGTGGTCGACGTGCAGGGGTTCAACTACGGCGACGCGGCGCGCATCGACGCCTATCATACGAAATTTCCAAAGCAATGGTCGATGGGCACCGAGGTCGGCAGCACGGTATCGACGCGCGGGATCTACGCCAACGACCCAGAGCGCGGCTACGTGGAAGCGTACGACACGCAATTTCCCCCGTGGGCGGCGACCGCCGAAAATTGGTGGAGCACCTACGACGCGCGAGCGTTCCTGGCCGGCGGTTTCGTGTGGACCGGATTCGACTACCGCGGCGAGCCCACGCCCTACGCCTGGCCGTGCGTCAATTCGCACTTCGGCATCCTGGATACCTGCGGCTTTCCCAAGGACAACTTCTACTACTACCGGGCGTGGTGGGGCGACCAGCCGGTGCTGCACCTCTTCCCGCACTGGAACTGGACGGGGCGCGAGGGTGAGCCCATCCGCGTGTGGGTGCACAGCAACCTCGAGCGCGTCGAACTCTTCCTGAACGGCCGCTCGCTTGGCGCGCAGACGGTCACGCGCAACCAGCATCTGGAATGGAACGTGCCGTACGCGCCGGGCACGCTCGAGGCGCGCGGCTTCTCTAAGGGCACGCAGGTACTCACGACGAAGCGCGAGACCACCGGAGCTCCGGCGCGGCTGGAACTCGTCCCCGACCGCGCGGCCATCGACGCCGACGGCGAGGACGTGGCCGTGGTCGAGGTGCGCGTGGTCGACGCGCAGGGACGGGTCGTGCCCGACGCGGGCCCCACCGTGGAATTCGCAATCAGCGGCATGGGGCGTCTCATCGGCCTCGGAAACGGAGACCCCAGCGACCACGACCCGGACAAGGGCACCTTGCGCCGCGCGTTCAACGGCCGGTGCGCCGCCATCGTCCAGGCAAGCAAGTCACCCGGCGACCTGCACGTATCAGCGTCGGCGCGCGGTCTCGGGCCGGCAACGCTGGCGATTGCCTGTCGGCCGGTGACGCCCCGCCCCGCGCTCTGAGCGGCGCGGGACGGCGAAGCGCGGCTACGGTTCCGCGGTCTCGCGCATGAGCGCCCAGACCGCGGCCACGTGCTCGCGCTCCGTGGCTTCGGCGCCGATGGACACGCGCGCCATCCACCGGTCGTCGAGCCGCGATGGCGTGAGGTAGGCCTCGCCGGAGCGGTTGATCCGGTCCACCCAGTCGAGCGTGTGCCGGTCGAGCGCGTCGCCGTCGAGGCCGGGCGGCTCGTGCCGCACGCACACGGTCTGCAGGCGCACGGGCGTGAGCACGCGCCAGTTCGGCGCGGCCCGCACCTCGCGCTCGAGCCACTTCGCGTTCTCGAGATCGCGCCTGACGCGCGCCTGCAGCCCCGACACCCCCTGCTCGCGGATGAGGAACCAGAGCTTGAGCGCGCGAAAGCGCCGGCCGAGCGGAATGCCCCAGTCGCGATAGCTCTTCACGCGGCCGTCGGCGGCGCTCTGGAGGTAGCTCGGGTTCGTGGACATCACGCGCACCAGGTGCTCGGCGTCCTTCACGTAGTACAGCGAGCAATCGAACACGACGCCGAGCCACTTGTGCGGGTTGAGCACCAGCGAGTCGGCGCCTTCGATCCCGTCCCAGAGGGCGCGCATTTCGGGCACGATCATCGCCGAGCCGGCCATCGCCGCGTCGACGTGCAGCCAGAGGCCGAACTCGCGGGCCACGGCGGCGATCTCCCCGACGGGATCGATGGCCGTGGTCGCCGTGGTGCCGGTGGTGGCCACCACGGCGCAGGGGGTGCGCCCATCGGCGATGTCCCGCGCCACGAGATCGCGCAGCGCGTCGGCGCGCAGGGCGTACGCCTCGTCGTGCGGCACCAGGCGCACGTTGTCGCGGCCAAAGCCGGCCAGCAGCGCGGCCTTCTCCACCGAGCTGTGCGCGTGCGCCGACACGTAGACGGTGAGCGGGCGCTCCACCGACTGGACGCCGCCGTGGGCCAGCGAATAATTCGTCGCGCGTTCGCGCGCGCACAGCAGCGCGACGAGGGTGCTGGTCGACGCGGTGTCCTGAATGACACCGCTCCACGCATCGGAGAGCCCGACCATCTGGCGCATCCAGTCGGTGACCACCTCCTCCAGCTCCGTGAGCGCGGGCGATGCCTGCCACGACAGCCCGAGCGCGGCGAGGCCGCTGCTCAGGTAGTCGCCGAGCACGCTGGCGAGCGACCCGGCGCCGGGAAAGAACCCGAAGAAGCGCGGCGACTGCCAGTGCGTGATGCCGGGCACCACGATCGTCTCGAAATCGCGGAGCATCGCGTCGAACGGCTCGGGCGACTGCGGCGGTGACGACGGAAGCTGGGCCTTGATCTCACCGGGCGCCGTGCGCGCCATGACGGGGCGCTCGGCGATCGTGGCACGGTAGCGCGCCACCCAGTCGGCGATCGCGTGTGCCTGCTTCTGGAATTCGGTCGGGTCCATAGGACCCAAACCTACCGCGCGCCAGCGGCGAACGTAGCGAGCACCGCGATCAGGCGCCGGATATCGTCGGGGTTCGTGGCCATCCCCACCGACGCGCGCGCCGCGCCCACGGCCACGCCGGCGCCCATGCAATCGCCGAACCGATCGAGCGTGAACGCGTCTTCCACGGCGTGGTAGCAGCGCGCCGCGGCCGCGGCGTCCCAACCCAGGGCGCGCTCGCCGGCCCCCGGATTGCAGAAGCACCCGCCGCGCACCGCGACCCCCGCCTCGCGCGCCCTGGTTTCCACCTCGCCAAAGTGCACGGGGCGCCCGTCGGCCGCGAGGACGTTGAACGCCACTGTGCCTCCGCGGGCTTCGGTGGACGCGGGACCGTACACCCGCACCAGCGGACTGCCGTTCGCGTGCCGCAGCGCGGTCATGGCGGCCAGCAGTTCGCCGACCATGTCGTGCACGTGCGCGCCCAGGCGCTCCATGCCGAGCGACTCCATGAATTCGACGCCCGGGGCCACACCGGCGATGCCAAGGAAGTCGGGCGTGCCGTCTTCGAACGCCTCGGGGCCGCGGCGGAAACGGTGCAGCTCGTTCTGCACCGATACGAAGTCCACCGTGCCGCCGGCGAACCAGGGGCGCCGGAACCGGGCCAGGGCCTCGCGGCGCGCGACCAGCGCGCCGAGTCCCGTGGGATATCCGAAAATCTTATAGAGCGACATCGGAACGAAGTCGGCCGGCACCTGGCGCAGACTCAGGGGGCTGGTGGGGACGAACGCCGCCGCGTCGAGGAGGACGTCGAACCCCAGCGCATGCGCACGCTCCACCAGCGCCAGCGGATGCTTCACTCCCGAGAAATTCGACTGGGCCGGGTACGCGAAGAGCCGGGGCCCCCGCCCCGCGCGCGCCGCGGCCGCGTCGAGCTGATGCTCCGGATCGTCGAGGCGCATCCCGTCGTCGAGCGGCAGCACGAGGACCGACGCGCCGGCGCGCCGCGCGAACTCGCGGATTCCGTTTACGGAATTGTGATTGTCGGCCGAGAGCACGTACGCGCTGTCGACTGCGAACGGGAAGCTCTCCCCCACATGGCGGATCGCGCCCGTGGCATTGGGCGTGAAGATCACCGTGTACGCCGCGGGATCGGCGTCCACGAACCGAAGCATGGCCGCGCGGGCTTCCTCGAGCACCGCGGAACTGGCCAGCGACGGCGCATGCTGCGAGTGCGGATTGCCAAGCACGCGCTCGGCGAGCAGCGCGGCGTGGCGCGCGGGGAGGCTCTCGGGATACAGCCCGCTGCCCGTGTAGTCCAGATACGCCATGCCTCGGCGGTCGAGTCGCGAGAATTCTCGACCGCGCAGCTCCGCGAAAAAGCGTCGCGTGGAGGCGGCATCGTTCGGCATGCCTGAAAGAAGAACGGTCGCCGCGGCGGGCTCAACCCCCGCCACGGCGACCGTTTTCCTCGGGATGCCGCGCGATCAGTGGTTCGGCACCACCACCTGCTGCGGCGTCACGCTGAACCCGCCGGCGCCTCCCGTCCCGAGCTCGCCGCTGTTGTCGTACCCCCAGCAGTACGCGGCCCCCGAGGTATCCAGCGCGCATGCGTGGAACGAGATCCCCGTGCTCACCGCGCTGTAGGCCGCGCCGCCGCTCACGAGCTGCGGCGTGGTGGCCTGCCCCGTGGCGCCGTCACCGAGATCGCCGAAGCTGCCCGCGCCCCAGCAGTACGCCGCGCCCGTGCCGCTGACAGCACAACTGCTGAGCTGACCCGCGCTGATCGAGGCAAACGTGTGTCCGCCGGCAACCGCCAGCGGCACGTTGCTGCTCAGCGAGGTGAGGCCCGTGCCGAGCTGGCCGTTGTCGGCCTCGCCCCAGCAGTACGCCGCGCCGCTCGTGGTCAGCGCGCACGCGTGGTACACACCGGCGCTGATCGATGCCACGTTGAGTCCGCCTGCCACGGCCACCGGCACGTCGCTGTCGCTGGTGCCGCCGTTGCCGAGCACGCCGTACGCATTGGAGCCCCAGCAATAACCGGCGCCGGCCGTCGTCACGCCGCAAGTGAACACCCCGCCGGCGCTCACCGACGCGAACGTGAGTCCGCCCGCGACCAGCACGGGCGCCGAACTATTTCCGCCCACGGTGCCGTTGCCGAGTTCGCCGCTCTCGTTGGCGCCCCAGCAGTACGCGGATCCGTCGGCGGTCACGCCGCAGGTGTGCGCGTAGCCGGCGCTCACCGCGCGGAACACGAGGCCGCCACTCACCGCCACCGGCGACCCGCTCGTCGACGCGGTGGTCGTCGCGCCCAGCTCTCCCGAAGCGTTGTCGCCCCAGCAGTAGGCGACGCCGGCACCCGTAACGCCGCACGTATGTCCGTAGCCGGCGGCGAGGGATGTGAACGTGAGGCCTCCCGATACGGCGAGCGGGAACGGCGAAAGCGTGGTCGTGTCGTTGCCGAGCTGGCCGGAGGTGTTGCTCCCCCAGCAGTACGCCGTTCCGCCGGCGCCGAGCGCGCAGGTGTGCGCGAAGCCGGCAGCGATCGCGGTGACCGACGTAAACGGCTTGGTGGGCGGCGGCGTCACGGTAATGGTGGCCGACGCCGTGATTCCGTGGCTCGTCGCCGAGATGTTCGCCGTGCCGGAGGCGAGTCCGGTGACCGTTCCCGAGTCGGACACGGTCGCCACCGACGAGTCGCTGCTGGCCCACGCTACCGTGTCGGTGGTGATGATGTTGCTCTTCGCATCGTAGGCGGTGGCCACGAGACGCAGCGTGTCGCCCACGATGAGCGACGTGGTCGCGGGCACGACGGTGATGGATGCGATGGCGCCGGTGGGGGGCGCGGTGACGCCGGTGGACTTGGCGCCGCCGCAGGCGTCGAGGGCGATCGCAACGAGCGCGGGGATGGCGAGCCGCGACAGGACGCGCGCGCCGCGCATTGTGTCGCAGCGCCGCCGGGCCGGTGCGCGGGGGGACGTGAGGGAATTCATGAGAGTGGGGAAGCGGCGTGCCCGGGGGGGACTCGGCGACGTTGAATTATACTCCGGCAAACGCGGGTGCGTTCCCCCCGGGCTACGGGGCCAGCGCCAGCAGGGCCTCGTGGAGCCGGACCATCGCAAGCGTGTCGACCCGACAGTACGCCAGGAGCTGGGCGCGGCAGCGATCCCATTCGGCGTCGGCGATGCGCCCCATGGCCCGGAGCCCCGCCGCGCCGGTGGCGTCGTCGCCGTTGGCGATCTCGAGACCGCGGTAGGTGAGCTCCGATTCGTCGACGAACACGGGCAGCACCTTCTTGATCGACAGGCTGCCGTGAAAGTTCGGGTGCGCGACCGCCGACTGCACGATGGGCAGCAGGTCGACCAGCCGGGCCACGGCGTCGGCGAGCGCGTCGGCGTGCTGCGGATAGCGGGCCGCGAGCCATTCGAGGCGCAGGCGCTCGAACGACGAATAGACGACGATCGACGCCGCGCCGGCGAGGGCGTCGAGGAGGCGCCGGGTGAACTGCTCGAGATCCGGCCGGGCGGGATCGAGGAGCCACTCGGCGTGCTCGAGGCCCGCCGGCGTGCGGCGGTGGAGCGAGTACTGGATGGGGAGCACGTCGTAGGGGGCGACGCCGGGAAACGGGGGGAGCGCCAGCGAGAGCGTCTCGAAGTCGAGATAGGCGGCGGGCTCACGGACGTCGCGCAGGCGCGCCAGCCCGGCGGCGTCCGTGACCAGGTCTCCGGCCAGCACGGCGCGCCGGTGGAATGCCTGCACGGGCGTCAGCTTCTCGGACTCCGGCACGTGGACGATGCGCGTGATGCCCCCGGCGATCCAGTCATCGACCTTTCGGGACCGGATGCCCGGCAGCTCGAACACCGGATCGCGCGGGCCGTCGACGAAGCAGTCGACGCCGCGGAAGTCGCAGTTGCGGCACACGGCGGCCAGCATGGCGGGAGGGGCGGCGTCTGCCGACACCGCGGAGTATATCGTTTCTAGTATGGGCGCGAATTCCCCGGCCCGGGCGAGCGCCTTGTCGGAGACGTCGTGGCGGACGACAGGCGGCGCTCCGTTGTCGACGCGCCAGTCGGGGTTCACCAGCGCCAGCTCGGCGCCGGTTACGGGGAGCCCCGCCGCCTGGACCACCGCCACCGTGTAGGCGAGGTCATCAACCAGTTCCGGCTTGGCCGTCTTGGCGGACTTGACCTCGATCACGCGCCATCCGCCGGCGTCGCGCACCAGCACGTCGGGACGCGCCATCGCGTGGCCGGCCAGGACCGGAACTTCGAACAGCGTGGCCGTGGACGGATCGTCGAGGCAGCGGGCGCCTTCGCTCACCCAGGCCGGGGTCGCGGGTCCGCGGAGATCGACCCCGGGGGCGAACAGCGCCCGGGCCCGGTCGCCGATGTCGTTGCCCTGGGCCAGGCGGAATTGCGCGCCGAGCCCCGGCATCGATTCGCCGCGCGCGGCGTGATGCAGCAGCCAGCCGCGGCGCGGGCATTCCAGCGCCTGCAGGAAGACGTGTTTGGTGAGCCAGCGCGGGCGCTCGGCCGTGGGAGCCGTCATGTCAGAAGTGCCGCTGGATGAGCCAGAAGCGCATCTGGAACGCTTCGGGACTGATGGGCCATCCGTAGGTGATTGGCGAATAGTATATGAATCCAAGAATGACCGCCGCCAGCAGCCCCCAGTAGAGCGCGGCCGACCGCCGCGACGGGAAGCGCCAACCCGGGTCGCCGGCGTCGACCGGCGCCGCCGCCCAGCCGGCGAGGATCCCCACCGCCAGCGCCGCGAGCGCCGCACTGTAGGCGAGCGCCATGAAGTACGAGTACTGGTACATCAGGCGGCGGATCAAGGCAAAGGGGAGAAAGTTCGCGACGTAGCCCACGGCGAGAACGGCCAGCGGGTCGCGCCATGCGGTGAAGTCGCGGCGCCGCCAGGCGAGCCCCAGCAGACCGGCGCCGAGCCCGATGAGGATGCCGTACCATACGACGGGATTGCCGGCCAGGAAGACCGCCCCCTGGCGGCCGTCGGGCCGCTTCTCGCCCGCCCAGAATTCGATGGGGTGGCGGATCACGGGCCAGCTGTACCACGGCGACGCCGCCGGATTCTCCTTGCCCACGAAGAACGCGTCGGCGCGGCGCATCACCACGTTGAGCTCCGCGAACCGCGCATAGAACGGCATCGTGGCGCCGGGCTTGTAGAATTGGTCGCCGGCCAGGGTGGCCCGAAAGCGCGGCGACATCCACATGTCGCCCGGGCCGCTGTGCGTCATCCACGCGAAGTGCACGGCGAACACCGCGAGGTAGAGCGCCACCGGGATCCCGACGAGCAGGGCGCCCTCGCGCGCCGCGCGCCCCCAGCCATCGCGGGCGCGCCAGGCGTCGACCAGCCATATGAGTCCTATGATCCCGAGCGCGGAGAGCCCCGTCCACTTGGTGGCCACGGCCAGCCCGGCGAACAGCGCCGCCGCGCCCAGACGCCGCCCGCGCGCCCCGCCCGCCCGGCGCCGCGCCGACAGAAATGCCGTCACCGCCGACAGCGCGAACAACAGCAGCATGCTGTCGGGCACGAGAATCCGCGACTCGGCCACGAGCGCGTTGTCGAACAGCAGGAGCGCCGCGCCGAACGCCGCGACGCGGCGCGGCGCGGAGAGCTGCCGCAACAGCAGGTAGAGCACCGGCACCACGAACGTGCCGGCCAGCGCCGGGAGCACGCGCATCACCGGAGCCGGATCGGGGTGCGCCAGCGAGGCCGCGGAGATATGGAAGAGGTGCGCCCACAGCGCGTAGAGCTGCTCGGCGAGCGGCGGATGCACGTCCACATAGAACACGTGCGCGAGGTAGTCGGCCGTGAATTTCTGGTACGTGGTCTCGTCGAACATCGGCACACGCGGCGTGAACAGCGCCCAGAAGCGGGTGAGCGCCGAAAGCGCGGTGAGCACGGCCAGCTCCGGCGGAATGCGCCGGCGGAGGGAGTCGAGCATTCCCAATTCTAGCCGCGCGCGGCGGCGCCAGCACCTCCCGCGGGACGCCTCGACTGGCGGGCCGCGCCCGGAGTGCAGAGAATACAGGGTCCAACCCACGGAGTCACTCGGATGTCGCTCCACCCGATGCGCCACGTCGCGCTCACGCTCGTATTCCTGGCCGCGGCGCTGTTCACCGCCAGTGCCGCCGGCGCGCAGCAGCCGCCCAAGTACCCCGTCACCCGCAAGGACAACGTGGTGGACGACTACTTCGGGACCAAGGTGCCCGACCCGTACCGCTGGCTCGAGGATCAGAACTCGCGGGAGGTCGCGAAATGGGTGGAGGCGCAGAACGCGGTCACCTACCAGTATCTCGACCGGATTCCGCTGCGCGAGGTGTTCCGGCAACGGCTGACGCAGCTGTGGAATACGCCGAGCATCGGCGTCCCCGACCGGGTGGCGGGCCGGCTCTTCTACCGGATGAACTCCGGGCTGCAGAACCAGTCGGTGCTCTACGAGCAAACCGACGTCGGCGCGACGCCACAGACGCTCATCGATCCCAACACGATTTCCGCCGACGGGTCGGTGGATCTGTCGTCGTACGCCCCTTCACCCGACGGCGCGTACCTGGCCTACGGACTCTCGGTGGGCGGCTCCGACTGGGAGGAGCTGCACGTGCGCGAGCTGCGCACGGGGCGCGATCTGGCCGACACCGTGCACTGGGTGAAGTACTCGGGGATCGCGTGGACGCGCGATGGCCGGGGATTCTTCTACACGCGCTTCCCGGCCCCGCCCGCCGGCCAGGTGCTCACCGCCGCGGCGGTGAACGGCAAGATCTACTATCACGCCGTGGGCACGCCCGATTCGCAGGACCGCATGATTTACGAGCGGCCCGACCGCCCCGACTGGTATGAGGACGCCTCGGTCACCGACGACGGCCACTACCTGTTCATTGCCCTGCACCACGGCACCAATCCCGAAAACCTGCTCTACTACGCGGACCTCGGCGACCCGATGCGCCCCGACGTGGGCGCTGCCATCCACCCGGTGAATACGTCGGACGACGCGGAATACGCCGTGGTGGGCAACATCGGCAACACAGTCATCATTCAGACGACGAAGGACGCGCCGAACCGGCGCATCATCGCGATGACCCTCCCCGACACCTCCCTCGCGCACGCGAAGACCGTCGTCCCGGAAACGAAGAACAATATTCAGGCCTCGCTCGTGGCCGGCGACCGCATCGTGGTGCAGACGCTGGAAGACGTGCAGAGCCACGTGCGGATGTACGACGCCTCGGGGGCGATGGTGGACCAGGTGACCCTGCCGGGCGTGGGCGCGGTGGAGGGGCTGAGCGGCCGCGCCGGGCGCGATGAGATTTTTTATTCGTTTGCGTCGTACCTGGCGCCGACCACCGTGTATCACTACGACTTTGCCACCAAGCGGACGACGGTGTTCAGCCCGCTCGCGCGCCACCCGCTGTTCGACGCCGCGCCGTACGAGACCAAGCAGGTGTTCTATCGGTCCAAGGATGGAACGCGCGTGCCGATGTTCATCACGATGAAGAAGGGCACCGTGCTCGACGGCTCGCACCCCACCATCCTCTACGCCTACGGCGGGTTCGACATCGCCACGCTCCCGAGTTACAGCCCCACCGTGGCCGTGTGGCTGGAGCACGGCGGGATCTATGCCGTGGCGAACATTCGCGGCGGGAGCGAGTACGGCGAAGCGTGGCACCACGCGGGGCGTCTGGACAAGAAGCAGAACGTGTTCGACGACTTCGCGTGGGCGGCCAAGTACCTGATCGCGCAGAAGTACACGTCGCCCAAGCACCTCGCCATTCACGGCTATTCCAACGGCGGGCTGCTCGTGGGCGCTACGGAGGAGCAGCACCCCGAGCTGTTCGCGGCCGCGTATCCGGGCGCCGGCGTGATGGACATGCTGCGGTACCAGAAGTTCAGCGCGGGCATCGGATGGGTGCCGGAATACGGATCGTCGGACAACGCCGCGCAGTTCAAGTACCTGATCAAGTTCTCGCCCGTGCACAACGCGAAGCCGGGGCGGTGCTATCCGGCGACGATCGTGACGACGGCGGACCACGACGACCGCGTGGTGCCGGGCCACTCGTTCAAGTTCACGGCGGCGATGCAGGCGGCGCAGAGCTGCCAGCGGCCGATCCTCATTCGCGTGGAAACGAAGACGAGCCACGGGTACATGCCGACGGATAAACGCATCGCGCAGCTGGCCGACGTGTGGGCGTTCACCGGTTGGGAAACCGGCATGCGATAGGCCGGTCCCGCGGCCGGCGGGCGTGCGGAGTTGGGAAGGGCCGCCGTGATCATCCGTCGCGGCGGCCCTTCTTGCGCCTTCAACAACGAGATTAGAACGTACAGGCGTGACCGCCTCTCCCTCCGCGGGCCGTGCGCGCCCCGCCGACGATCGCCCGCGCCGCGGGCTGTCGATCGCCGTCAAACTTCCGCTGTTCATCGGCGCCCTGCTCGTGGGCGTGGTCGCGCTCAACACCTGGGGCGACTACCACGGGCACATGCAAGAGGAGCGCGCCGAGGCCGCGAAGCGGCTCACGAACGTGGCGGGAGAGTTCGTGCAGACGCTCACCCGCCTGCGCCTCCAGCTCACCGAGGCGATGGCGCCGGTGGCCGCCGACCCGGCGGCGGCCGCGCTGCTCACCGAACCGTCCGCCGCTGCCCCGCCGGAACTGCTCGAACGGCTGCGCCGACTGGCCGGCGATCCGCAAACGGCAGCCGTCGAGCTGCGCGACCGCAGCGGCGCAACGCGCGTGCGGGTGATCGGCGTCGACTCTGGCGCCGACACGCTGCTCGACCCTGCGCTGTTGGCGCGTGCCGACACCTCCGACTCGGCCGCGGTCGGGCGCCTTCGGCAGCGCCAGGGGGGCGCGACGTACGCCGTCGCGATGCGCGTGCGCGGCGACGCCGGCACCGCGGGGTATCTCGTGCTCTGGCGCCGTCTGATTTCGCGTCCCGCGTCGCGCACGCAGGTGGCGCGGCTCATCGGGACGGGGGGGCAGGTGTACGTTGGGAACACCGCCGACTCGACCTGGACCAATCTTTCCGGCCCTGCCGTGCCGCCGCCGTTGGCCGTGGTCGACACGCCGGGCCTGCACGACTATCGCCGGGCGAGCGTCGGCCGCGTGATTGCGGTGTCGGCGCCGGTGGCCGATACGCCATGGTCGGTGGTGGTCGAGTTCCCCGCTGACTCGGTGCGAGCACCGGTGCTGCTGGACGTGCGGCACCTGCTCTGGATCGACGCGCTGGCGCTTCTCGTGGGACTCGTGGGCGCATGGCTGCTGAGCCGGCGGTTCACGCGCCGGCTGTCGCGGTTAACGGAGGGCGCGGAATCGATGGCGGCGCCGGGCCCGCGGGCCACCGCGCCGGGAGACACCGGGGACGAGGTCGAGCGGCTGGGACGGGCGTTCGACGCCATGCGGCAGCGCGTGCACGACGCGCTGGCGCAGCGCGCGGCATCAGAGGAATTATATCGCGGCATCTTCGAATCGGTGCCGCTGCCGCTGTACGTCGTGGACCTCACCACCCTCCGATTCCTGGCGGTGAACCAGGCGGCCGTGGAGCAGTATGGGTACACGCGGGACGAGTTCCTGGCCATGACCCTGCGCGACATCCGCCCCGAAGAGGACGTGGTGCGGCTCGAGGCGTCGGTGGCGAGGATGACCGACCGGCCCGAGTCGCGCGGCGTCTGGCGCCACGTCCGGAAGGACGGCAGCGCGCTCCAGGCGGAGATCGTGGCGCACGCGCTGCTGTTCAACGGCCGCGCGGCGTTTCTCGTGGTCGCCAACGACGTCACCGAGCGCCACCGGGCGGCGGAGGCGCTGCGCCGCTCGGAGGAGCGCTACCGCCGGCTGGTCCACGAGGCGCCGTACGGGATCGAGCTCAGCACGCTCGACGGCCGTATGCTCGACGCCAATCCGGCCGTCGCCCACATGCTGGGCTACGACCGGCCGGAGGAATTGATCGGCTCCGACATCCTCGACCTGTACGCCGACCCGGCCGACCGCGAACTCGGGCTCCGGCAGCTCCACGCGGCCGGGTACGCCCGCATGGACCGCCTGCAATGGAAACGCCGCGACGGCCGACTGATCACCGTGCGGTTCAGCGGGCGGCTCGTGCGCGAGTCGGAGCACGAGGAGCCGTATATCGAAACGATTATCGAAGACGTCACCGACCGGCTCCGGTTGGAGGAGCAGTTCCATCAGGCGCAGAAGATGGAGGCCATCGGCCGCCTCGCCGGCGGCATCGCGCACGACTTCAACAACCTCCTCACGGTGATCCTGACGACCACCGAGCTGCTGCTCGACGAGCAGGCGGCCGAGACCCCGCTGCGCGCCGAGCTGCAGGACATCTACCGCAGCGCCCAGCGCGGCGCGGATCTCACGCGGCAGCTGCTGGCGTTCAGCCGGCGCCAGGTGCTCTCCATCCACCCGCTGAGCGTGAACGAGCTCGTGGTGGGCATCGAACGTATGCTGCGGCGCCTGCTCGGGGAGGACGTCGAAACCCGGGTCGTGACGAGCGCCGCGGCGGACATCGCCCGGGCGGACGCGGGGCAGCTCGAGCAGGTGCTGCTCAACCTCGCGGTGAACGCCCGCGACGCGATGCCCCGCGGCGGCTGCCTCACGATCGAAACGTCGCACGTGGACCTGACCGAAGCGGTGACCGAGCGCCACTTCGAGATCCCGCCCGGCGCGTACGTGGCCATCGCGGTGAGCGACACGGGCGAAGGAATGTCCCGAGAAGTCCAGGCGCACCTCTTCGAGCCGTTCTTCACGACCAAGCCGCGCGATCGCGGCACCGGGCTCGGCCTCGCGACGGTGTACGGCATCGTGAAGCAGCTCGGCGGGTACATCTGGTGCTACAGCGAGCCCGGCCAGGGCACGACGTTCAAGATCTACCTGCCCCGCGTGGACGACGCGCCGCATACGCCCCTCGCCGGTGGCGCGCGTCGCGACGACGTGCGCGGCACCGAGACCGTGCTGATCGCCGAGGACGAGGATGGCATCCGCGCGCTGCTCACCCGCACGCTGCAGTCGCGCGGGTACACGGTGCTCGCGGGTGCGAACGGCGAGGAGGCACTCGCCCTGGCCCGGTCGCACACCGGCCCGGTGGACCTGCTGGTGACCGACGTGGTGATGCCGGGGATGAGCGGCCCCGAGCTCGCAAAGGAAGTCGTCGCGCGGCACCCGGGGGCGCGGGTGCTGTTCCTGTCGGGGTACACCGACGAGGCCGTGGTCGCGCACGGCCTGGCCACCGGCCAGACGGCGTTCCTGCAGAAGCCGTTCACGCACA
>JAGWRB010000117.1 GCA_028876725.1 Gemmatimonadota bacterium
CAGCGTCCCGCGACCGCGCAGAGCGCGAGCGCGCCGAGCGTGGCGAACAGCGCGCCCCACGCGCCGGCGCCCAGGATGAGCCCCAGCGGAAGCGCCAGGTTGAGCAGGTAGAAGAGCGCGAGCCAGCCCACGGGAAGCGCGTCGCCCCACGCGTCCGCGCGGGTGATCCCGAGCGCCACCATCAGCGCGAGCCCGGTGACGTACCATCCGGCGAGGTTGAGCCAGGGCATGCCGTAGTACGGCCCCGTGGACCCCCAGACCCAGTAGCTGGTGACCTGACTCATCGCGGGGTCGAGCGCGAGATCCCAGCTCATGAGCACGAGCGAGCCGAGGAGGATCTGCCTGGCCGGCGTAGCGCGCGGGCCGAGCAGACGGCGCGCCAGCAGGTAGCTGGGCAGGGCCATGAGGAACCAGCTCAGTGGGATGAGCACCGGAACGTGGCCGAACCATTTGAGGCCGAGCCCATCAGTGTACCGGTATGGTCCGAAGGGAAGGCCGACGGTGGTGCCCAGGAGCTCGCTGACCAGGCTGAGCCCGTACACGGCCGCGAACGCGCCCGTCCACCGCCAGCGCGCGCGGGCCACGAGCAGTGCGCCGAGCGCGAGGGCGCCGAGCAGGATGTGGGCGCGGGGGAAGAAGGTGAACGCGACGCCGTAGACGCGCAGGGCGGCGGGCCGGCCAGCGAGCAGGCCCGGATGGCGCGCGAAGATCGCGTATCCGGCGATCGACGCGGCGGTGAAGATCGCGAACAACTGGAGGGCCGCGCGCGCCCACGGGCCGGCCGTCGAGCGCTCGGCGCGGGCGGCCGGGGACGCGGGTGTGGCGAGTGGGGGACGGGTAGCCAAGCGGCCTCCGGAGGGGTGGTGAAGGTGGTGTCGGATGCCTAAGGTTGGCTTACTGTCCAGCAATTGTCAAGCAGATCATTGATAGAACCTTGACAATGCATAGACGATGAGCGATACTTTGCCACGTAGGAGATACCGACCGTTGTCCGTCAGCGGCCCTCTGAAGGGTCACCCGGCGCCGATTCTGGTGAGGTGAGAGCAGTGACTAAGGGGACCAGTTCGCGCGCCGTGGTGATCGGGGCCGGCTTCGGCGGCCTGGCGGCGGCCATTCGCCTTCGGGCCTTGGGCTACGACGTCACGGTGCTCGAGGCCCTCGATCAGCCGGGCGGACGTGCGCGCGTGTTTCGCCGCGACGGATTCACGTTCGACGCCGGCCCCACGGTCATCACCGCGCCCTACCTGATCGACGAGCTGTTCACGCTCGTGGGACGCGACCCGCGCGACTACTTCGACCTCATGCCGGTGGATCCGTTCTACCGGATTCTCTTTCCCGACGGCGCCACCTTCGACTACGTGGGCGACGACGAGCGGCTGATGGCGCAGATCGCCGCGCTCTCGCCGCGCGACGTGGACGGCTACCGCCGGCTCGCTGCGCATGCCCGGCGGATCTTCGACGTGGGGTACACCCAGCTCGCCGACCGGCCCTTTGACCGGGTGGCGGACATGCTCCGCGTGGTGCCGCAGATGGTGCGGCTCGGGAGCCATCGCTCGGTGTACGGCCTCGTGTCGCGCTACATCCGCGACGAGCGGCTGCGGCAGGCGTTCTCGTTCGAGCCGCTGCTCGTGGGGGGCAACCCCTTCGACACGACGTCCATCTACCTGCTCATCCACTGGCTGGAACGGAAGTGGGGGGTCCACTTCGCGCGCGGCGGCACCGGCGCGATCGTCGCCGCGATGGTGCGCCTGCTGCACGAGATCGGGGTCGACGTGCGGCTCAACGCCCCGGTGGAGGAAATCGAAGTCGTGAACGGGCGCGCGACGGCGGTGCGCGTGGCCGGCGGCGCGCGGATCCCCTGCGAGCTGGTGGTCAGCAACGCCGATCCCTCGGTCGTCTATACGCATCTCATCAATCCTCGGCATCGCCGCCGTCACACCGACCGCGCGGTAGCGCGCACGCGGCAGTCGATGAGCCTGTTCGTGGCGTACTTCGGCGCGTCGCGCACGTATCCCGAGCTCGCGCACCACACGATCGTGCTCGGCCCGCGCTACAAGGGGCTGCTCGACGACGTGTTCCGCCGCAAAGTGCTGGCCGACGACTTCTCGCTGTACCTCCATGCGCCGGTGCGTTCCGATCCGTCGATGGCGCCGCCTGGGCACGAGGCGTTCTACGTGCTGTCGCCGGTGCCGAATACCCGCAGCGGACTCGACTGGGAGCGCGAAGCGCCCCGCTACCTCGATCGCATCCTCAGCTCGCTGGAACGGCGCCTGCTCCCCGGGCTGGGCGAGCACCTGGTGAGCGTGAGCACGATGACCCCGCACGACTTCGAGCACACCCTGCGGTCGGCCCACGGGGCCGCGTTCGGCCCCGAGCCGATCCTGCGGCAGTCGGCGTACTTCCGGTATCACAACCGCTCGCCGGACGTGCCCGGCCTCTACTTCGTGGGCGCCGGCACGCACCCCGGCGGCGGCGTGCCCGGCGTGCTCAACTCGGCGAAGGTGCTGGAGCGCGTGGTGCCCGGTCCCGAACGGCCGGCGCTACTCGTGATCCCCGGCCGCGCCGGGAAAGGCGCGCCCGCGCCAGCGGCGCTGGCGGCGCACGGTCGATAAGAATATTCTAAATACCGCGGCCGGGTCGGCCAGCGGCGAGAGCCAGAACAGCGCGACGCGCTCGGCGTACGATCCGGCCAGGGCCCGGAGCAGGGCGCCGCGCACGCCGAGCAGCAGGGCGTTTACCCCGAGCAGGGCGGCGGCCGCGGGGCGGGCGGCGGCGGATCCCGCCGCCAGCCACCAGGCGGCGCCGATCGCGACCCAGAGAGGCGCCGCCTGCGCCAGCGCGAGTACCGCGAGGTCGCCCCACTGCCGTGCGGGCGTGGTGGCGTCGCGCAGGTCCACTGAGCGTCCCCACTCGCGCCACATCTCGCGCGTCGACGCGTAGGCGCGCACGTCGTAGAGTCGCGCACCGTCCAGGAATCCCACGCGCGCGCCGCGGCGCGCGAGCGCGCGGGCGAGCGTCACGTCGTCGGCCCATGACGCGCGGGCCGCCTCGTAGCCGCCGGCGGCGAGGAGCACGTCGCGGCGCGCGAGAAAGCACTGCCCGTTGGCGAGCACGCGTTCGGGGTCGTCGCTCCCCGGCGCGCCCGTGCGATACACGAGCGTGGCGAGGATCGCGGGCTGCAGCCACCGCTCGCCGCGGGCGAGTCCCACGAACCGTGGCGAGAACGAGACCACGTCGTAGCTGCCGTCGAGCGCGGCGGCGAGGACGCCCCCCACGAGTCCCGGCGCGGGCACCGTGTCGGCGTCGACGCCCAGCACCCACGGCGTGCGCACGCGCGCGAGCGCGTGCTGCAGCGCCCACACCTTGCCGATCCACCCGTCGGGGCGGGGCGGATCCGTGAGCAGTCGGATGCGCGCGTCGCGCTCGGCCGCGCGTTCGACCAACGCGCGCGTACCGTCGGTGGAGCGGCTGTCGACGACCAGCACCTCGGCCAGCACGTCGCTCTGCCGGGCGAGACCGGCGAGGCAGGGCGCGAGGCGGCGGGCTTCGTTGTACGTGGGGACGACGACCGTCACCGCGTCCGCCGGTCCATCGTCACGTGGGGCCACCGGGGGCGGGCGGCGCCGGCCGGAGAGCAGGCGCCGCAGCACCACGACCGCGGCGAACGTCTGCGCGGCGACCAGCGCGGTGGCGGCCGCCACAAGCGGCGTGAAGAGCGGGAGGGGGTAGCGCACGCGCGGAATTTATGGGGGGCCAGGGGGCGCCGCGCCGGCGCGCGCGGAATTGTAAGGAATTTCTTTGTGAGGCGATCTTCGCGGTTCCCTTGTCCCGGGGCGCGCGCGAACTCTAACGTTAGCCCCACACCGCAATCCTCTTCGGAGCCGAATTCTCATGTTGAAGCGCGCGTTCTCGCATCGCGGCTGGACCGGGTTTGCCCTGGCGGCCGCTGCTCTCACGACCATCGGCGCCCGCACCCCCGGCCATCCGCCGGTGAAGCCCGACATGCTGTCGGGCTTGGTGTGGCGCAGCATCGGACCGCTGCGCGCCGGGCGCGTGGCTGCCGTATCCGGCGCCATCGGCGAGCCCGGGGTGTTCTACTTCGGCTCTCCATCGGGGGGCGTGTGGAAGACCACCAACGCCGGCATCACCTGGGAGCAGGTCTTCACCGATCAGGTGAAGGACGTGTCGTCGGTGGGCGCGGTGGCCGTCGCGCCCTCGGACACGAACGTCATTTACGTGGGCACCGGGGACATCATCACCGGCGGGGCGATCAACGAGGGGAACGGTGTCTACAAGTCCACCGACGCGGGCAAGACGTGGACGCACGTGGGACTCGACGCCACCAAGCAGATTCCCTCGATCATCGTCGATCCGTCGAACCCGGACCTCGTGATGGTCGCGGCGCAGGGGAACGTGCACGCGAAGAGCGATCAGCGCGGCGTGTTCCGGTCCACCGACGGCGGCCGCACCTGGACCAAGACCTTGTACGTGAGCGACGAGGTGGGCGCGGTGAAGCTCACGTATGCGCCCGACAAGCCGAGCGTGATTCTGGCGACCACCGACGAGCATTACGTGGCGCCCGGGTCCACCGAGCGCGGCGCGTTCGGCGGGCCCAACGGCACGCACCTGTTCAAGTCGACCGACGAGGGGCTCACCTGGCACGAGATCAGCGGCCACGGGCTCCCCGAACTGAGCGGGCGCACGTCGGTGGCGGTGGCGAACCACACCGACGGCCAGCGCATGTTCATCATCGGCAACTGGGGGCTCTACCGTTCCGATGACGGCGGCGAGACGTGGCGGCAGATGGACGCCGACGACGCGCGCATTCGCAACGGGCAGGGCGGCTACAACTGCGGCGTCTATGTGGATCCACAGAACCCCGACGTGGTGTACACGATCAATACCTCGAGCTACGTGTCGCGCGACGGCGGGAACACGTTCACCGGCTTCAAGGGCGCGCCGGGCGGCGACGATCCGCAGCAGCTGTGGATCGACCCCACCAACGGGCAGCGGATGCTGCTGGGGATGGACCAGGGCGGCACGGTGTCGCTCGACGGCGGGCGCACGTGGAGCACGTGGTACAATCAGAACACGGAGCAGGTTTACCACCTGTCGGTGGACAACTCGTATCCGTACTGGGTGTACGCGCCGCAGCAGGACGCGGGCGCCATTCGCGTGCGGAGCCGCGGCAACTTCGGCGAGATCACGCCGCTCGACTGGAATCCGGTGGGCGGCTGGGAGTGGGGCACGATCGTGCCCGATCCGCTCAATCCGAACGAGGTGTACGCGAGCGGCTCGGGGATTCTCAAGATCACGTACCCGAGCGAGCAGGTCATCAACGTGAGCCCGAGCGTCGACCCGTCGCTGCACCTGCGCCAGACGTCGTCGAATCCGCTCATCTGGGCGCCGTGGAACCAGCACGAGCTGTTTGCCGGCTTCCAGTATCTGATGGCGACCACCGACGGGGGCGCGCACTGGCGCAAGCTGAGTCCCGATCTTGGCTACCCCAAGGGCGTGACGCCTCCCGCGGAGAACGCGGAGGGCGGGCGCGGCGGCCGGGGAGGCGCCGGCGGTCCGCCGCCGGGCGGGCTCATCGAGGCGATCTCGCCGTCGACCGTGTCGCGGGGGATGATCTGGGTGTCCACGAACAACGGGCTCATCAAGCTCACGCGCGATGAAGGCAAGACGTGGGAGGACGTGAGCATCCCCGACCTGCCCGACCGCGCACACGCCGATCTCGACGCCATCGACGCGTCGCACGTGAACGCGGGCGAGGCGTACGTGGCCGTGGACTACCACGTGGTGGGGAACTTCGCGCCGGCGTTCTATCGCACGCGCGACTACGGCAAGACGTGGACGAAGATCGTCGACGGGCTCCCCACCGATGAAGTGAATGGGAGCTTCGCGCGCGTGATTCGCGCCGACACCAAGGCGGCCGGGCTCGTGTTCGCCGGCACCGAGAGCGGGATGTACGTGTCGTTCGACGACGGCGATCACTGGCAGTCGCTGCAGCTCAACCTGCCGCTCACGTCGTACCGTGACGCGGTGATCAAGGGGAACGATCTCGTGGTGGGCACGTACGGCCGCGGGATCTGGGTGCTGGACGACATCTCGCCGCTTCGCCAGATGACGGCGGCGGTGGCCGAGGAGCCGGCGCATTTGTTCAAGCCGGCCCAGGCGGTGCGCGTGCGGCGAAACGTGAATCAGGACACGCCCTTCCCGCCGGAAGTTCCGCATTCGCTCAACCCGCCCGACGGCGCCATTCTCTATTACTCGCTCGGTGCCGCGCCGTCGGGTGAGATCTCGCTGGACGTGCTCGACGCGTCGGGGCGTGTGGTGCGCCACCTGTCGAGCGCCCCGATCACGCCGGTGGAGGAGGCGTCGCATCCGCCCGAGCCGAGCTTCTGGCTCGCCGTGCCGCGGCCCATGCCCACCGAGGTGGGGCTCAATCGCGTGAACTGGAATCTCCGGTACGACGATCCGCCGGCGTTCTCCCATTCGTACGGGATCAACGCGAATCCGGAGCTCACGCCGGCGTCGCCCGAGGGGCCGCTGGCGCCGCCGGGCACGTACACGGTGCGGCTCACCGTGAACGGCAAGTCGTACACGCAGTCGCTCACCGTGGTGAACGATCCGCGTTCGCCGGCGTCGAACGCAGCGGTGCGCGCGCAGTTCGCGCTGCAGCTGCAGGCGTACGACGGCGCGCGCGAGGCGTGGGACGGCTACGGCCAGGTGACCGCGCTCAAATCGGCGGTGGAGCAGGCGGGGAGCAACAGCGCGGTGGCCGACGCGGCCAAGGCGTTCGCCGCGGAGCTCGACTCCGTGAGCGGCGATCTGAACCGCGGAGGCGGGCGGGGCGGGTTCTTCCGCCGCGGGCCCGCGGGGCCGCCGAACTTCAAGGGCGTGAACGGGTCGATGCTGCGCCAGCTCGATCTGCTCGACGGCGGCGACATGGCGCCCACGCCCGCGATGCGCGGGGCGTACACCGCCGCGTGCAAGGAGCTCAAGACCGTCGCACAGCGCTGGCGGTCGGTGACGGGCAAGGACCTGGCCGCGTTCAACGCCGAGCTGGTGAAGGCAGGCGTGGCGCCGGTCGCGGGGCCGCACCAGGCGCTCGCGGTGCCGGGCTGCTGAGCCGGCCGAACTCATGATGTGCGGAGCGGCCCGGCGGGTATTCCGCCGGGCCGCTTCGCGTGGTACCGTAGGCGCGTGACCTCCCACCGGAAGACCCCCGATGCGGCGCAGGAGGCCGGCGACGTCCAGTCCCACAGTGCGGAGCTGAAGCGAGAGCTCGGGCTGTGGGATCTCGTGCTCACGCAGGTGATGTTCATCGTGGGCGCGCAGTGGGTCGGCACCGCGGCGATGCTGGGGCATCAGCAGATCGTCTTCTGGCTGCTGGCCATGGCGCTCTTCTACCTGCCGCAGGCCGCCGTGGTGATCCACCTGAACCGCCTCATGCCCCTCGAGGGCGGGCTGTACCAGTGGGCGAAGATCGGGTTCAACGACGGGCTGGGGTTCATGGTGGCGTGGAACCTGTGGGTGTTCGCGCTGATCCTGCTCTCGTCGTACGGCGTGGTGATCGCCGACACGTTCAGCTACGTGCTGGGGCCGCAGGCACACTGGATCACCGGCACCAAGTGGTACAACGGCGCCATGACGGGCATCGTGGTGGCCATGATCATTCTGGTATCGAGCTTCGGCCTGCGCATCGGCAAGTGGGTGCACGACGCCGGCGGGCTGGCGCACCTGCTGACGTTCGGCGCGCTGGTGCTGATGCCCCTGTTCGCGTTCACCCACCACACGGTGGCCGATCCGCGGCCGTTCGCGGCGGCGATGCCCAAGGCCACGCTCCTCTCGGTGAACATCTTCGGCAAGATGGCGCTCGGGGCGCTCACGGGGTTCGAGTACGTCGCGATTCTGGCCGGCGAGACGCGAGACCCCGGCAAGGCCATCGGCCGCTCGGTGCTCATCGCCACGCCCGTCATCGCGCTCATGTTCATTCTCGGCACGGGGGCGGTGCTGGCGGCCACGCCGGCCGGCAAGATCGATCTCATCGCGCCGATCCCCCAGGCCCTTACCTACGGCCTGCGCTCCTTCGGCTGGGCCGTGTACCTGGTGCCGGTGCTCACGCTGCTCCTCCTCGTGCGGCACGTGGCCAACGTGAACCTGCTGTTCGCGGCCAATGCGCGGCTGCCGATGGTGGCCGGCTGGGACGGCCTGCTTCCCCCCTGGTTCACGCGACTGCACCCCAAGTGCAAGACGCCGCTCAACTCGATTCTCTTCGTGGGGGCCGTGACGCTCGTGTTCGGGGTGCTGAGCCTGATCGGCGTGGGCCTGCAGGAGGCGTTCCAGTTGCTGGACAACGCGGCCGGGATTCTCTACGCGTTCTGCTACCTGGTGATGTTCGCGCTGCCGCTGGTGGGCCTGCGGTCGTTCCGCCGCGCGCCGCTCTGGCTGCGCCTCGCATCGGTGTCGGGGTTCGCGGTCACGCTGCTGTACATCGTACTCTCGATCTTCCCCATCATCGACGTGACGAGCTGGGTGTCGTTCGCGGCCAAGATCATCGCGGTGGTGGTGATCGCCAACGTGGTGGGCGCCGCGCTGTACCTGAACGCCCGCGACCGGCGCGCCGCCACCAGCGGCTGAAACACCCGCTCAGAAGGCGCAAGAATCCCCGCCCCGGGTGCCGTTGGAGCTCCGTCCACATCAGATTGAGAACGGCACTCAACGGAGAGAGGGGACTCATGATCGCGTGGCTGGGGACGGGTTTGCTTGGTTCCGGGTTCGTGCACGCGCTGCTGGAGCGCGGCGAGACCGTGCGGGTATGGAATCGCTCCATCGACAAGGCGCGCGCGCTCGAGGCCGGCGGCGCGACGGCAGTGGCCGACGCGGCGGAGGCGGTGCGCGGCGCGGCGCGCGTGCACGTGTGCCTGTCCGACGACCGGGCCGTGGACGAGGTGCTCGAGGCCGCGCGCCCTGGCCTCGCGAAGGGGCAGATTATCGTGGATCACACCACGACGTCGCCCGCTGGAGCCGCGGAGCGCGTGACGCGGTGGGCCGAGCGCGGCATGCGCTTCCAGCACGCGCCGGTGTTCATGGGCCCGCAGAACGCGCGAGAAGCCTCGGGGTTCATGCTCGCGTCGGGCGACAAGGGGCTCTATGACGAGCTGGCGCCCGCATTGTCGAAGATGACGGGCCGGCTGCTGTACTTCGGTCCCATTCCCGAGCGCGCGGCGGGCATGAAGCTGCTTGGCAATCTGTTCCTGGTGTCCATGGTGGCGGGCGCCACCGACGTGCTTGCGCTCGGCAAGGCGATGGGCATTCCCGCGGGCGACGTGGCCGGGCTGTTCGAATCGTTCAACCCGGGGGCGCAGCTCCCCGCCCGCATGAAGCGCATGCTCGACGCCGACTTCGCGCACCCGTCGTGGAACCTGGCCATGGCGCGGAAGGATACGCGTTTGATGATGGAGGCCGCCGATCGGGGCGGGGTGCCGCTCAAGTTCATCCCTGCGGCCGCCGCGGAGATGGACCGGTATCTCGCCGCCGGCCACTCGGCCGACGATTGGACGGTGATTTCGAGCGCGGTCGTCAAATAGCCGGCGGCCTCGTGCCGCCAGGAGAACGCATGCAGAGACGATGGATGGCCGCCGTGCTGGGGCTCGTGGCAATGGCGGGGTGCAGCTCGGCGCCGCAGCCGTCGCCGGCGCCCGCGCCCGCGGTGGGGCGCCCCCTGTCGGGCGCCCTCCGGTGGATGCGGAGGTCCGCCGAGTACCGGGCGCTCACGCGCGAGACGTACGCCGCGGCCACGGCGCGCGTGGAGCAGCTCGCGCCGGCGATGTCCGGCGCTGCGTGGGGCGTCATCCTCGACGCCGACGAGACCGTGCTCGACAACTCGATGTATGAAGTGCGGCGCGCGGCGGTGGACAGCGCGTACACCGAGGCGAGCTGGTCGGCGTGGGTGCGGGACACCGCCGCCGGCGCCGTGCCCGGTGCCGTGGCGTTCACGCAACGCGTGCATGCGCTCGGCGGGCGCGTGGTGATCGTCACCAATCGCGCCGACTCGCTCTGCGCGCCGACGCGCCTCAACCTGCGGAAGGTCGGCGTCATGGCGGACCTCGTGCTCTGCCAGCCTCCCGGGCCGGGCGACAAGAACCCGCGGTTCGAGGCCGTGGAGCGCGGCACCGCCTCCCCGACGCTGCCGGCGCTGGACGTGGTGGCGTGGGTGGGCGACAACATCCAGGATTTCCCGCGGCTCACGCAGGCATCGCGCGCCGACTCGTCGGCGCTCGCGCTCTTTGGCCGCCGGTATTTCGTGCTGCCCAATCCGGTGTACGGCAGCTGGGAGTCCGACTCGACGCCCTGAAGCCCGCGGCATCGTGCCATGCGCCCTCCTCGACTTCGATGGGGGGCGCATGCTAGTATGCGAACCATCGCATCGCACGGCGAGTTCATGCTGTGGCGCCCCCTCCCGCGCCGGCAGCGACCGCAATTTCACGACGGAGGACGTTCATGGATCGCAAGGCAGAAGCGCGCTGGAACGGCGGGCTCAAGGGCGGCAACGGAAATCTCAAGGTGGGCTCGGGCGCGTTCAGCGGCCCTTATTCGTTCGCCAGCCGGTTCGAATCGGGCGGCGGTACGAACCCCGAAGAGTTGCTCGGCGCCGCGCACGCGGGCTGCTACTCCATGGCGCTGTCTGCGGCGCTCGAGCGCGCCGGACATCCCGCCACGAGCGTGACCACGACCGCCACCGTGCATCTCACGAAGGGCGACGCGGGCTTCTCCATCAGCGGCATCGATCTCGTGACGCGCGGCGTGGTGCCGGGCGTGTCGGAGGCCGAGTTCAAGAAGTTCGCCGAAGACACCAAGACGGGGTGCATAGTGTCGCGCGCGCTGTCGGCGGTGCCGATGACGCTCGACGCGAAGCTCGAAACGGCCTGAGCGGGCGGAGCATTCGCGCGGTGAGCGATCGCGTCGTCGTGATCACGGGAGCCAGCGCCGGGATTGGGGCGGCGCTGGCCGAGCGTCTGGCGGGGGACGGAGCGTCGGTGGTGCTC
>JAGWRB010000118.1 GCA_028876725.1 Gemmatimonadota bacterium
CGACCACCCCCCGCGGCCGCCGGTGATTCGCTACCACGCCGACTGGGTGCTGCCCATCACCGCGCCGGCCATTCGCCGCGGCGTGGTGGCCGTGTCGCGCGGCCGCATCGCGTACGTTGGCCCGGCGGCGCACGCGCCCGCCGGCGACGACGTGCATCTCGACGGCATGGTCCTCATGCCCGGCCTCGTAAACGCGCACACGCATCTCGAGCTCACCGCGATGCGCGGGTTCCTCGAGGACCTCGAGTTCCACGCGTGGATCCGCCAGCTCGTGAACGCCCGGGGGGACGTGCTCACCCGCGACATGCTCCTCGACTCGGCGCGCCACGGCATCGACGAGGGGCTCGCCGCCGGGACCACGACCTTCGCCGACACGTGCGATTCCGGCGTCGTGTTCGACGCCCTGCTCGAGCGCGGCGTGCGCGGGATCATGTATCAGGAAGTGTTCGGCCCCGCGCCGGCCACCTGCGACGACGCGATGCGCGCGCTGCGCGACAAGGTCGACGCGATGCTGCCGCGCCAGACCGCGCTCGTGCGCGTGGGCGTGTCCCCGCACGCGCCGTACACGGTGAGCGACCGGCTGTTCGCCGCCGCGGCGCGCTATGCCATCCAGGCGCGGCTGCCGATCGCCATTCACATCGCCGAGAGCGAGTCCGAGCAGCGTCTCGTGGTCGAGGCGCGCGGACCGTTCGCCGATGCGCTCGTCAAGCGCGGCATCCGCGTGGAAGCGCGCGCGCGGAGCCCGATCCAGCTGCTGCGGGGCCTCCGCGTGCTCGACGCCCAGCCCCTGCTCATTCACTGCGTGCGCGCCGACCAGAGCGACGTGCACGCCATCGCGGCCTCCGGGTGCTCGGTGGCGCACTGTCCGGCGTCGAACGCCAAGCTCGGCCACGGCATCGCGCCGCTCACCGAGTTCCTGGACGCCGGCATTCCCGTGGGATTGGGTTCCGATTCGGTGGCGAGCAATAACCGGATGCACATGCTCGGGGAGGCCTGGCTGGCGGCGCTGCACCAGCGCGCGCGCGCGCGGCGGCCCGACGCCGTGAGCGCGGCGCAGGCCCTGCGCCTGGCGACGATCGACGGCGCGCGCGCCCTCGGGATCGACGACACGGTGGGCTCGCTCGAGCCGGGCAAGGCCGCGGATCTGGCCGCGTTTCCGCTGGACGGGCGCCTGGGCCCCGTGCACGACATCGAGAGCGCGGTCGTGTTTGCCCTGCACGCCGTGCCCGCGGCGTTCGTGGCCGTGGCCGGGCGCGTGCTCGTGCAGGACGGCGCGCTCGTGGCGCGCGATCCGGGACTCGCCGGGCGTGTCCAGCAAACCGCCGACGCGCTGCAGCGCTGGCTCGCGGAACGTCCGTAGCCGCGCGCTCGGCTAGCGGCTGGCGTGGTGCACCGCTTATCATAGAGGGACCACACGTCTACAGGAGCGCGCGCATGAGTCAGGCGACGACCGGACGCACGGAAAAGATCTGGCGCGACGGTCAACTCGTGAACTGGGACGACGCGAAGATCCACGTGATCAGCCACGTCGTGCACTATGGCTCCAGTGTGTTCGAGGGGATGCGGTGCTACGCGACCCCCGCCGGCGGCGCCGTGTTCCGCGCGCGCGAGCACATGCGGCGGCTCATCGATTCGTGCAAGATCTACCGCATTCCCATGCAGTATTCGGTGGACGAGCTCGTGGACGGCTGCCTGGAGACGATCGCCGCGAACGACCTGGACGAGTGCTACTTCCGTCCGGTGGTCATCCGCACCGGAGAGCAGATGGGGGTGCTGGGCAACTCGGCGCGCACCGAGGTGTTCATGATCGCCTGGAAGTGGGGGAGCTACCTGGGCGACGACGGCATGGCGAACGGCGTGGACGTGCGCGTGTCGAGCTGGCGGCGTGCCGCGCCCGATACGTTCCCGACCATGGCCAAGGCGGGCGGCAATTATCTGAATTCGCAGCTGGCCAAGATGGAGGCGAAGGCCGACGGGTATTCCGAGGGCATCATGCTCGACGCGTCGGGATTCGTTTCCGAGGGCAGCGGCGAGAATCTGTTCGCCGTGCGCGACGGCGTGCTGTACACGTCGCCCCTGTCGGCCGGGATCCTGCCGGGCATCACCCGCGACGCGATCATCCAGCTGGCGGCCGATCTTGGGATTCCGGTCCGCGAGGAGCTGCTGCCGCGCGAGTTCCTGTACATCGCCGACGAGCTGTTCTTCTGCGGCACGGCGGTGGAGGTGACGCCCATTCGCAGCGTCGACCGCATGCCGGTGGGCGCGGGGAAGCGCGGGCCGGTCACCGAGCGCCTGCAGCGTCTGTATCTCGACCTCGTGCACGGGCGCGAGCCCGACGCGCACGGATGGCTGACACACGTGCCGGCGGCGGCCGGGGCGGCCCGATGAGTAGTCGCCGGCGCCAGGCGGCGCACGCGATGCCCGGGAGGCGCGGGTGATCGTCGGCTGCCTGGCGCTCAACGCCTCGTTCGAGCCCCTGACCATGGTGCCGCTCAAGCGCGCCCTGCGTCTGGTGATCGACGGCAAGGCCGAGATCGTCGAGGCCGAGCACGACCGCGTCGTGCGCTCGGAGCGGCTGACCATGCCGCGTCCGGTGGTCATCCGCCTCACCAAATTCATCCACGTGCCGCGGCGCTTCCGCCGGCAGGTCACCAACACGTTCCTGTTCGCGCGCGACCAGTACAAGTGCCAGTACTGCGGCCGCCACGTCATGGAGCTGAAGCCGCGCGAGTCGCTCACCCGCGACCACCTCATTCCGCTCTCGCGCGGCGGCACCAACGAGTGGACCAACGTCGTGGCGGCGTGCAGCTCGTGCAACACCCGCAAGGGCAACCGCATGCCCGAGGAGATCGGCATGCATCCGCTCACGCATCCGGTGGAGCCGCACTTCGTCCACCTGAGCTGGGCGGTCCGCAAGCTGACGCCGATCCAGGCGCACTACATCCGCACCTTCTACGGCGATGCGGTCCTGCATCAGATCGAGCGCCTGGAGCACCGCGCGGCGCAGGCCTGAGCGGGCGCCGCGGCGGGCTCACCCGCCGTCGGCGACGAACGTGGGCGACGTGGCCTCGTAGCTGCGCTTGGTGCCCCCGAGCATGCGGGAGAGCAGGCGGCCGACGCCGTTCTTGAGCGCCGACAGGGGATTCGTCTTGCCCCGCACGGCCGGCTGCAGATCGCCGTGCAGCCACCGCTGCAGTTCGCTCAGGTCGTTGGCGTTGAGCGCCTCCACTTCGAGCACCACGTTGTAGTAGTACTTGGCGTGCGGGTGCCGGGGGGGCAGGAGGACCCGGTACGGGCGCGCCAGCAGCGCCTCGGTGGAATCGAGGCTGCGGATGGCGCCGAAATCCTCGATCTGGTTCCCGTGGTGGCGCACGATGTTATATGCTTTTCCGTATGGATCCAGATTGTACTGGACCTTCACGTCCCACTGCGTGGCGCTCTCCAGATCGTTGAACACGCCGCCGGTGCGCCACAGTTCCAGCCGGAAGTGCAGCGCCACGGCGAACCCGTTCCGCATCAGCTCCTGCAGCTGCGGATCGTCGAGGGCGTGCGACACGCTCACCGCCGGCACGTCCGGCTGCCCCGCGGCCCGCACCAGATCCACACGCACCGCGGGGTCGCGCTGCGCCCAGAGCGGCGCGGCCGCCGCCAATACGAGGAGCACCACCCGCCAGAGGGCACGCACGGCTAGAATCGGTGCTGGAGCCGCACGAAGAGCCGCGCCGGCAGGCCGCCGTTCGACAGCGGCTTGGCCACGTACAGGCCCAGCACGTCGAAGTCGAGCCCGGCGCCGATGTCCGTGCGAAACGTCGCGAAGTCGGGAATCACGCCGCGGCTGTACGTCATCGGCGCCGACGAATCGCCCACCATCCACCCGCGCCCCGCGTCCATGAACAGCACCCACGCCCCGTCGGCGTTGAGATGCGGAATCACCCAGTCGTCGCCCGCCCAGTCGAACAGCCGGACGTGCAGCTCGCTCCGGTACTCGACCTGCGCGAGGGCGATCCGGTCGCACTGCGCCGGGTAGCCCGGCGGCCCGGCCCCGGCGGTGCACGTCGCGACGTCGTCCCCGCCGCGCGGTGTGCGGAACTCGAAGCCCGGGAGCGCGCCGTACCCGTCCACCGACAGGCGGCGCTCCAGCGGCAGCGGATCGCCCCCCAGCCAGCCCCCCGTCACGAGGCGCAGATTGAGCTGCGCATGCCGCGAGATCCGGTTGTAGCGCCGCACGTCCAGGAATCCCCGGTCATATCGCGCCGCACGGCCGGCGGGGTACGCGCGCGGCTCCGTGGATGGGCCAAGGGCGTCCATCCGCCCGCTGCCATGTTCAAGGTCGGCGAGCACGTACCACCCGGCCCACGGGTTGTCCACGTCGGAGCGCGTGTCGAGGCGCAGCGTGGCGTTCAGCAGGCGCAGGTGCGCGTCATCGAACACCGGATTCGCGCGCCACGGCGCGTTGGGACGGAACAGGGTCCACGCGTTCCGCGCCCGGCGCGGCGACCAGTGCTCGTCCGCATACGAGAGCGTGAACGTCGCGCGCTGGCCGTCGAACAGCCCCGCCTCCACGCGCTCGCCGCGCTGGCCGAAGTAATCGCGGTAGTCGCGCCGGAAGAGCCCCGCCGCCAGACCCGTTTCCAGCGTGCTGAGCTGCCACGACTCCACCGGCGACACGAGATCGTAGGCGCTGGCCCCGACCAGCACGCCGCGGCCGTTCCCCAGCCGCAGCTCGCCGCGCAGGTTGTGCCCCACGTCGTTGGCGCCGTCCCGAAAGCTGCTCGCCGTGCGCAGCACCACGTAGGCGTCGAGCCGGGCGCTGCCGTCGCCGAAGTCGCGGTACATCTGCGGGCCGAGGTTCACCGGCAGCCCCTCGACGCGATTGTACGCGCCGGCGCTCGCCACCTGAATCTTGCTCCCGCTCGCGGTACGGCGCGGCTCGAAGCGGCGCCACCACGATTCGCCGCCCTGGCCGGCCGAATCGGCGACGATGCGCTCGCCGTCGCGCGTGTACCGCAGCCGGTCGCGGTAAATGCGAATCTCTCCGCCCACGTACGCCAGGCTCTGCCCGCGCACGGTGCCGCCCACGACGAGCAGATCGCCGTCGATGCGCGCCGATGGCGCGAGGGACACGTCGGCGTTCACGGCGAGCACGGTCCCGCTGACGTGCCCCGCGATCGTCACCGGGCCCTCGAGCACGGCGACGTCGCCGCTCACGACGCGGCCCGCCGGCAGCGCGAACGCGCCCACCGTGCGGGCGGTGCTCGGCGTGTTGTAGAGGCGCACGACCTCCTGTGCCACGTCGCGCGGAAGCACGTCGCGGTCGAGCGTGGTGTCGGCGCCCTGAGCGGCCGCCGCGGCGGGAAGCACGACGAGCGCGAGCGCGAGGGCGAGACGTCGCATGAGCATACCCCGTAATGTCGTGCCGGGCGCGCCGAAAGCGCACCCCCCGTGAGGCGCACGGCTCGCTGGGCGCGGCGCCCCTGTCATTCTCCGCCGCCGCCGATGCCGAGCCGGCGCATGCGCCGGTAAAGATTCGGACGGTCGGTCTGCAGCCGGCGGGCCGCCTCGGCGACGTTCCCGCCGGCCATCGACAGCGCGCGGGTGATCAGCGTGCGCTCGTAGTCATCGAGCGTCTCGCTCAGCGGCTGCGTGAGGCGCGACGGGTCGGGCAGCGCCGGCGCTGCGGCGCCCGGATCGCGCCCGATGACCACCACCGCCTGCACGTCGTCGGCCGTGACCTCGCCGCCGGCGTGCAGGATCGCGAGCCGCTCCACGACGTTCGCCAACTCGCGCACGTTCCCCGGCCAGCGATAGCGCGTGAGGAGCGCGATCGCGTCGTCGGTCCACCGTGGCGCCGCATGGCCGGCGCGCGCGGCGTGCAGGCGCGAGAAGTGCCGCACGAGCGCCGGAATGTCGTCGGGACGCTCGCGCAGCGGCGGCACGTGCAGCGGGATCACGTTCAGCCGGGACAGCAGATCCTCGCGAAACGTGCCTTCGGCTGCGGCGCGCGCGAGATCCTTGTTCGTCGCCGCGAGGATGCGCACGTCGACGCGGATGGGCTTTCCGCCGCCCACGCGCTCGATCTCCTTCGCCTCGATGGCGCGCAGCAGCTTGGCCTGCGCTTCCTGGCCCAGATCGCCGACCTCGTCCAGGAGCAGCGTGCCGCCGTTGGCCAGCTCGAATCGTCCGATGCGCCGCTCCGACGCGCCGGTGAATGCCCCCTTCTCGTGGCCGAACATCTCGCTCTCCACGAGATCGCGGGGAATCGCCGCGCAGTTCACGCGCACGAACGGCTTGTCGCGCCGCGGGCTCGCCTCGTGGATCGCCGCGGCCACCAGCTCCTTGCCCGTTCCCGACTCCCCGGTGATGAGCACCCGGGCGTCGGTGTCCGCGACGCGCGCGATCATCGCGCGCACCTGCTGCAGCGCGGCGCTCGTGCCCACCATCTCGCCGCTCAGTCCCACCTCGGCGCGCAGCGCCTTGGCTTCGCGCCGCGCCCGTCGCAGCTCGATGGCCGACGCGAGCGCCAGCAGCACGCCCTCGGGACTCAGCGGTTTTTCCAGGAAGTTGAACGCGCCCAGCTTGGTGGCCTTCACGGCGTCGCCCAGGCCCGCCCGGCCGCTCATCATCACGACGGGCGTGTCGGGCGCGGCCTCGCGCAGCTTGTGCAGCGTGGCCATGCCGTCCAGCTCGCCGGGCATCATCAGGTCGAGCAGAATCGCGTCGGGCTCCGACTCCGCGGCGCGCCGCACGCCGGTCGCGCCGTCGGGCGCGTCGCGCACCTCGAACCCCTCGGCCGCGAGCAGCGCGCCCACCATCCGGCGGATGTTGGGTTCGTCGTCGATGATCAGAACGCTCGACATGGCAGCGGCGGTGCGGTCAGCGCGGCGGCTGGGCCGGCGATCCGGGCAGCGCGCGCGCTTCGGTCTGCAGCTTGGTCAGGAACCGCTGCGCCTCGGCCACCCGCTCGATCTCCACGGCGATCGAGTCGACGGACTGCTCGATCCGGTCGAGCCGGGCGGCGATGTCCGGCGGCAGCGCGGGCGCCGGCGGCGGCGAGGTGCGCCGCTCCACGGCGCGAATGATCGCGCGAATGATCGGCAGGCCGAGCACCATGATCATCATCGTGCCGAACACGATGCCGATGATCGGAATCGCGTTGTCGGGAATGCCAGGGGGGATGATCACCTGCTGCAGCAGCATCGCGGGCATCATGATTGCACCGGGGGTTTGGGCGCGGACGCCGTGGGAACCTGCGCGCGGTCGGCGAGCAGCCGCGTGGTGAACCGCTGTCCTTCGGAAATCCGTTCGACCTCCAGCGCGATCGCGTCGACGGCCTGCTCGATCCGCGCCAGCCGCTGATCCGCCTCCGGCGGCAGCGCGCGCGCCGACTTCGCGTCGAGCCGCCGGCTGATCAGGCCGACGATGCTGCGAAACACGTAGCCCACCAGCAACAGCCCGCCAAGGGCCACGATCATGTCTTCCGCTCTCATCCCTCGCTCCTCGCGCCTGCGGGTGTCGTTGCTCCATCCGGCGCCTCGTCCCCAACCGGAATGACGAATCGTATGGTCGTGCCTTCACCGGGGGCGCTCTCCGCCGTGACGTCACCGTCGTGCGCCAGCATCGTCTGCCGCGCGATGGCGAGCCCCAGCCCGGTGCCCCCGGCCTTGAACGTCACGTACGGATCCCACATCCGCGCCAGCCGGTCGGGCGGAATGCCAGGCCCCGTGTCGTGCACCTCCACCGCGACGGCGTGCTGCCCGCGCAGCGCCGCCGGTCTCACCCGCACGGCGATCGCGCCGCCGCCCGCCTCGCGACACGCGTCCACCGCATTCAGCACGACGTTGCTCAGCGCACGCTGCAGCGCGTCGTGATGTCCCAGCACCATCGGCAGCGTGTCGTCGACGTCGATCGTGAGCGGCATGCCGTCGGGCACCGACGCCCGCGCGGTGTACCGCGCCAGCTCCCCCATGTCCACCTGCGACCGCGGGCCCTCGGGCAGCTTGCCGAACTGCGAGAAGTTGCGGGCCAGGGCCTCGAGGCGCGCGGTCTCCGTGGCCAGCACTTCCACGGTTTCCCCGAGTTCCGGCGGGGCGTCGCGGCGCAGCCGGGCCACCGCGAATCGAATGGGCGTGAGCGGATTCTTGAGCTCGTGCGCCGCCTGCCGCGCCGCTTCGCGCAGCGCCGCCGAACGCTCGGCTTCGAGCGCGCGGGCGCGCCCCAGATCGATCTCGTCGGCCATCGTCCGCATCCGCGCCCGCAACACTTCGAACTCCGGCGCGCCTCGCGTGGTGGAGGTGGCCGGCAGGGCCTCGCCCCGTCCGATCCGTTCGGTCCACCCCATCAGCTCCATGAGCGGCCGGCTGAGCTGGCGGCTCAGATGTCCGGCCACCCGGGAGGCGCCGAGCCCCACGACGCCCAGCGACAGGAGGAGGATGGCGGCGCCGGCCACGTACACGGCCCGCTGGAAGACGAAGCTCGCGCGCTTGGACTGCACCAGGCTGTCGTGGAGCCGCTGTTCGTGCGTGTTGATGGCCTTTCGCTGGGCCGGGGTGAGCGGTTCCGATCGCATGGCGGCGATGGCGCGGGCCCCGCTGGCGGCCACGCTGTCCCAGGCCGTGGTGGCCCCGACGAGAGAGAACGCGTACCGGCTCGTCGCGAACCAGCCGGTCGCCAGCACCGCGGACGGCACGAGGGCGAACGACAGGAGGATGACAAACAGCCGGCTGCGAAACCCGATTCGCTTCACACGCCCTCCCTCCGTACGCGAGCACGTCGCGCCGGTTTCGCTCCAAACATACAGGTCCGGGGCACGGCCAACCACCCGCACGCTCTTTCCCCGCATCCAGTTACGCGATACATTTGAGGTCTGGCGTTCGGTCCTCCGCACACTCCACCGTCAGAGCGGTGGCGCGGTTCGCGGACCGGACGGCACCACGGCAGCCGCACGCCTGCCGGGAGAGCGGCGCCCCACGGCGCGCCCTCCAAAGCGAGACCCGTCGTGGCGCCGCTCCTCAATGGACGGTCCCGGTGGGTCGCGTGCCGATCGACGGGCGCTGTCCGGCGACGATCGTCTGTGCACCACTGAACGGACGATCTGCCCCGGGCGCCTGGCGGTCGAACCAACAACCGCCACGAGTCCTCCGTGGACTCGACACAGGGAAGGGCATGAACCCTCGTAATCAGCGCCGCGAGCCTACGCGCTCGCACGGCGCCCTCGTTCACCGCGGCCCGCAGGCCGCGACGGTCCAGCCGCACGCCGTTTCCGCCGTTCCGCTGCACGCGCCCAACGCGGCGCTCCTCATCGACTTCGACAACGTCACGATGGGGATCCGTTCCGACCTTGGCCACGAGCTGCGCAACCTGCTCGGCTCCGACATCATCAAGGGCAAGGTCGCCGTCCAGCGCGCCTACGCCGACTGGCGCCGGTATCCCCAGTACATCGTCCCGCTCACCGAAGCGTCCATCGACCTGATCTTCGCGCCGGCCTACGGGTCGTCCAAGAAGAACGCCACCGACATCCGCCTCGCCATCGACGCGCTGGAACTCGTGTTCACGCGCCCCGAGATCGGGACCTTCATCCTGCTCTCCGGCGACTCCGATTTCTCGAGCCTCGTCATCAAGCTCAAGGAGTACGGCAAGTACGTCATCGGCGTGGGCATCCGCGAGTCGTCCAGCGACCTGCTCGTCATGAACTGCGACGAGTACTACAGCTACAACGCGCTGGCGGGCCTCATGAAGGCCGGCGAGGAAGAGACGGCGCGCAAGTATGACCCGTGGGAGCTGGTCACCGAGGCCATCACGCGCATGAAGCGCAACGGCGACGTGATGCGCTCCGATCGCCTCAAGCAGGTGATGCAGGACATCGACAGCAGCTTCGACGAGAAGAACACGGGCCATTCCAAATTCTCGAAGTTCGTGCAGGACGCCGCGGCCCGCGGCCTCCTCACGCTCACCAAGCTCGAGAACGGCCAGCTCGAAGTCAGCCCTCCGAGCGACGGCGCGAGGCCCGCGGCCGCCGAAACGCCGGCGCCCGCTCCGCGCGCCGAGCGGCACGAGCACGCCGAGCCGGCGGAAGAGCGTGGCGGACGCCGCGGCCGGCGCGGTGGC
>JAGWRB010000119.1 GCA_028876725.1 Gemmatimonadota bacterium
GCCAGTAGTTGCCAGCGTACTTTCCCACGGCGCCGGTGAGCAGGGTGACCGGCGCGCCGTTGAACCGCAGTTGGCGATAGCCGGCCGACGCCTCCCACGCATCGGGGAGGCTCTGGAACAGCTCGGCGCCCGACCGCCACTGCGGAAACACCGACGAGCCGCTGTACCCGAGGTTGAGATAGAGATACGTGGATGGCCCGAGGCGCGGGTACAGATCGCCTTCCACCTGAAGTCCACCGGTCGCGTAGCGATTGGCGTAGTTCACTCGGCCGATGGCGGTGCCCCACGCGGACCGGTTGGCGAGCGACACCGACACAAACTGCCACGCGTCGTATCCGCCCGAGAACGACGTGTAGGCGGCGTCGATCCCGACCCAGCGGCGCGGTGCGGGGCCGGAGGAGTGCGCGGCCGTGTCCTGCGCGGCGAGCGGGGCGCCGGCGGCGAGCAGGGTGAGCAGCGCCAGGCTGGCGGCCAGTGCGCGCGGCACGGGACGGATGCAATTTTGCATATGCCGAAACATGGCCGCCGGACGCGCGGCGCGCACCCGGGGGAAATTGCGGAGCCGGCGCGCGGCGCTCATGCGGCGGTCTGCCCGGAGGACCCGAACCCCTGCCGATGCATGGCGCCCCACGAGTGGTCGGCGCGCATGTACTTCCAGAACGCCTTGAGGCGGAACCACACGTTGAGCTGGCGGTAGCCGAACGGCTCGAGCAGGGCGAACCAGCAGAGGCGGAACAGATCGGCGCGGCTCTGGTAGCGGCGAAAGGTGAATTCCTCGAGGGCGATGGCCCAGAACGACAGCAGGGCGCCATAGGCGATGGCGCAGAGCAGGAAGAGCGGCGCGAAGGTGGGGTCCACGTTGCCGAGGGCCAGGCCGAGCACGAGGAGCACGTAGCCGGCCACCTCGACGACGGGGGCGAGCATCTCGCCGCAGAAGAAATACGGGTACGCCACAAGTCCCATGGCGCCGAATTGCGGGTTGAGCATGAGGCCGCGATTCTGCATCAGGATGTCGATGAGGCCCCGGTGCCAGCGTTCGCGCTGGCGGCCGAGCACGGCCGCGGTGGCCGGCACTTCGGTCCACGCCACGGGGTCGGGGATGAACTGGACCTCGTCGGGCAGGCGCTCGCGAATGAGGTACCGGCGGAGCCGCACCACGAGATCCATGTCCTCGCCCACCGTGGTGGTGCGGTAGCCGCCGATGGCGAGGAGGTGTTCGCGGCGGAACAGGCCGAACGCGCCGGAGATGATCATGTTGCCGCCGAGGCGGTTCCACCCCAGGCGGCCGAACAGGAACGCGCGCAGGTATTCCACTGTTTGGATACCCGGCAGCCAGCCGCGCGGCACGGACGCCTGCACCACGCGCCCGTACTCGATGCGGCAGGCGTTGGCCACGCGGATCGTGCCGCCCACCGCGGCCACGCGCCGGCCCAGCAGCAGCGGACGCGTGAGGCGCATGAGGGCATCGGGCTCGACGAGCGTGTCGGCGTCGACGGCGAGGACGTACGGATACCGCGCGGCGTTGAGGCCGGCGTTGAGGGAGTCGGCCTTGCCGCCGTTTTCCTTGTCGACCACGAACAGCTTGGCGAACCTGCGCGAGCGGTAGTAGCCGCGCACCGGCTTCGTGGGGAGCGCGCCGACGACGGTGGGCGGCACGGCGTACAGATCGTATTCCCGGATCAGCTCCGCCAGCGTGTCGTCGCGGGAGCCGTCGTTGACCACGATCACTTCGTGCCGCGGATACTGCAGGGTGAGAAACGACAGCGTGCTCGCGTTGATCGTGAGCGCCTCGTTGTACGCCGGCGCGAGAATCGACAGCGGGGGCATGGCGTCGGAGCCCAGCAGGCCGCCCATCATCTCGTCGTCGGCGATGTGCCAGTGCCGCCAGATCTCGGGAATCGCGAGCAGCACCAGCAGGGCGTAGAAGCTGTTGAGCGCCACGAAGTACACGAGAATGAGCGCATCGCCCGCGTGCAGGAGCGTCTCGATAACGGAATGCATGGTCATCCTTCCGAGAGTTCGGCCAGGCTGCCGGGCGAGAGCCCGGTGATCATGGCCGCCATGTCAGCGGCCGGGCGGTCGGGTTCACCTCGCGTGCGGCGCAGCACGGCGCGTCCCGCTTCGCCCAGCTGCGCCAGGGAGAGTCCGGTGCGGAAGCGCACCCACCAGTTCTCGTCGTGCAGCGTGCGCGTCAGTTCGGGCACGGCGTCGGCGGCGCCGATGACGCCGAGCGACTGCGCGGCGCGGGCCCGCACGCGCCAGTCGGGATCGGCGAGCAGCGACCGCAGGGTGTGCAGCGCGGCGGGGGCGAAGTACTTGCGCATGGCGCCGGCCGCGGCGATTCGCACTTCGCGGTCGGGGTGGGCGGTGAGCGCGCGCGCACACTCGAGGAGCGCGGGCGTGCCGATGGCGTCGGCGACGGTGATCCAGGCGCGCAGGCGATCGGACGGCGCGGGGGAGCCGAGTCGCGGCTTGAGCTCGGGCTCCGCCAGCGCCCACAGGCGCGCCAGCACGGGGAGCTGCGCCGAGCGGACGATGGGCGGGCTGCCGGGAAACTCGTCGATGACCAGGGCTACGACCGTCGCATCGGCCACGCGCGGCACGGCCGCCGACGCCACCGCGCGAACGGCAGGGTGCGGGTCGCGCAGAAGCGCCATCACGCGCCCGGCATCGCCGGGCACGCCCGCCACGCCGAGCACGCGCGTGGCCGTGAGCCGGCGCCACCAGAAACGCGACTGCGCGTCGCGCAGCGTGCGTTCCACCCAGGGCGCATGGCGGACGGCGTCCGCGAGCTCGTCGAGCTGCTGGCCGGGCACGCGCGCGCCGGCCTCGAGCAGCTCGTGCACCGCGTCGTCCTCGGGGAGCGCCGCCAGCACGGCGGCGACGTCGTGCACCGGGCGGCGTCCGGCGAGCCAGTCGTTCAGGGGAACGGCGACCGCTGCGCCGGCGTGGACGTCCGCGGTGTGGCGGCGCGTCATCGCGGCGCGATGCACCGTGAGCAGCAAAAATAAGAGAACCAGAAATGCTCCCTGCACCAGAGCCAGCACGGCCAGGACCAGCGCGAGCGTCACGTGGGACGTCTCGCTCGTTGGAGCCAGGTGGACAGCTTGGCCATCAGCACGCGCAGGTTCACGGGCTTGGGCAGGTAATCCATGGCGCCCGCGCGCAGGGCGCGGATCTGGTCGGCCTCGGCCCCGTGCACGGTCATGAAGACGACGTCGTACGCGTCGGGGCGCTCGGCACTCAGCCGGTCGTAGAGCGAGTAGCCGTCGAGCCCGGGAAGATCGACGTCCAGCAGGACGATGGGGTGGCGTTCCACCGTGCGATAGCGCAGCAACTGCTCCAGCGCGTCCATGCCATTGTCGATGCTCCGGAACGTCACGCCCGCCGACTGCATGGCGTACTCGATCATGCCGGCGAGCGCGGGGTCGTCCTCGACGAGAATCACGTCGGGCGCCTGCAGGGCGTCAGCCGGATTCCACGCGCGCACGACATGATCGGGCTCGCGCCGCGCGTGATCGAGGGCGTCTTCGGCGGCGCGGCGCAGGTCGCGGAAGGTGCGCCCGGCGTCCGAGCCGGCCGGCGCCAATCCCGCGACCCACGACGGCGCGCGCTCCGGCCGCTGCGCCGCGAGTTCCCGCAGCCGCGCGGTTGCCGGTTCCACGTCGGCCGAGAGCACCAGGCAGAGCGCGAGCGACTCGGTGTAGCCGGCAGCGCGTATCTGCGGGGTCAGCTCGCGCGCCAGGCGCGCCGTTTCGCGGATCCATGCGCCGGCGGCAGGACCGCCGGTTGCGGGGTCGACGGGGTGCACCATCACGACGAGCGCCGACAGCGCGCGTTCCGCGAGATGGGCGAGGGCGCGGTCGGCGTCGCCGGACAGCCGGTCGGCCAGCGGCAACGCCGTGGCCGGGTGCAGTCCCGCGCTCAGGCGCGCCAGGCGCTGGCGCGCGAGGCGGTCGGCGATGCGCGCGCGCAGCTCCACCGGCGCAATGGGCTTGGCCACGAACTCGTCGGCGCCCGCCTCGAGCGCGGCACTGCGCGTTTCGGGGTCGGTGCTTCCCGACAGCAGGATGATGGGCAGCTCGCGAAATGGCGCCCGTGCGCGAAGGCGGCGGGTCAATTCGATGCCGCTGGCGCCCGGCATCGAGTTGTCGAGCACCACCAGCGAGGGCGGCCTCGCCTCGATCGCGGCGTCGAGCCCCGCGGGATCGTCGAGCGTGTCGACCTCGACGTCGGTGCCGGTGAAGAGCGCGCGCACGAGCACGAGCACCATCGGGTCATCGTCCACGGCGAGCACGGTGAGGCCTCGCCACTCGTCGCCCCGGGCGAAGCCTCCGCTCGCGTCGGAGGCCGTGGCGCCGGCGCCCGCTTCGGGTCCGCCGGGCGCGCGCAGCGCGTCGGCGAGCGCGTCCACGAACCGTTCGAGCACGGCCGAACGTTCGGCGCGCTCGTGCGCGGGATCGGCGGCCCACTGCGCCGCGCGCGGCTCGAGCTCGGCGGCGAGGCGGCTCGCCTCGGCGAATCCGTAACTGCCGGCCGTGCCGCGCACCCGATGGAGCTCGCGCCGCAGCGCGTCGAGCGCGCTCGCTTCGCCGGGATCGCGCGCGATCCGCCGCTGAATGGCGCGGAGCGCGTCGACCGTCTTGGCGCTCGATGCCACGAAGCGCGCGCGCAGATCTTCGGGCAGTGGATTGTCGGTGTCTGGCAGGGCGGCTTCCTCCGTCGCGCGCGGCCCGGGGGCACCGGAGCGCGGCGTCGATCCGGCGTCTGCCCTGATGATGGATGGCCGCTCGCATCGCCGCAACGGCGGGCTGGCGCGAGGTTGGCGCGGGGAGATGCCCCGCCAGCGCGAGGCGTCGTACATTTGCAGGGCACGCCCCGTGCGCAACCTTAACGGTATCGCTCTTGCCCGACTCGCCCGCCCGGCCCGGCCGCTCGATGGCCCGAACGGCCGCGATCCTGGTCGCCCTGCTGTTCGTCGCCGCGTACGCTGATTCCTGGAGGAACGCGTTTCATTTCGACGATTCTCATGTAATCGTCGACAATCCGGCGATTGCTTCGCTGCGGAACGCCCCGCGTTTCTTCACCGACGCGCGCACCTTCAGCTCGCTGCCGGCGAATCAGACGTACCGGCCGCTCGTCTCCCTGTCGCTGGCCGTAGACCATGCGGTCGCCCAAGCGATCACGGGCGACGGACTCGACCCGCGCGCATACCACGCGACGCAGCTTGCGCTCCTGGCGCTCACGGCGCTGCTGCTGGGGTTGCTGGCCGTGCGGCTCTTCCGTGCCGCCGCCCCCGAGGGTGAAGCGGGGCGCGCGTGGACGGCCGGCGCCGCCGTGGTGGCCGCAGGGCTGTTCGCACTGCACGTGGCCAACAGCGAGGTGGGGAACTACATCTCGGCGCGATCGGAGACGATCAGCGCCATCGGCGTGTTGCTGGCACTGCTGCTGTATGCGCGCGGCGGACGCTGGCGCGCCTGGCACCTGTACCTGATTCCCATGGCGCTGGGCGCGCTGGCCAAGACCCCGGCGGTGCTCTTTGCCCCGCTGCTGCTGTGCTGGACGCTCCTCGTGGAGGAGCAGCTCTCGCCGGCCGAGTTACGAACGCCCGAACGGCGGACGGCCGCCCGGCGGGCGGTGATCGCGACGATCCCGGCGTTCGTGGCCGCGGTCGTGCTATACGTGTTCGTGGAAGGGATGAACCCCGCGGGACAGACGTATGGGGGCGGCGCGCGCCTGCCCTACATGTGGACGCAGACGTGGGTGTGGGTGCGCTACGCGGGCTTGTTCTTCGTGCCTACCGGTCTCTCGGCCGACACCGACTGGACTGTCTTCGGGTCCCCGCTCGACCTGCGGGTGCTGGCGGGGCTGCTGCTGCTCGTCGCGTCGGTTTGGGGAGCGATCGCGGCGTCACGGCGTCGCGAGACTCGGCCCATCGCGCTGGGTCTGGCCTGGTACTGGCTGGGCCTCGTACCGGCCACGGTGATTCCGCTGGCCGAGGTGACGAACGACCACCGGCCGTTCTTCGCGTACCTGGGGTTGACGCTCGCGGCCGTATGGGCCGCGGCGCTGGTGTGCCGCCGCCTGTGGTCGCCGCGCGTCGCGGCGCGGGCCGCGGCCGCAGGGGCGGCGCTCGTGCTGATCGCGCACGCGGCTGGTACGCGCGCGCGCAATCGGGCGTGGGCCACCGAGGCCACGTTGTGGGCCGACGTCGTGCGTGTGAGTCCCGCCAACGGGCGCGGACTCATGAATTACGGGCTCTCGGCGATGAGTGCGGGGCGGCTCGCCGAGGCGCGCGTGATGTTCGACAGCGCCGCCAAGCTGCTGCCTGCGTATCCATTGGTGTTCGTCAATCGTGCCATCGCCGAGAATGCGCAGGGTGATTCGGCCGCGGCGGCGTCGGACTTCGTGGCGGCGCTGCGCCTCGCGCCGGGCGACGCCGACGTGCACCGTTACTACGGGCGCTGGCTCGTGGAGCACGGGCGCGGCCCGGAGGCGCTGGTGCAGTACGCCATGGCAGCCGCGGGGCGTCCGGAAGACATCGGCGCCCGGCACGAGCAATTGCTGCTCGTCGCCGCGACCGGGAACGCCGCGGCGACGCAGGCGCTGGCGGATTCCGTGCTGGCGCTCGCGCCTGGAGATTCGATCGCGGCGGCGCTGGCGGCGGGCCGCGCGACGGTGCAGGCGGCGCATGGTGCGGCGATCACCGGTCTGTCGGATTCGCAGCGCTGGTTCTTGTCGGGGGTGGCGCTCACCAACGTGGGCCGGCACGCCGAGGCGGTGCAGGCGTATCGCGAAGCGGTGGCGGCCGATCCGGCCAATGCGGCGGCGTGGGACAATCTGGGTTGGTCGCTGGGGCGGTTGGGGTTCTACTTCCAGGCGCGCGCGCCGATGGAGCGAGCGGCGGCGCTGGCGCCCAATGACGCGCGCGTGCGGGCGAATCTGGCATGGATTCTGTCGCGACTGCCGCCGGGGGCGCGGGCGTTGCCGGCACCGGGGCGCCGCCCGTGAGCGCCGCCGAGACGCCGCGCGTGGCGGTGGTGATTCCGTGCTATCGCGTGGCGGCGCAGATCGGAGCAGTGATTCGCTCGGTGCCGGCGTCGTGCGGGCTCGTCGTGTGCGTGGACGACGCGTCGCCCGACGACGTGGCGAGCGCGGTGGCGGCGGTGGGCGATCCGCGCGTGGTGTACCTGCGGCACGAGCGCAACGCGGGCGTGGGTGCCGCGGTCAAGACCGGATGGCGGGCGGCGCTGGAGCGCGGGGCGGACGTGGTCGTGAAGCTCGACGGGGACGGCCAGATGGCGGGCGTCGACGTGGACGCGCTCGTCGCGCCGCTGCTCGACGGGCGCGCCGATCTGGCCAAGGGAAACCGGTTCGTGCACCACGCGGCCTTGCGGGCGATGCCGGCCGCGCGGCTGGCGGGGAACGCCGTGCTGTCGTTCGGCGTGAAGGCGGTATCAGGATACTGGAATGTCCTGGATCCCACCAACGGCTTCGTGGCGCTCACCGCCGACCTGGCGCGCCGGCTGGACTTCGACGCGCTGGCCGACCGGTACTTCTTCGAGACCAGCCTGCTGGTGGAAGCGAACATCGAGCGCGCGCGGGTGGCGGACGTCGCGCTGCCGGCGCGGTATGGCGACGAAACCAGTTCACTGCACGTCGGCCACGCGTTGTTCACGTTCCCCTGGCGCCTCGCGGGCGCGATGGCGCGGCGGTTCTACTGGCGCTACCTGATCCAGGACTTCGGCGTCGTGTCGGTGGGCGTGCTCGCAGGGCTTCCGCTCGTGCTCTTCGGCGCGGTGTTCGGCGCCTGGCACTGGATGCGGTCGGTGCGCACCGGCGTGCCGGCCACGGCGGGCACCGTATTCGTCGCCGCGCTGCCGATCATCCTGGGCGTGCAACTCCTGCTCGTGGCGCTGGTGCTCGACGTGTTGAGCTCGCCCACCGAGAAATTCGGCGGCCGGATGCGCGAAGCGCCGCGCAACCCGTAGGTCGCGCGGCGCTTCCGAAAATTCAGTCGGGCCCGCCTAGTTCGCGCAGATCACGTAGGCGGTGAGCGTGACCGTCAGCCCCGTTCCACTGGACGTGCCCGCGACCACCGTCCACGTGGTCGAACTGCTCGGGTAGCTTCCTTGCAGATTCAGGATGTCCAGAGTGTTGTTGTAGCCGGTGGCCGTGAATCCACCTCCGACGGCATGGCCGGACGAACAGCTCGCCGTCGCGGTGCCCACCGTATTCGCCGCAACCGCAACGCTGGTTCCCGTGACGATCGTGGGCGTTCCGACCGAGCCGGTCGGGCCCGTCGGACCGGTGGGTCCGGTTGCTCCAGTGGCACCGGCCGGCCCAACCGCGCCCGCGGAACCGGTGGCACCCGTGGGTCCGGTGACACCCGTCGCGCCGGTCGGGCCAGCGGCACCGGTGGCGCCGGTGGCTCCGGCTGGCCCGATGGCGCCCGTTACGCCTGTCGCGCCCGTGGGCCCGGTGGCGCCGACAGGACCCGCGGCCCCTGTTGCACCCGTGGGCCCGGTGATCCCCGTCGCTCCGGTCGCGCCCGTAACACCCGGGATGCCCTGAATTCCCTGTGCACCGGTAGGGCCGGTGACTCCCGTCGGGCCGGTCGCGCCCGTGGCGCCCACGGGGCCAGTGGCCCCGGTAACACCCTGAATGCCCTGTACGCCCTGCGCACCCGTCGCGCCGATGGCTCCGGTGGCTCCGGTGGCGCCCTGAATACCCTGAATACCCTGCGCGCCGGTCGCCCCCGTGGCCCCGGTGGCGCCTATGGCTCCCGTCGCTCCAGTGGCGCCGGCAGGGCCGGCGGGACCCGTCGCGCCGATCGGACCGGCCGGGCCGGGGGGTCCATTCGCCCCGGTGGCGCCCGCGGCGCCAGTTGCTCCCGTGGCTCCGGTCGCGCCGGCCGCACCAGTCGCGCCCGTGGCGCCCACGGCGCCCTGCGGCCCGGTGGGGCCAATCACTGTTCCCGTATGAAGCGACACGCGGGTGGCCGTCGACTGGTAACAGTTCGTGGGCGTGCCGGCCCCGCCGACGCGGTACATCGTGCCGCTGCCGGGCACGATGCACACGTCGAGCACGGAGTCGCCGGGCGCCGTGGACTGTGCGGCCTGCGACGACGCGCCGGTTTGCGCTGCCGCGGGCGCCGCCATCGCGGCGATCGTGGCCGCCACACCGGCGACGGAACGGAAGAAACGACGATGCATCAGCAACTCGACGAAGAAGGGAGACGGAAGCCCGCGGCCACGTTCGGCGGCGATCAGCGGGGAAGTGGAATCGACAACGCCAGCACTACCGGAACGATCTGCGTGGATTTTTGCGCCGTGGCGAGCGACATCCAGCGCGCCTCGACGCGCAGCGTCGCCGCGCGCATGCGCCAGCCGGCGCCCAGGCCCAGCAGCACGCCGCCCACGGACTCATGCGTGGTCTGCGCGAACGCGGCGCCGGGCGTCGGCGACGACGGCGACGCGAGCACGAGGCGCGTGCTGGGACGTCCCCACACGGGCCCGGCCACGAGGTACGACTGGAACCGGCCCGCGCGCTGCAGCCCCATCGTGCCCAGCGCCGCCGCGTATACGGTCTGCACATCGCCGGTGACCAGTGAACTCGACGACGACAGGTGCTGCGACGCGAGTCCACCCTCGAAGCGGAATCCGAATCGGCGCGCGAATCCGGATTGCCACAGGTGTGCCACCTCGAGGCCGGCCACGAATGCCGCGCCGGTGTTCCGCGCAATTCCCGGCTGCGACGACGCGAAGGCCCCACCCGCGCCTGCGATGATCGCCATGGGATGGCCGTCGGCGCCGGGCACCTGCGCACGCGCGCTCATCGGCAGCGGTCCGGCGGACGCCGCGAGCAGCGCCGCTGCCCAGAATGCCCTGGTCATTGGGCGTGCACGCCCAGCGCGTTCGCCACGAGAATGAGCTCGAGGCGCAAGGCCGACGCATCGGGGAGATCCACCGGGGTTCCGTCGGATCCCGCCACGCGAAGCTGGTCGAGATCACCATAGACCTCCGCGAGCGCCGTGCGCGCGTCCGCATCATGGCCCGCTTCGAGCGCCTGGTTCAGCGTAATCAGCGCGTTCGTCAGCGCCGTCTGCGTTGCGCCCGTGCCGAGCGACGGGGCGAGGCGCTGTACGCCGTCGCTGAGCGACGCGAACACCGTGGGATCCACGGGCGCCGACGGACTCGTGCGGCAGCCGGGCTGTCCCGCGCAGTCCTGCGCCTGCGGAGCGGACAGCGAATCGGCGCGGCACGCGGAGAGCGCGCCGATCACCACCATGAGCATGAGAGCGCCGCGTGACGCGGAACGTGGACGGGGGCTGGCGGCCGGCCCTGGCGAAGCGGAGATTGACGAAAGAGCGCGGCGGAGCGGCGTGAGCATCCAGGCCCCGTGTGAGGATTTCATGGCGGACGACGGTTGCGAAGCGCCGAAACCTCCGGCACCACGCGTGAATTGTCAACCAACCTAACGCGACGATGCGCCGATTTACCACCCGCTGATTCGCCAAGTGTCTGCATTTCTGGTAACGCGAAGGTCACCATGACCGATCTCTCCCGGAACTGACCGCGATGCCCACTTCGCGACGCGATTTCCTCACCCTCTCGGCGTCCGCCGCCGCCGCCCTCACGCTTGGCGTTCGAGCCGACGACGCCCGCGCGGCTACCTTCGACGCCGCGGCGCGCGCCGGCGAGCGCGTGCCCGACAAGATGCTCCGCGCGCGCCCGGTGCCGCTCGCCAACGTGCGGCTCACCGGCGGCCCGCTCAAAAACGCCCAGGAGCAGGACATGAAGTACCTGCTCTCGCTGGATCCCGACCGGATGCTCGCGTACTACCGGATTCGCGCCGGGCTCAAACCCAAGGCGCCTGGCTACGACGGATGGGACGGCGACGGGCACAATCTCACGGGGCACATCGCGGGGCATCATCTGTCGGCGGTGAGCCTCATGTACCAGGCCACGGGCGACGCGCGATTCAAGCAACGCGCCGACTATCTGGTGGCCGGGCTCAAGGAAGTGCAGGATGCCAACGGCGACGGCTACCTCGTGGCGCTCGACAACGGACGCAAGGCGTTCGGCGAGTTGCACGACGGCATCATCCGCTCGCAGCCCTTCGATCTGAACGGGATGTGGTCGCCCTGGTACACGGTGCACAAGACGTTTGCCGGGCTCCGCGACGCGTACCGCCATGCGGGCAACGCCACGGCGCTCGAGGTCGAGACGAAGTTCGCGGGGTGGGCCGAGGGGATTCTCGCGCCCCTCGACGACGCGCAGATCGCCGAGATGCTGAACACCGAGCACGGCGGGATGAACGAAGTCCTCGCTGACCTGTGGGCCGACACCGGTGACGCGCGCTGGCTGCGGCTGTCGCTGCGCTTCGAGCATCACGCGTTCACCGACGCGCTCAAGCGCGGGCAGGACAACCTCGACGGCAAGCACGGCAACTGCCAGATCCCGAAGCTCGTGGGCTCGGCTGAGCGGTTCGGGTATACCGGCGACGCCGGGGATCTGCTGGCGGCGTCGTTCTTCTGGGACACGGTGGTGCAGCATCACACCTACGCCAGCGGCGGGCATGGGCTGTCGGAGTACTTCGGCCCCGCCGACCGCTGGAGCACGCGCGTCGACGGGCGCACGTGCGAGTCGTGCAATGTTTACAATATGCTAAAGTTGACGCGCCGCCTGTTCGCGCTGCGTCCCGACCCGTTCTACGCCGATTTCCAGGAGCGCGCGCTGTTCAACCACGCGCTGGCGTCCATCGACCCCACCAACGGCGACATGTCGTACATGGTGCCGGTGGGGCGGGGCGAGCAGCAGGAATACCAGGACATGCAGCACGATTTCACCTGCTGCGTGGGCACGGGGATGGAGAACCACGCCCTGCACGGCTACGGCGTGTACTACGAAACCGATGACACGCTGTACGTGACGGTCTTCGCGCCCACCACGGCGCACGTGCCGGGGCTGGGCGTCGACGTCGCGCAGGAGACGAGCTTTCCCGATGGCGACCGGGCCAGGCTCACGCTCACGATGCCGGCCCCGAAGGCATTCACGCTCGCCGTGCGGCGTCCGAGCTGGGCGGGCGACGGTTTCCGCGTTCGGGTGAACGGGCAGGACGTCCCGCAGCCGCCGCTGGCGAGTCTGCAGCCCGGCCGCGCCGGCGGCCGCCTGGTGAGCCAGGATCCGCGCGTGCTGCCCCCGAGCACGTTCGTCGAGATCACGCGCACGTGGCGCTCGGGGGACTCGGTGGAGCTCGCGCTACCCAAGGCGCTCCATTACGAATTCACGCCCGACAATCCCAAGGTCACGGCGATCATGTGGGGTCCGCTGGCGCTCGCCGCCGATCACGGGCCCCGCCTGGACGAGCGCGAGCGGTACGCGCATCGGCTGCCGGTGCCGTCGCTCGTCGCCGCCGGCCGGCCGCTCGCCGAATGGCTGCTGCCGGATGCGTCGACCCCGGGGAACTTCACCGCGCGCGGCGTGGCGCGAGTCGCGGAAGATCCGTCGGCCGCGCCGGTCGATCTGGCGCTCAAGCCCTTCTATAGAACATACGAGCGCAATTACAGCCTGTATTACGACCTGTGGACCCCCGCCGATTTCGACGCCCGGGTGGCTGACCTGGCCGCGGAGGCCGAGCGGGCGCGGAAGCTCGAAGCCGCCACGGTGTCGTTCGCCCGCCCGGGCAGCGGCCACGACGACGGCGCGTTCGCGTACCGGAGCGAGCCGCCGGCGCGGCCCATCGAGCGCACCAACGGACGCACGGGGCGCGGCGGTCCGGGATGGTTCTCGTACACGATGCCGGTGGACGCGGCCGCCGGCATGGCGCTGGTGGTCACGCACTACAACGACCCCGGCCTCACGCCGACGACGGGGGACTTCCGCGTGCTCGTCGACGGCACGCCCGTCGCGACGTTCACGCCGGACGCGAGCGCATCTGGATTCTTTGATACCACGTACGCGCTGCCGGCGGCGCTGACGCGCGGCAAGCACGCGGTCACGGTGAAGTTCGAGGCCGCCGCGCACGGGCGCGTGGCGCCGGTGTTCGGCGTGCGGATGGTGAAGGCGAACGACAACTGACGCTGGCGGTCCTCCCCCCCATTCCCGGAGCGTTGGATGAAGGTCATGTCTCGGCTGGCCCCGCTGGGGCTGATTGTCGCGCTCGTGGCGCTGATTTGGATGGGAAGTCTGATCGCCCGGTCGCCGGTGTTCTTCGCGCTGCAACTGCTGGCGCTCGCCCTCAATCTGTGGGGCCGCGCGTCATTCCCCGCCCGCACGTTCCGCGTGGGGCCGGCGCCCGCGGGCGAGGGGCTCATGCGCCGCGGCCCGTACCGGGTGGTGCGCCACCCGATGTACGCGGCGGCGCTGCTCTTCTTCTGGGCGGCGATCGCCGACCGTCCCTCAGCCGTCACGCTCGCGATCGGCGTGGGCCTGACGGCGCTTGTGCTCGTACGCGTGCGCGATGAGGACGGGCTGCTTCGCGCACGGTTCCCCGAGTACGCCGAGTACGCGCGCACGACGAAGGCGCTGGTGCCCGGTGTATACTGAGCGCGGCGGCGGAGGCGGCGATTAGCCGCGCCGCGGGCGACGCGCCCCCTTCGGCGCGAGTCGTCGATCGGGTCTTCACGGCCGGCGTCGTACTCAAGGGCCTCGACGGGGCGCTCGAGGTCGCCGGCGGCCTGACCTTTCTGTTCGTCGACCCCCGCACGCTGAACGCCGCGATCCGCTTTCTCACGGCGCATGAGCTGTCCGAAGATCCGGGTGACGTGGTGGCCAATGCGCTGCGGCGCGCCGCCGCGCACTTGTCGGCGCATCTCGCGCTCCTGGCCGCGCTCTATCTGGTGGGACACGGGGCAGCGAAGCTGCTCGTGGTGAGCGGCCTCCTTCGCCGGCGGGCGTGGGCATTTCCAACGGCGCTCGTGCTCATCGGCGGGTTCGTCGTGTACCAGAGCTACCGGGTGGCCCTTGGTCATTCGCTGGCCATCGCGGCACTCACCGCGCTCGATCTGGTGGTGCTCTGGGCCGTCTGGCGGGAATACCGGATGCTCCGAGCCGACAAACGAACCGCAACGGTAACGCGGCGCAGTTAAAGCAAGTACCCACTTGCTTTCATTTGGAGGACCCGCTAGCCTCCGGGTCCTTATGGAAATTCGCGACCGAATTCTCGAGGCCGCCGCGCGCGTCTACGCCCTGCACGGATACCGCGGCGCCACCACCCGGCTCATCGCCAACGAAGCCGGCGTCAACGAAGTCACCCTGTTCCGCACCTTCGGCTCCAAGGACCAACTCTTCGAAGAATTGGCCCGCGGGCAGGCGCAGGCGACGGTGGTGCCTGAGCTGCCCGAGACGCCGGTGCACCCGGAGCGCGAACTCACGGCCTGGTGCCGCACGGTGCTCGACTACCTGACACAACACCGCTCCTTCCTCCGTAAATCGATGAGCGAAATGGAAGAGCGCCCGCACGCCGCCGAGGCGGCGTGCCGGGGACCGAACTGCGCCGGCAGCGTGCTGGCGCGATACGTCGAAGCGCTCAAGGCCCACGGTCTCGCGCACCCGGAAGGCGAAACGGACACCGCCATCTCGATGTTCATGTCGTCGCTGTTCGGCGACGCGATGTGCCGCGAGGCGATGCCGGGCGCGTTTCCGGAGCCGGCGGCGGAAGCGCCGGCGCGTTACTCGCGGTGTTTCCTGCGCGCGGTGGGCGTCACGTTGGGCGCGCAGCGCTCGTCCAAGGCATCTGCGGCCTGACCTCCGCGGTCCAATACCCTTCAACTCCCGATCCCATGTCACCGATGACCGCCAGACGCGCGCGCCTCCTCGCGCTGACCGGTGCCCTCGCGCTGAGCGCGGCGCCGCTGGCCGCTCAGGGCGCGAGCAGCGGCCCGCGGCCGCTGTCGCTGGAAGACGCCATTCGCACGGCCGAGCAGCAGAGCGCCGTGATCGGCGTCGCGCGGGCCGGCGTGGTGCGCGCCAACGGCCAGTACTACCAGGCGCGCAGCGCCTTCCTGCCGCAGCTCAACGCCTCGGCGGCGTACACGCGCACGTTGGCCTCGCAGTTCTCCGGCTTCAGTCTGGGGAATTCCTCGGATAGCACGGCCACCACCAACGAGTCGCTGTGCGCGCCGCACATCGCCGCCAACGCCACGCAGGCCGAGCGCGACGCCGCGCTCGCCCAGGCGGTGACCTGCCAGTCGTCGAGCGGCGGACTATCGAGCTTTCAGAAAGTCGGGTTCGGCGCCAAGAACCAGTACGTCCTGGGCCTTCAGCTCTCGCAGAACCTGTTCACCTGGGGGCGCCTCACGGGCCAGCGCCGCGCGGCCGAAGCGGGGCAGCGCGTGGCCGGGATCGAGCTCACGGCGCAGCGCGCCCAGCTCGCGCTCGACGTGACGCAGGCCTACTACGACGCCGTGCTCGCGCAGCAGCTCGTGGAGATCGCCGATTCGGCGCTCGCGCAGACCAACGAGCTCCTGCGGCAGACGCAGGTGGCGCGCCAGGTGGGCAACGCGTCGGAGTTCGACCTGCTCAAGGCGCAGGTGACGCGCGACAATCAACGGCCGCAGCTGCTGCAGGCGCAGACCAACCGCGACGTGGCGCTCCTGAACCTCAAGCGGCTGTTGGCGATTCCGCTCGACGACTCGGTGCAGCTCACCACGCCCATCGAGGACGCGCCGGTGCCATCGCTCACGGGAATCGCCACGGCGGCCGAGCCCGATACCGCGGCGGCGCGGCGCGCGGCGGTGCGCGAGGCGGAGGCGAACGTGGCCGCGCAGGAAGGGCTGCTCAAGGTCGCCAAGTCGGAACGATATCCCGCCATCGCCCTCACGTCGGGGTACCAGCGGCTGTTCTTCCCGATGAACACGTTCCCCACGTGGAGCGACTATCGGGAGAATTGGACGGTGGGGCTGAGCGCGCAGGTGTCGCTGTTCAGCGGCGGGCGGACGACGGGCGACGCGCTCATCGCGCAGGCGAACCTGGATCAGGCCCGGGCGCAGCTCGATCAGACTCGCCGCTACGCGTCGCTCGACGCGCGCGTGGCGCTGCGGCAGCTGCAGGAAGCCGAGGCCGCGTGGCAGGCCAGCGCGGGCACTTCGGAGCAGGCGCAGAAGGCGTATGCGATCGACCAGGTGCGCTACAAGGAAGGGTTGTCCACGCAGACCGATCTCGCGCAGTCGCGGCTGCTGCTGCAACAGGCGGCCGCGAACCGCGCGCAGGCGGCGCGCGATCTCGCGGTGGCGCGCGTGCGGATGGCGCTGCTGCGCGACCTTCCGCTGCAGCAGAGCGGCGCCGGCGCCTCGGGCACCGGGGCCGCGCAACAGACCGCGCCGTCGATGACCACCAACCAGAACGCGGCGGGCGCGGCCACGCAGACCGTGCCCACCACCACCGCCGGCACGGCGGGCCAGACCGGGGGCAACACTCCATGACGTGGAAGGACCAGACCGCGCGCGCCGTTCGGCTGGCGCTGGCCGCCGCTGCGCTGCTCGCCGCGGGCGCGTGCAACCGACAGTCGGCCGACGCCGAGCCCGCGGACACGGGCGTGACCATCGGACCGGAGAACATCGCGGTGGTCGCGGTGCGGAAGATCGAGACCGGCCCGCAGATCTCGGGCTCGCTCCAGCCCGACGAGCAGGCGGTGGTGCGCGCCGAAGTGGCGGGCGCGGTGCTCGAGACGTACGTCGAGGCGGGGCAGCGCGTGCGCAAAGGTGAGCTGCTCGCGCGCCTCGACGACACGGCGCTGCGCGATCAGGCGCTGTCGGCCAAGTCGGCGGTGGCCACGGCGCAGAACGCGAACGAGATCGCGCAGCGCAACCTCCAGCGCAGCGAGGCGCTGATCAAGGTGGGCGCGATCGCCGATCGCGACCTGGAGAACGCGCGCAACGCGGCGATGGCGGCGCAGACGCAGCTCGACAACGCGAACGCCGTGTACGCCAACGCGCAGAAGACGCTCGACCGGACGCGTATCACGGCGCCGTTCGACGGGGTGATCAGCGCGCGCAACGTGAGCGGCGGCGACTACCTGTCGGCCGGGGGCGCGATGTTCTCGATCGTGAATCCGGCGACGATGCGCCTCGAGGCGTCGGTGCCGGCGAACGAGATGGCCGAGGTGCAGATCGGCCAGCCGGTGCGGTTCGAGGTCACGGGGTATCCGGGGCGGAGCTTCA
>JAGWRB010000120.1 GCA_028876725.1 Gemmatimonadota bacterium
GGGCGCGCAGCAGGCCGACCAGGATGGGCGCACCCTGCTCCCGATGAAGGTCGCGCGGAGCATCGCGTTCCGGTCCATCGGACCGGCGGTGAGCGGCGGGCGCGTCTCGGCGGTGGCCGGTGTCCCCGGGCAGAACGACACGTATTACGTGGGCACCGCCGACGGCGGGATCTTCCGCACCACCAACGGCGGGATCACCTGGACGCCGGAGTTCCAGCACCAGCACGCGCTCTCCATCGGCGCACTCGCGGTGGATCCGGTGAACCCCGAGGTCATCTGGGCCGGCACGGGCGAGGGAAACGTGCGCAACAACGTCTCGTTCGGCGACGGGGTGTTCAAGTCGACCGACGGCGGCGCGCACTGGACGTACATGGGCCTCAAGAACACGCGGCAGATCCCGCGCATCGCCATCGACCCCAACGACCCGAACACGGTGCTCGTGGCCGCGATGGGGAATCCGTGGAAGGACGATCCCGAGCGCGGCGTGTTCCGCACGCGCGACGGCGGGCGCACGTGGGAGCGGGTGCTGTACATCTCTCCTGAGGTGGGCGCGGCGGACGTGGTGATCGATCCGGTGAACCCGGAAATCGTCTACGCGGCCACGTACAAGTTCCGTCGCACGCCGTGGAGCTTCTCCGACGGCGGTCCGGAAGACGCAATTTACAAGTCGGTGGATGGCGGCAGCACGTGGACGCGCCTCGTGGGCCACGGGCTCCCCACCACGCCGATCAGCCGCGTGGGCCTCGCCGTCGCGCCCAGCGAACACGACCGCGTGTACGCGGCCATCGGCTCGTCGGAAGGCGCGATCTGGCGCTCGGACGACGCCGGCGAGAACTGGCAGATGGTGAGCGACGATCAGGAGGCGAACGTCCGGTCGTTCTACTTCTCGCACGTGGCGGTGGATCCCACGAATCCGGAGCACGTGTTCACGCTTTCGATGTTTCTGATGGATTCGCACGACGGGGGCAAGCACTTCACCGCCATCGCGCAGCAGAACCACGTGGACAACCATGCGATCTGGATCGATCCCTCGGGGTCGGGGCGCATCATCGAAGGGAACGACGGCGGGGTGATTCTCTCGCGTGACGACGGCGCCCACTGGCAGTTCCTGGACAACATCGCGATCGGCCAGTTCTACCATGTGGCCGCGAACGACCAGTTCCCGTATCTCGTATGCGGCGGCCTTCAGGACAACAGCTCGTGGTGCGGTCCCGGGTGGTCGCAGGACCCCAACGGCGTGCTCAACCGCGACTGGTTCGCGATGAACGGGGGCGACGGCATCTACGCCATTCCCGCGCCCGACAATCCGAACCTGATCTACAACAGCACGCAGAACGGTTTTCTGATGACCTACGACCGCTCCACGCGGCAGGTCCACGACATGGAGCCGTATCCCTTCGACTTCGGCGGCGACGGCGTGGCGGGTATCAAGTACCGTCAGGACTGGGAGGCGGGGTTCGCCGTGTCGCCGCAGAACCCCAAGGTGCTGTACGCCGGCGCCAACGTCGTGTTCAAGAGCACGGACCGAGGGCGCAGCTGGACGCCGATCAGCCCCGATCTCACGCTCAACGACAAGAGCAAGCAGGGGTCCTCGGGCGGGCCGGTGATGAAGGACAACTCGGGCGCCGAAGTCTATGACGCAATACTCATAGTCGCTCCGTCGCCCGACGACTCGAACACCCTTTGGGTAGGCACGGACGACGGCCTGGTGCAGGTCACCCGCGACGGCGGCGCGCACTGGAGCAACGTCACCAGCCACATCCCCGGCCTTCCCGCCTGGGGGCGCATCGAGTCGATCAAGCTCGGCGCCCCGGGGCACGCGGTGATCGCCGCCGACCGGCACTTCCTGGGCGACTTCGCCCCGTACGTCTACGTCACCGACGACTACGGCCAGAGTTGGCGGTCGATCACCGGCGACCTGCCCGGCGACATCTACGCGCGCAGCGCGATGCAGGATCCTCACAACCCGCACATGTACTACGCGGGCCTCGAGAACGGGCTGTACACCACCTGGGACGACGGTGCGCACTGGTATCTCATGGGGCTCGGCCTGCCCAACGTGTCGGTGTACGACATGACGATGCAGCCCCAGACCAACGATCTCATCCTGGGCACGCACGGGCGGTCGATCTGGATCTTCGACGACATGACGCCGTTCGAGCAGTACACGCCCGCCGTCGCGCGCCAACCGCTGCACCTCTTTCCCATTCGCACCGCGCACCGGTTCTGGCACTGGTCCGAGGTCGAGGAACTGGGCGATGGCACGTTCTACGGCGGCAACCCGGCGTACGGCGCGATGATCACCTACTCCCTGGGCGACTCGGCGAGCGAGCCGGGCAAGCTCGTGATCACCGATGCCGAGGGGCATGTGGTGCGCACCATGAGCGGCGTCCGCGAGCTGGGACCGAACGAGTCGGCGCCGGATGAGACCGCGCCCACCGGCGACAGCCTGCCGCCGCTCCCAAAGCCGGACACCGCCAAGGCCGCCGGCGCGCCCTGGGTGCCGACGAATGCGGGCATGCACCGCATCTACTGGGATCTGCGCGCCGACGGCCCGGTGCGCTGGAACGGCACCAAGGAGTTCAACAAGGGGCCGCAGAGCGGGGCGCTCGTGCCGCCGGGGCGGTACACCGCGACGCTCACGATCAACGGACATACGGAATCGCAGAGCTTCGACGTATTGATCGATCCGCGCTCGCACGCGTCGCCCGCCGATCTGCGCGCGCAGTACGCGTTCACCTCCACGCTCATGCACTGGACGTCCCAGCTCGACGAGGCGCTCAACCGTCTCGACGCGATGCGCGCGCAGGCCAAGGCCCTTTCGACGGCGGTGCACGGTTCGTCGCATGCAACGGCCGTGGAGGCCGCCGAGAAGTCGCTGGGCGCCGCGATCGACGCCGTGAAGGCGAAGATCACGAGCGATCCGCAGGCCATCGAGAGCACGGTGCGGTATCCGGACATGATCCGCGAGCACATCGGGCTGCTGGAGGGGGGCGCCGAGGGGAGCGATCAGGCGCCGACGCCCGCGCAGGTGGAGCAGATGCACGTGCTGGAGCCGGAGTACCGGGCGGCCGTGCAGGCGTTCAATGATTTGCTGAGCGGGGGCGTGGCCACGTTCAACAAGACGATGAGCGGGCTGGGGCTCACCGGAGTGGTGGGAGGGAATCCGATCGCCCCATGATGTGCGGAAATCGCTGACCGCGGGTGCGGATCATCCACCCGCGACCGGGCCCTCCGGCCGCCGTACCTTGTTTGGTGACGGACGGCCGGAGGGCCTCATGCCAAAAGCGAAGAAGGTCCATGTGAAGGTGACTGCGCCCGCGAAGCGGAAACGCCGGAAGGTACGGCGTCCGAACCCGCCGCACACGACGACGGGGAAGTTCACCGCGCCGAAGTTCGGATCGGCCGGATCGGGCGGGCTCGAGATCGAGCCGGGCCCCGAGCTCGACTGAGCCGCGACGCCCGGTAGCGGGACCGCCGGGGAGCCGTAGATTGGGGATCGTGCGCCGACCGCCGGCGCGCGATGCCCCATTCGGAGTTGCCGATGCCGCTCTCCCGAGCCGTCGTCGCCGCCGCGGTCGCGGCGGCGGTCCCCTGCGCCCTCAGCGCCCAGCGGACGGCGTCCGCCGGTCCGCGATTCGAAATCTCCGTTCCCGCCTCGGCGCATGCCGCGCCCATTACGGGACGCGTATATGTGGCGTTCGCGCGCGCGGATGACGGCGGCCGCACGCCCATTGACCGGACCGGCGAAGACGGCGTGCCGTTGTTCGGCGTGGACGTGTCCGGCCTGAAGCCCGGCCAACGGGCGACGATCGACGACGCGGTGACCGGGTATCCGGTGCAGGCTCTGCGCGAGATCCCCGCGGGCGACTACTGGGTGGAGCCGTTCGTGAACGTGTATACGGAGTTCCACCGGGCCGATGGGCACACCGTGTGGCTGCACATGGACCAGTGGGAAGGGCAGGACTGGAAGCGCTCCCCGGGGAATCTGTTTGGGAAGCCGGTGCGGATTCACTGGGACCCGAAGTCGACGAAGCCCGTGGCGCTTACAGCCGACCAGGTGATCCCGCCCGTGCAGGTGCCGGCCGACAACGAGTACGTGAAGCGGTTCCGGATGGAGAGCAAGATCCTCACGAAGTGGTGGGGGCACCCCATGTACCTGGGCGCGACCGTGCTGCTGCCCAAGGGGTATGACACGCATCCCGGCGTGAAGTATCCCGTGGTGTACGATGAGGGGCATTTCTCGTTGCGGGCGCCAGGCGGGGGCGCCACGCCGGCGTGGCTGGCCGATTCGACGCCGCGGGTGATCCTGGTGACGCTGCAGCATCCGTCGCCTTATTACGATGACTCGTATGCGGTGAACTCCGCCAACGAGGGGCCGTACGACGACGCGATCATGCAGGAGCTGATCCCCGAGGTGGAGCGGCGGTTCCGGGTGATCGGGCAGCCGTGGGCGCGGCTCCTCACCGGCGGATCGACCGGCGGGTGGATCTCGCTCGCGCAGCAGGTGTTCCACCCCGACTTCTACGGGGGCACCTGGTCGCTCTGTCCCGACGCCGTGGACTTCCGGTACCACCAGATCGTGAACATCTACGACGACAGCAACGCGTACTGGGTGAACCACGGGTGGATGCAGGTGGAGCGGCCCGACGTGCGCCGGCCCGACGGCAACATCGTGACGATGATGAAGGACGAGAACTGGTACGAGTTGGAGGTTGGCGACCACTCGCGCTCCGGTGGCCAGTGGGACATCTGGGAGGCAGCGTACGGACCCGTGGGGGCCGACGGCTATCCGCGGCGCATCTGGGACAAGCGTTCCGGGGTGATCGACCACGATGTGGCGGGTTACTGGAAGGAGCACTTCGATCTGCGCCATTATCTGGAGCGCAACTGGAAGACCGTGGGGCCGGCGCTCCACGACAAGATCAATGTGTACGTGGGCGAGGCCGATACGTACTACCTGAACGACGCGGTGCACCTGCTGAATGAGTTTCTGAGTGGCGCCACCGGGCCCAAATGGACCGGGGAGATCGTATACCAGCCGCGGGCGCCGCACTGCTGGGGCCCGCCGCTGCCGGCGCTGCTGCAGAAGATGGAGGCGCACATGCTGAAGTCCGCGCCGCCGGGCGCCGACACCACGAGCTGGCGGTACTGATCGGAGCCCCTATGCGCGCGCTCAGGCGACTGGGGCCGGTGGCATTCGGCATCGCCGTGGTGGCGGTAGCCACGGGACTGTCGGTATTACTTGATGCATATACAGGCGCGACGCCGTTCGCGCTGCTGCATCTGGCGGTGCTCGTGGCGACCGTCGTGGCCGGAGCGTGGGCGGGATGGGCCGCCGTGGCCGCCGCGGTGCTCGCCGCGGGGCTCTTTCTCTTCGGGACCCCCGCATCGCTGGCACAAGATCCGCGTATGGTCGGATCGCTCGTCCTGTCGGCGGCCGTGGCGTCGGCCATCGTCGTATTGGTGGATCGCATGCGCCGCGCAGTGCGCGAATCCAACCGCCAGCGGCGCACGATCGAGCGGTTCAATCGCCTCTATGATGCGCTCAGCCAGATCAACCAGGCGATCGTGTGGAGCAAGTCGCAGGAGGAGCTGTTCAGCCGTGTGTGTACGGTGCTCGTGGAACACGGCGGCTTTCAGACGGCGTGGATCGGCCTGCCGGATGCCGACACACAGCGCCTGGTGCCGGTGGCGGATGCGGGTGATACCGAAGGGTATCTCACCAGGATCGAAGTCTACGTGGACGAGCGTCCGGCGGGGCAGGGGCCCTCGGGCAAGGCGTTTCGCTCCGGAAGTCCGTACGTGAGCAACGACATGCGGCGCGACGCGTCCACGGCTCTGTGGAGAAGCGAGGCGATTCGCAGCGGCTTCCGGTCGGCGGCGGTGTTCCCGATTCGGCGGCGCGACGCGGTGTACGGCGCGCTCACCGTATACGCCGGGGAGCGCGAGTTCTTTCAGGAGGGCGAGATCGCCCTGCTCGATGAAGCGGCGAGCGACATCTCGTTCGCGCTCGACAATTTCCTGCGCGAGGCCGAGCGGCTTGCGGCCGAGGAAGAGGCACTGCGCGAGCGGCTGCTCGTGGACCAGGTCTTCGAGAGCGTCCCCGGGGTCATCTATCTCTATGACGAAAACGGGCGCTTTCGCCGCTGGAACCAGCGGTTCATGGACGTCACGGGGTACAGCGCTGCCGAAATGGAGGCGGCCCACCCGCTGAACTTCTTCCGCGGCGACGACGTGCCGGTGCTCACGGAACGGATCCAGGGGGTGTTCGTAACCGGCGAGGGAAGCGTGGAGGCGGACTTTGTGTCGAAGGACGGCACGGCCACGCCGTACTTCTTCACCGGGCGCCGCGTGACGCTGGAGGGTCGACCGCATCTCGTAGGGGTGGGGATAGATATTAGCGAACGAGTAATCGCGGAGCATGCGCTGCGCGAGGCCAAGGCGGAGCTGGAGCGCAAGGTGGAGGAGCGCACCGCGGATCTGCGCGCCGCGGTGGAACACGCCGAATCCGCCGACCGCATCAAGTCCGCGTTTCTGGCCACGATGTCCCACGAGCTGCGTACGCCGCTCAACTCGATCATTGGGTTCAACGGCATGGTGCTCAAGGAGCTGGCCGGCCCGTTGAACGACGAGCAGAAGAAGCAGCTGGGCATGGCGCTCCGCAGCGCACGCCATCTGCTGGAGCTGATCAACGACGTGCTCGATATCTCCAAGATCGAGGCCGGGCAGCTTGGCGTGCATCGCGAGCCCGTGGATCTGCGCGCGTCGGTGGAGAAGGTAGTGGGGGTGATCCGCCCGACGGCCGAGGGGAAGGGACTGGGCCTCAACGTGGAACTACCCGACGAGTTGCCGCCGCTCGTAGGAGACCGGCGCCGCCTGGAGCAGGTGCTGCTCAATCTGCTCAACAACGCCGTGAAGTTCACGGAGCGCGGATCGGTCTCGCTCGCCGTGGAGGCAGGTGGCACGACGCGCATGCCCGACGGGCGGCGCGCGGTGCGCGTGCAGGTGCGTGATACGGGGATCGGCATCAAACCGGCCGACCTGCCCACGCTCTTTCAACCCTTTCGCCAACTGGACACAGGCCTGTCACGAACGCACGAGGGAACGGGGCTGGGGCTTGCCATCTGCCGGCGGTTGTGCGAACTCATGGGAGGAGCCATCGACGCCGAAAGCGCGTGGGGTCGAGGAAGCACGTTCACCGTCACGCTGCCCGTGGCGCCGGAGACCTGACCGATGGCACGCCCCATTCTGCTGATCGAGGACAACGAGCAGAACCGGTATCTGGCGCGGTTCCTGCTGGAACAGCACGGATACGCGGTGGAGGTCGCGGCCGACGGCCCCACGGGGATCGAGGCCGCGCACCGGCTCGATCCGATGATGATCCTCCTCGACATCCAGCTCCCGCGCATGGACGGATACGCGGTGGCACGCGCGCTGCGCGCGGACCCGACGCTGGCCGGCACGCCGATTGTCGCCGTGACGTCGTATGCGATGCCAGGCGACCGGGAGAAGGCCCTGGCCGCCGGCTGTACGGGTTACGTGGAGAAGCCGATCGATCCCGACACCTTCGTGTCGGCGCTGCACACCTTTGGCCTTCCGGCCCCGGGCGACGAGGCTCGATGACGCGCATTCTCATCGTCGACGACAAGCAGGAAAATCTCTACTACCTGGACGCTCTGTTCACCGCGCACGGCTACATCGTGGAGCGGGCACAGCACGGCGCCGAGGCGCTCGTCCGCGCCCGCGCGGCGGTCCCCGACATCATCGTATCCGATCTTCTCATGCCGGTCATGGACGGGTACACCCTCCTGCGCCACTGGAAGTCGGACCACCGGCTGCAGCGCGTGCCATTCGTGGTGTATACGGCCACCTATACCGAGCCCGAGGACGAGCGGTTGGCGTACGCGCTGGGCGCGGACGCGTTCATCCTCAAGCCGACCGAGCCCGACGATCTGATCGCGCGAATTCGTGACGTCGAAAATGCGGTGCGCGCCGGCACGCCTCCGCGCGCCACCGTCGCGCTCAGCGACGAGCCTGACCTGCTCAAGGTGTATAGCCAGACGCTGGTGCGGAAGCTCGAGGAGAAGTCGCTGCAACTGGAAGAGGCGAACCAGACGCTGCAACGCGAGGCCGCCGACCGGCGCCAGATGGCCGAGCTGCAGAGCGCCCTTCTGGCGGCAATGGGCGAGGGGCTGCAGGGGCTGGCGCTCGACGGGACGATCACCTTCGAGAACGACGCTGCGGTGCGCATGCTGGGATGGGAGCGGGGCGAACTGATCGGGAAGCAGAAGCACGCGCTGATCCACCACCATCACCCCGATGGAAGCCCCTATGCCATCGACGACTGCCCCATCTGGAAGACGATGCGCGACGGAAAGGTCCGCCGCGTGGCCGACGACGTGTTCTTCCGCCGCGACGGGTCCTCGTTCCCGGTGGAATACACGTGCGCTCCGATGCGCGATGCCGACGGGCAGATCGCCGGCGTCGTGCTGTCATTCCGCGACGTCAGCGAGACGCGCCAGGCCCAGTCCACGGTGCGCGAGCAGGCCACGCTCATCGAGAACGCCCAGCGCATTGCGCGCATGGGCAGCTGGCACATGGACTGCGTGACGGGGACGCTGACCTGGTCCGACGCGACATGCGAGCTGTTCGGAATCTCTCCAAACGAATTCCGGGGGACCTTCGAGCATTTCCGCAGCTTCATACTTCCCGAGGATCAGTCCGCCGAAGACGCGACGCAGGCCCGGGTGTCGCCGGAGCAGCCCCTGCTGGAGTCGGAATACCGGATCCGGCGGCCTGACGGCGAGATTCGGTGGATGTACGAGCGCGGCGAAGTGGAGTTCGATGCCTCGGGGAAGCAGATTCGCCGGATCGGGATGGTGATGGATGTGACCGACCAGCACGAGGCGAATGCGCGGCTGGCCGAAGCCAACTCGCTGCTGCGCATCGCGGGGCGCGCGGCGCAACTCGGCGGGTGGCGCGTGGACCTTCCGGAGCGGCGGCTCGTCTGGTCGGACGCGATTCGTGAATTGCACGATGTACCGCCGGGCCGGCAGTTGACCCACGATGAGAATCTTGCGTTGTATCCCCCGGAGTCCCGTCTTACGATCGACCGGCTGCTCGCGGACTGCGAACGCGACGGGATCCCGTTCGACGTGGAGTTGGAGAAGCGCACGATCACGGGGCGCCAGATCTGGGTGCGCACCGTGGGCGAGGCGGTGCGCAACGACGAAGGCCGGATCGTGCAAATTCAGGGCGCGCTTCAGGACGTGACCGCGCGCCGCAGCGCCCAGGAGGCGAGCCGCCAGCGCGACGCCGTATTGCGGATCGCCAACCGGATGACCCGAACGGGAGGCTGGGCGATCGAGTTCCCCGACATGCGAACCGTGTGGTCGGACGAGATCTTCGACATGCTCGACTTCCCCCGCGGTGCGGTGCCGCCGTTGGAAGAGGCGCTGACCCTTTATCCGGAGCCCGGGCGAACGGAGCTCGGGCGGCTGATCGAGCGCTGCGCCGGACAGGGCGCATCGTTCGAGATGGAACTGCCGATCGTCACGAAGACCGGGCGTCGCCTCTGGGCGCGCGTGGCGGGAGAGGCCCATCGTGGCGATTCGGGCCAGATCGTGCGCGTGCAGGGCGCCTTCCAGGACATCACCGAGCGCCGTCGGGCCGAAGACTACCTGCGGGAGAGCGAGGAGCGCTTCCGGCAGCTCGCGGAAACCATTACCCAGGTATTCTGGATCAGTGATGTATCCAAGCGGCGGATCCTGTACGTGAGCCCGGCGTACGAAGCCATCTGGGGCCGCCCCGCCGCCGAGTTGTACGAGCACCCCGAGACCTGGTTGACGGCGGTGCACGAGGACGATCGCCCCACCGTGCAACGCGCGCTCGCGCTGCAGGCCACCGGGGGATACGACGTCACCTATCGGATCGTGCGTCCCGACGGCGCCATTCGCTGGGTCAATGACCGGGCCTATCCCGTGTTGGACGACCAGGGTCGGGCGTACCGGATCGTGGGCGTCGCGGAGGATCACACGGAACGCAAGGCCATCGAAGCGCAGTTTCTGCGTGCCCAGCGCATGGAAAGCATCGGCACCCTGGCCGGCGGCATCGCGCACGATCTGAACAACGTGCTGACCCCCATCCTGATGTCGATCGAGATGCTCCGGGACGAGAACCACGCCGAGGGGCGCGCGGAAACGCTCGCGACCATAGAGGCCAGCGCAATGAAGGGCGCCGACATGGTGCGGCAGGTCCTGTCGTTCGCCCGCGGCGTGGAGGGGCAGCGCATGGATGTCGACCCGCGGCGCCTCCTGCGCGATGTGGCCAAGATCGGCAATGACACGTTCTTGAAGTCCATCCAGGTGCGCGTATCCGTGGCCAGCGATGTGCCGGCCGTGCTGGGCGACCCCACGCAGCTCCATCAGGTATTGCTCAACCTGTGCGTGAACGCCCGCGACGCCATGCCCGAGGGTGGCACGATCACGCTGACCGCCCGCGCGCGCGAACTGACGGCGGTGCAGGCGACGGCGTTCCCGGATGCGAAACCGGGTGCCTACGTGATGCTCGAGGTGACGGACACCGGGCTCGGCATGCCGCGCGACGTGCTGGATCGGATCTTCGAACCGTTCTTCACCACCAAGGAGCCCGGCAAGGGCACAGGACTCGGCCTCTCGACCTCGCTGGCCATCGTGAAGAGCCACGGTGGGTTCTTCAACGTGCGGAGCACGCCCGGCGCCGGCACGACGTTCGAGGTCTTTCTGCCGGTGAGTTCCAGCGAGAATCGTGAGGAAGCGAGCGCGGCGCGGCGCGCGAAGCTGCGCGGGCACAACGAACTGGTGCTCGTGGTGGACGATGAGGCGACGATCCGCGAGATGACGCGGCGCATGCTCGAAATGTTCGGCTATCGCGTGATCGTCGCCGCCGACGGCGCCGCGGCCGTCGACGCCTTCCGTGCGAATCTCGGGAGCGTGTCGGTGGTCCTCACCGACATGATGATGCCGGTGATGAATGGCGCCGCCACGGTGCGCGCCCTGCGGGCGCTGGAGCCGGGCGTGCGCGTGGTGGCCGTGAGCGGACTCGGCGACGCCGTCGATCTGCCCGGCGTGGAAGCCCCGTTGCACCGGCCGGTGCGCCGCCTCGCGAAGCCGTACACCACCGAGGAACTGCTCGAGGCGCTCTTCCAGGCCCTGCACGACGACGGCTGACCGCGCGCCGGCCCGCAAGAATTGCACAAAGGGTGCGCGCTCCGGGAAGCGCCGCGGCCGCCGGGCGTGATACGATAGGGCGACCGATTCCAGGAGGTCCCCGCATGAGAAGAACCCTCGCACCGCTCCTCGCCGCGGCCGCGCTTGCCGCCTGCGCCGCCAAGCCCCCCGACCCCTCGGTGCAGTTCTCCGTGGTGGGGTTCTCGCTCCAGCTTCCCGACGGCATGCAGCAGGCGCTGAACGCCGCCATGCCGGGATTCCGCATGGTCACCCCCGACAAGTTCCGCTCCGACGTGTCCCAGCAGTCGGCGCTGGGCAGCGGGAAGATCGATCCGCTGTTCGCCACGATCGGCGACTTCAACGGCGACGGCTCCAAGGACGTGATCGTCGAGGGCGCGGTGCCGGGCGACTCGGCGCTGCACGTCGTGGCCATCATGAACGGCAAGACGCCGCACGCCTTCGAGGTGACGAGCTTTCCGGTCTACGACGCCGACGCCGTGGGGGTGTACCTCACCGAAGCGCCGGGCGGCCGGAAGAATGCGTTCGAGGTGGTGAACTACCCCGACGCATCATATGTATATACTTATAGCAACGGAGCGTTCACCGGCGCCAAGATCGGGAGCTGACGCTCAGCTCCCGTGCACGATGCGGAGGACGCGGTGGGCCGCCGAGAGGGCGCCGGCGTACACCGCGGCCACCGAGGGCCGCAGCCGCACGGGGACGGGCGCGCGCCCGTCGGTGCCAGTGCAGGCGTACACGAACGCCGGCGGCGTGTTGCGCACGGTGAAGCGCACGTCGACGTCGGCGTAGCGGTGCGCGAGCTTGGCGTAGTGGCTCAGACTGTACTGGTACTGGTGGAACCGCCCGTCGGGGCGAAGGCAGGCACGGCTCACGTCGAGCACGCGGTCCACCAGCGCCTGATCCATGATGCGCAGCGGCAGGCTCGACACCACGGCGTCCACCTCGTCGAGCCCCGCCTCGTCGAGGATGCGCGGCAGATCGCCCGCGCAGGCGTTGCGCAGCACGAGCCGCGGATCGCGGAACCGGCGGCGCGCCAGCGCCACGAATTCGGGGTTGATCTCCAGCGAGATGAGCCGGGCGTCGGGCCGCATGCGGCGCAGGATCTCCCGCGTCACGCAGCCGGTGCCCACGCCAAGCTCGACGATCGCGCGCGCGTCGACGAAGTCGATGCCCGCCAGCAGGCGGTCCACGAGATGGCGCGAGCTCGGCATGATCGTGCCCGAGGTGCGAATGCTCGTGATGTGCTTGATCAGGGCGTGCTCCTGGGGAGGTCGAGGATCGCCCGGGCCGCAGCCCGGGCGCTGACTTGTACACCGGAGGAGGGTGCCGGTGCGACGCTCCTAATCAAGCGCCCGGCGGGGCGCCGCACCAGTGGAACGGCCGTTTAGACGCCGGCGCCGGCTCCGGCCTTCGCGCCGGCCCCGACCGCCGCGAAACAGGCCGCGAGCTGCCGTAGCCCGCGGTCCAGCACCTCGTCGGGTTGCAGGTACGCGATGCGAATGAACCCCTCGCCCCCGGGGCCGAACGCCGTGCCCGGGAGCACCGCGACGTCGAACTCCTCGAGCGCGCGCCGAGCCAGCTCGCGCGACGTGATGCCCGTGCCCGCGAGCAGCTCGCGCAGATCGGGGAAGGCATAGAATGCGCCACCCGGTGTGTGGCAGCTCACGCCCGGCAGGGCATCGAGGACACCGGCCACGTGCTGCGCGCGTGCGGCGTACCGCGCCCGCGCGGCGGCCACCTCGTCGAATGGTCCGGTGAGCGCGGCGAGCGCGCCAACCTGCACGAACGTCGACGTGCACGAGAAGTTGTGCGTCACGAAGCGCTCGAACGCCGCGCCCTGTCCCGAGGGCACGAGCGCGAATCCGAGCCGCCACCCGGTCATCGCGAAGTTCTTCGACAGCCCGTCCACAACGATCGTACGCTCGGCCATTCCCGGCAGCGCGGCGATGCTCGCGAAGTCGCCGTCGAACTGCAAATCCCCGTAGATCTCGTCGGTGATCACCGTGAGGTCGTGCCGCGCCGCGAACTCGGCGATCGCCGGCAATTCGTCGCGGCCGATGATGCCCCCCGTGGGGTTCTGCGGCGCGTTGAGCATCAGCACGCGCGTCTTTGGCGTGACGTGCCGCTCGAGTTCCTCGACGCGCACGGCGAAGTGGCGCGACGCGTCGAGGTCGTAGTACGTGGTCCGGCCGTCGAGGAACCGGGTGATCTGCGTGTACGCGGGAAACCCGACCGACGGCGCGAGCACCTCGTCGCCCGGGCGGATCACCGACGCCATGGCCGCGAAGAGCGCCGCCTTCGGCCCGGGCGCGATGATCGCCTGCTCGGCGGTCGCCGGCACCTGGCGCCGCTTCATGTACTGCGCCACGGCCTCGCGCAGCTCGGGGAGCCCAGCGGCCGGCGCGTAGCCGGTCTTTCCGTCGCGCAGGGCGCGCACCGTCGCCTCGATCACGTGCGCCGGCGGCTGGATGTCGGGCTGGCCGATCTCGAAGTGCACAATGGAACGGCCCAGCTTCTCGCGCGCGCCGGCGGCGGAGAGGACTTCGAAGGCGGATTCGGGACTGAGATCGGAGAAGCGGTCGGACAGAGTCATGAGAGACAGTGGGCAGTGGGCAGTCAGCAGTGGGCAGAGGGCAGTGGGCAGTGAATGGTACTGCGGGGGCGGCGGGGCGGTGAGAATTGTCGGGCCGTCAGCCGGCGATGCGCGTTTCGCCCCCAACGGCCCCACGCGTTCTCCAACCTACCAACCTACCAACCTACTCACCTACCAGCTTGCCAGCTCCGTCGAGCGCATCGAACTCCTCGTCGCTCAACTCGATCGTCGCGGCCGCGACGTTCTCGCGGAGATGCTCCGGGCTCGACGTCCCCGGAATCGGCAGCATGACCTTCGAGCGCTTGAGCGTCCAGGCGAGCGCCACCTGGCTTGGGGTCGCGTTCAGCCGCTTCGCGGCCGCCGAGAGCACCGAGCCGGGCTCCGAGAGCTTGCCGGCGGCGAGCGGGAACCATGGAATGAATCCAATGTTCTGACGCTCGCAGTAGTCGAGCACCGCCTCGCTCTTGCGGTCCACGAGATTGTACTGGTTCTGCACCGTGGCGACGGTGAAGTACCGCTGCGCCGCTTCGATCTCCTCCACGTTCACTTCGCTGAGTCCCACGTGGCGGATCAGCCCGTCCTTCTGCATTTCGGCGATCGCCGAGAACTGCTCGTCGCGCGGAACCCTGGCGTCGATGCGGTGGAGCTGCCAGAGGTCGATGCGGTCGACGCCCAGGCGGCGCATGCTCATGAGCACGCACTGCCGCAGGTACTCGGGCCGCCCGACGGGGAGCCATTTGTTCGGCCCGTGGCGCGTGAGTCCGCCCTTGGTGGCGATGACGAGCCCGGGGTAGGGGTGCAGGACCTCGCGGGTGAGATCCTCGCTCACGAACGGCCCGTACGAATCGGCCGTATCGATGTAGTTGACGCCGAGCTCCGGCACGAGCGCGAGCGTCGCCCGTGCGCGCGACGGATCCGCGGGCGCGCCCCAGATGCCGGGGCCGGTGACGCGCATGGCGCCGAAGCCCAGACGATTGACGACGAGATCGCCGCCGACGGCGAAGGTCCCCGACTCGGCGGCGGTCGGATGGGTAGTGCTGATGGTCATTCCTGCCACTGCTCCTGATGAAAAATGTGAAACGGGTGTCACACCGTTGTATAGACATCGACGTGCGCGGGAGTTCCCGCCCGCCTCACCGCCTCACCGCCTCACCGCCTCACTGCCTCACTGCCTCACACTTTATAACAGTGCTCCTCTCGGGGAAACGCCCCCGTGCGCACTTCGTTCGCGTAGCTGGCGAACGCGTGCTCCACGGTTTGCCCCACGCACGCGAATCGCTTGACGAACTTCGGTGCGATGTCGCCGACGAAGCTGCCGAGCATGTCGTGCGAAATCACGAGCTGGCCATCGACGTGCGGACCGGCGCCGATGCCGTACACGATCACGTCCAGCCGCTCGCGCACCCTGGCGGCGGCGACCGGTGGCAGCGCCTCGAGCAGGATCGCGAACACGCCGGCCTCCTGCAGCGCCAGCGCGTCGTCGATCAGGCGGTCCACTGCGGCGGCGGTGCGCCCCTGCACGCGGTAACCGCCGAGCTGAGCGAGGTTCTGCGGCGTGAGGCCCAGGTGGCCCATGACGCAGATGCCGGCGTCGACCATCGCGCGCACGCGCGGCGCGACGCGCGCGCCGCCCTCGCACTTTACGGCGTCGCACCCCAGCGCGACGAACCGGCCGGCGTTGCGCACGGCGTCCTCGTCGCTCGTCTGGTACGAGAGAAAGGGAAGGTCGCCCACCACGAACGCCCGCGGGTTCGCGCGGCAGACGCTCTTCACGAACACGCACATCTCGTCCATCGAGATGCCCACGGTGCTGGGAAGTCCCATCATGGTCATCGCCGCGGAGTCGCCCACGAGCAACAGATCGACGCCCGCGCGATCGGCGAACACGGCGGTGGGGTAGTCGTACGCGGTGACGAACACCGCCTTCTCCCCGCGTTCGCGGAGCCCGGCCAGGGTGCGGATCGTGACTTTGGGACGCTCGGCGGTCATGCGGACCTCCCAAAAAAACACGAGGCCCACGGTGACACCGCGGGCCAGTGCTTTTTAGCGAATTGTTTAACGTGGCTGCAATACGCGGCAAATCACCACGGGATCGATTGTCTCGGGAATGGTAGGGGAACCCGGGGCCTCGCGTCAAGGGGATGCCGTCTGGTCGCGGGGCGGGACGAGTTCTACTCTCCGGAGATGCCCGCAGGAGCTATCGATGACCAAGCGCGTCTTTCCGCTATCCAGGGTGTACACGCTGCTCGAACCGGGACCCGTGGTGCTCCTCACCACCGCCGGCACGCGCGGCGCGAACGTGATGCCGATGTCGTGGCACATGATGGTGGATTTCGAGCCGCCGCTGGTGGCGTGCATCGTAAGCGATCGCGACTACAGCTTCCGCGCCCTGCGGCGCACGAAGGAGTGCGTGCTGAACATCCCGACCGCGGAGCTGGCGCGGCGGGTGGTGGCGTGCGGCAACGTGTCGGGACGCGACGTCGACAAGTTCGATGCGTTCGGTCTCACACCCCGGCGCGCGAGCCGCGTGGCGGCTCCGCTCATCGACGAATGCTTCGCGAGTCTCGAATGCCGAGTGGTCGACACGCGGTTCGTCCCGCGCTACGGCCTGTTCATCCTCGAAGTCGTGCGCGCGTGGCGGGATCCGTCGGTCACTCAGCCAAGAACCCTGCACCACCGGGGATACGGCACGTTCATGGTAGCGGGGCGCGAGATCCGAGTGCCGTCGCGCATGCCGTAGCGAGGCGTATTCCGCTTGCTGGCGCGGGTGCGGCACGCGGCGCACCTTTGGCGGATCACGGGGTACCTGCTTCGCGTCCGCCTGCTCATGCGCATCTCTCTCGCTCGCTGGAAGCCCGGTCATCTGCTCGCCGCCTGGTCCGTGTACTGGATCGGGTTGGCGGCGGCGGCGCTCACGCCCATCGCGCTGGCCATTCATCGGGCCACGCAGAGCGGCGCGGCGCGCGGCGCGGTCGCGGCGGGGAAGGCCACCGTCTCCGCGTCTTTCGGCAGTGCGGGCATCGGCGTCACCGTCACGCGACTCGGCGAAACGCTGCTCAGCCGCTCGGTGGAGTTGCCGGCGCTGTTCCTCTGGATTGCGGGACCGCCGCTGGCGCTGTGGGGTTTCTGGCTGTGGACGCGTTCACGAGCAATGGCGCGAGGGGAACTGGCCGGCGCGGGTGCGACACGCGGGGCGCTGGAGGAGGGGGCAGGCGGGTACGACGGTGAAAGGGGACGCGAGCATGCGCGCACGAACAAAAGTGGGTAGATGCGCGGGTGGGCATTGAAGCGCGCGGATGGATACGCGGTAGAGCCGGAGGACAAGAACGCGGGGCGGGACGCCACGTCGGCATCCCGCCCCGCTTCATTTTCCGCCCTGCGGCCCTGCGGCCCTGCGGCCCTACGGCCTCACCGCCTCACCGCCTCACCGCCTCACCGCCTCACTTCTTCTTGATTGGCACCGGCTTCCCAACCGCCGAGTCTCCCGACGGCACCGCGGGCGGCGCGGCGGGCACGTCCATGCTCGGGAAGTACGTCTGCAGGTCGAGGGCCTTCACGATCTTGCGGGTGTCGTTCATCACGCCGGGCACGTCCTGCGGCTTGCCCACGGCGTTCAGCGTCTGCCCGAGTTCGATGCCGGTGGCGATATAGAGATATGGAATACCGATCGACGGCTTGTCGACCCAGCCATTGCGCCTGGCGAGCGACTTGGGTGCTTCGAACACGCTGTCCCAGAGGGTGAGTGTGCGGTTGACGTCCATGTAGCCGTCGCCCTGCACCATGACGGTGTCGGGGCCCATGTCCTTAGTGGGGATGAACACCTTCTGCGCCAGGCCCTGCGTGAGGACGTTGTTGCCGAGGCCCAGCTCCTCGGCGTAGTTGCCGGCCGTGCGGCTGATGTAGATGGGCCGGTCCTTGTACGAATCGGCGATCATGCGCAGCACGAACACGGCGGCGCGGTCCAGATATCCGGTCCCGCTGTCGTCCTGCGGCAGGTTCTTCGGATTGATGGTCGCCGTGATGGGCCCGAGGTTGTAGGTCGTGGGCTGGCGGATGGGGAAGTATTCCGGCACCGCGTCCGCCTGGTCCATCGTCATGTGGAGCGGCCCCGTGGTGGGCTTGGGCCAGTCCTTGTCGCGGTAGATCGCCGGCCCCTTCGCCTTGTCGTAGGTATAGATCGGGCGCCGGATGAGCTGCCGCACGTACCAGTCGGTGTTCAGCAAAGACGTATTGGCCACGACCACGTCACGGCGGATCCCCTCGACGTCCTGGGCGTACCAGAGCGGGAAGGTGTCGTTGTCGCCGACCACGACCAGCACGCCGTACGGCTCCACCGAGTTCAGCATGTCGACGGCGAAGTCGCGGGTGTCGGTCTGGCCGGCGCGCGAGGCCCAGTGCCAGTTGGTGAAGAGCGGCACGATGGCCAGCAGGAGCACCGGCGAGCCGGCCATCCAGCCGGTGCGGCTGGGCATGTCGACCGTCTGGCCGCCCACCTTCACGCGCTCCGAGCCGAACAGCGACGCGATGGACTCCCACACGAACATCAGGCCGAGCGCCGCCCACACGCCCCAGGGCGAGAAGCTCCAAATATAGAAGTAGTCACGGTCGCGCACCTCGCGCGCCACGCTGCTTCCCAGCTGCGGCGACTGCGACGCCCCGTATTTGAAATTCAGATAATAGATCAGACATAACGTGACCGTGAACATCATTCCCGCGAAGTACCACCAACTTCGCGGGTCGCGTTTGTAGTGCACCCAGCCGCCAAAGAGGCCCAGCACCAGGAACACCGCCGCCAGCATGCTCTGCAGGCCGGGGTTCCGGTCGAGCGCGTCGCGCATCCACTGCCACTTGAAGTACCACCACCACATGCCCACCTGCCCCTGGATGAACGGGGCCTGGCGGTCGCTCAATGCGGGCTTGCCGTACTGCCCGCGATTGAAGTTGTACATGAAGGCGTCGTACGTGCCCTTGCTGAACGTGCACGACCACTTGAGGCCGTGCGTGCACGCGGTGGGCTCGCCTTCGTTGATCGGCGGAAAGTACGCCGAACGGATGGGCTGCGTGGCGAACGGCGTAAGACCGAAACCGAGCGCGAGCAGCGACGCCAGGATCAGCTTCCAGCGCAGGAGATATCTGGGCCGGATGATGATGATCGCCAGGCCCACTGCGGGCAGGGCCAGGAAGCCCGCCATGTGGTTGGTGTAGCCCAGCCCCAGCAGATACGCGATCAGGATCAGCGTCTTGTCGGCCTTGGGCCCGTCGGGATTGTCGCACCACCGGACCATCAGCCACGAGATGATCGCGAAGCCGGCCAGCGAGACGGTGTACACCTTCTCGTTCACCACCGACTGGTTCCACACCGTGAACGCCGTGGCGCCGATCAGGGTGGCGACGCCCGCCCCCACGATGCGGCGCCACCGCTCCTGGAACCATCCCACGAGCACGCGTTCGGTGATCAGGAACCACATGGCCGCCGCGACGGCGCTGCACAGCGCCGCGAAGATGTTGATCCGCATCGCCACGGACGACGCGATGGGGAGCAGCGACATCACCCGGCCCAGCAGCACGAACAGCGGGTTGCCCGGTGGATGCGGAAGGCCGAGGGTGTAGGCGGCGGATATGTACTCGCTGGTGTCCCACATCGCCGTGTTCGGCGCCAGGGTCAGCAGGTACAGGAGAAAGACCAGCGCCGCCGCGATCGTGGCGGCCAGATAGGAGGGGCGGTAGTCGAGTTCGGTCTTCGCGTTGGTCGCCATGAC
>JAGWRB010000121.1 GCA_028876725.1 Gemmatimonadota bacterium
AGGGACCAGCTCACGCAGGGCGCCACGTTCGGCATCGCGCCCGACAGCAGGCACTTCCTCTACTGGAAGGACGGCCGCTTTCAGTCGTACGACCTCGACGCGGGCACCTCCACCACGCTCGGCCCCGGCGCGCCGAGTTTCGTGAACACGGAATACGACCATCCTGGCCCCAAGCCGCCGTGGGGCGTGGGCGGCTACTCGACGGACGGCCAAGACGTGATCGTGCACACCAAGTACGATCTCTGGGCACTGCCGCTCGACGGCAAGCCGGGACGCGATCTCACCGCGGGGTTCGGCGCCGCGCATCAGACCATCCTGCGTCTGGCTCGGCTCGTTCCCATCGATCCGTTATCGAGCGCGCAGGAGCGCACCGGCGAACTCTGGGACCTCACCCGGCCGCTCACGCTGTCGGCCTTTGGAGATCTCACCAAACAGGCCGGGTTCTACACCCTGACCGGCAGGACGCTGACGAGGATCGTGTACGACGACGCGTCGTACGACACACCGCAGCGGGCGGCGCACGCCGACCGCTACCTCTTCACGCGCGAGACGTTCACCGAGTCACCCGACCTGCGCCTTTCGGGACCCGCCTTCGCGAACGCCGAGCAGATCACGCACTCGAATCCGCAGCAGGCGGAGTACCGGTGGGGGCGCGACTCGCTGTTCGACTTCCGCGACCGCCTCGGCCACAAGGTGCAGGGTCTGCTCTGGCTTCCCGAGGACTACAAGGCCGGAGAGAAGCGGCCGATGCTCGTGACGTTCTACGAGAAGAACTCACAGCTCCTCAATCGCTACCCGATGCCCGAGCTGCTGGTCAGCATGGGGCGGCCCGCCATCGAGGCCGTGAGCCGCGGCTACATCGTGATGATCCCGGACATCTATTACAACACCGGCTCCTCGCACGACGACCAGCTCAACTGCGTCGAGGCGGCCACGCGCAGGGTCATCGCGCTTGGGTACGCCGATCCCAAGCGCATCGGCCTGCACGGGCACAGCTACGCCGGCGAGGGCGCGGCGTACATCGCCACGCGGTCACGGCTCTTCGCGGCCGTCGGCGAGGGCGCCGGCGTCACCGACCTGTACACCGACTTCAGTCAGGAGTGGGGCTGGTCGTACCAGGTACAGCGCGGCGGGTCGGGCGAGAACGGCAACCAGTATTACATCTACGGTCAGGGCCGCTGGGGATTCTCCCCGTGGCAGAAGCCCGACGTCTACCACGACGAGTCGGCGCTCACGCACGTGCCGGAAGTCACCGAACCGATCCTCATCATGCACGGCACGGCCGACCCCACGGTGAGCTTCATCGAGAGTCTCAACTTCTACAACGCCCTGCGGTTCAACGGGAAAACCGCGTACCTACTGGCCTACCAGGGGGCCGGCCACCACGTGAGCACTCTCGCCGACCGGCAGGACCTCACCGTGCGGTTTTTCCAGTTCTTTGATCACTATCTCCAGGGCGCGCCGGCCCCCAAGTGGATGACCAACGGCGTCCCGTTCCTTCAGAAGCGCTCGCTGGAAAGCGCCGGGCCCGACACACCCTGACGCCGCACCCCAAATCCCCCTGATCCGCTGAACTTCACAGGAGGTTCTCGATGCCCTGCTCGCGTCCACCCCAACCGCTTCCCCGACTCCGCCGTGCCCGGCACGGCGCCGCGATCCTGGCGCTCGCCGCGCTCGCCGTCGCGCCGCCAGCGATCGGCGCGCAGCGGCCGGATCCCCAGGCCGCGCTCATCGCGCAGCGCAACGCCATCGAGCAGCAGCTCGAATCCGTCGCCATCATCGACCGCAGCGTCATGGTGCCGATGCGCGACGGCAAGCGCATGCTGGCCGATGTCTACCGTCCCAAGAACGCCACCGGCAAGGTGCCGATCATCTTCGTGCGCACGCCCTACGACTTCAACTGGTGGGACGTGAAGCTCGGTGCCCCGCGCGACATGAGCCGCGAGCTGGAAGCCGTGAAGCGTGGCTACGCCTACGTGGAGATGAACGAGCGCGGCCACTTCTACTCCGAGGGCAACTACGACATCCTCGGTCCCCCGCGCACCGACGGCTCCGACGCCGTGACGTGGATGTCCACCCAGCCCTGGTCCAACGGACGCGTGGGCCTCACGGGATGCTCCTCGACCGCCGAGTGGCAGCTTGGCGTGGTCACCGACAACGATCCGGGACTCGCTACGTTCAACGTCCAGGGATTCGGCGCCGGCGTGGGGCGCGTGGGCCCGTACTACGAACAGGGCAACTGGTTCCGCGGCGGCGCCGTGCAGATGCTGTTCATCGACTGGCTGTACGGCGAGCAGAACCAGGTCCGGCCGATGCTGCCGCCCGGCACGTCGCAGTCCGACATCACCCTGGCCCGCAAGATGTTCGACCTCGCGCCGCAGATGCCGCCGGTCGATTGGTCGGCGCAGCTCTGGCACCTGCCGGAGTCGGACATCATCAAGTCCCTCGGCGGTCCCCCGGGCATTTTCGACACGCCGATGCCCGTGGCCACCGGCGGCAACATGATCGCGCGCACGCCCAACGACCCGGCGTGGTACAAGGGCGGGCTCTGGCACGACAACATGCCGATCAACAAGCCCGGCCTCTGGTTCATGAGCTGGTATGACGTATCCGTGGCGCCCAATCTCGCGGCGTACAATTGGGTGCGCGACCATGCGCCTACCGACGTTGCGAACGAGCAGTACGCGATCATCGCCCCGGTGCTGCACTGCGCCTACACCCGCGCCACGGCGCAGACCATGATCGGCGACCTGGACGTGGGCGACGCCCGGCTGCCCTACGATTCGATCATGTACGCCTGGTTCGACCACTTCCTCAAGGGCGATCACAACGACGTCCTCACCACGCAGCCCAAGGTCCGGTACTACGTGGTCGGGCTGAATCAGTGGAAGTCGTCGCCGAGCTGGCCCCCGCCGGGCGCCAAGCCGATGACGTTCTATCTGCGCAGTGCGGGAAGCGCGAACACGCTCTACGGCGACGGCTCGCTGGGCGACGCCGCGCCGGCCGCGGATCACCCGGACCACTACGTCTACGACCCCATGAATCCGGTGCCGACCTTCGGCGGCGGCGGGTGCTGCGAGGGGAACGCGGTGCACTTCGGGTCATTCGACCAGCGCCCCATCGAAGCGCGGAACGACGTGCTCGTGTACGACACCGAGCCGTTCAAGGAGGGCGTGGAGATGAGCGGACCGATCACGGTCACGCTGTACGTGTCGTCCAAGGCCAAGGACACCGATTTCACCTGGCGCATCGACGACGTCTACCCCGACGGCCGCGCGTTCAATCTCACGGAGAACATCCAGCGGATGCGCTATCGCGACGGCTACGACAAGCCGGAGGTGTGGATGCAGCCCGGGAAGGTGTACAAGGTGACCTTCCAGCCGGAAGAGTTCAGCAACTACTTCAAGCCGGGGCACAAGCTGCGCCTGGAAATCTCGAGCAGCAACTTCCCGCGCTTCGACCGCAATCTCAACACCGGCGGTCCCAACTACAACGAGTCGAAGGGCGTGATCGCCGACAACGCGGTGCATCACGACCGCGCGTATCCGTCCGCCATCACCATCACGGTGGTGCCCAGCGGATCGGGCACGCACTAGCACACGCACGGACGCGGGGGGCGGGCACACGCCCCGCCCCCCGCTCCACGCGCGGCTCCCGCGCGCGGCGGGCCGACCCTCACGCCACGCCGCCGCCCCTGAGTTCCCACTCCTTCCACCACGAATAGAGCGCCGGGATCACCACCAGCGTGAGCACTGTGCTCGACACCATCCCGCCCACCATCGGCGCCGCGATGCGCTTCATCACGCTGGCGCCCGCGCCGTCGCCCCACAGAATCGGGAGCAGGCCGGCCATGATGGCCACCACGGTCATCATCTTGGGCCGCACGCGGTCCACCGCACCCTCGATCACCGCCGCGTAGAGATCGGCTATCGTGGGACAACCGCCGCGTTCTCGACGTTCCTCCCACGCCTGGTTCAGATAGATGAGCATCACCACGCCGGTCTCGGCCGCGACCCCCGCCAGCGCGATGAACCCGATGGCCACCGCCACCGACCAGTTATATCCGAGAATCCATATGAACCACAGGCCCCCCACCAGCGCGAACGGCAGCGAGGCCATGACGAGCAGCGTGTCGCCCACCGTGCGGAAATTCAGAAAGAGCAGCAGGAAGATGATCCCCAGCGTCGCCGGCACCACGACCGTCATCCGGGCCCGCGCGCGCTGCATGTATTCGTACTCGCCGCTCCACTCCAGGCGATACCCCGCGGGCAGCCGCACCTCGCGATCCACCGCGGCCTGGGCGGCCTGCACGTAGCTGCCGATGTCCCGCCCGGCGACGTCGAGATACACCCACGCGGTGGGCGTCGCGTTTTCCGTGCGCACGACCATCGGCCCGGTCTCCACGCGAATCGTCGCCACCTCCCCGAGCGGCACCTGCGCTACGCGCCCCGCCATCGTCGGCAGCGGACCTCCGGCCTCGTCGGCGGCCGGCATCGCCCCCGACGCCGGCGTCATGCCCAACGAGCGCCCACCCTGGTGCGCCACCGGGACGAGCACCTCGGCCAATCGCTCGGGCGTGTCGCGCAGTTCCTGCGGGTAGCGCACCCGCACGGCATACCGCTCGCGTCCCTCCACCGTCTGGGTGACCGGCATTCCACCGATGGCCGCCGAGATGACGCTCTGCACGTCCCCGATGTTGAGCCCCAGCCGCGCCGCCTTTTCACGATCGATGGCAATGTCCACGTAGTACCCGGACACCGCGCGCTCGGCGAACGCACTCCGGGTGCCCGGCACCATCTGTGCCACCCGCTCGATGTCCTTCCCGATGCGTTGCAGCGTATCGAGGTCCGGACCGAAGATCTTCACCCCGACCGGCGTGCGGATGCCCGTGGCCAGCATGTCCATGCGCCCTTTGATGGGCATCGTCCACGCGTTCACGACTCCGGGTGTGCGCAGCGC
>JAGWRB010000122.1 GCA_028876725.1 Gemmatimonadota bacterium
CTCCCAGAGCGGCGAGATGTTGGGAATGCCCCCCCGGCCGCCGCGGCCGCCACGCCCGCCGCGTCCCCCGTTCTGCGCCCCGCCGGTCTCCCGGTCGTAGGTGGCGCGCACGGTACCCGACGCGTCGAGGACTTCGAGCGTCACCGGCCCCGACGCGCCGGCGCCGATGTAGTAATCGATGAACGCGCCCACCGGACGGTTGGGCGTCATCGGCTCGTCCTTCTGCACCGGCGTGCCGTTGTCGCTGCCCTGCAGGTAGTTGTAGGCGTCGGCCGGCTTGAACAGGTACGCGGACGCCGCGGCCACCTGGTCGTTAATCTGCCGCAGCGCGCTGATGTCGTCGATGACCCAGATGCCGCGCCCGTGCGTGCCGACGATCAGATCTCCCTCATACACCTGGAAGTCGCGCACCGACGTCGCCGGCAGGTTGAGCTGCAGCGGCTGCCAGTGATCGCCGTCGTCGAACGAGACGAACGCGCCGCGCTCGGTGCCGGCGAACAACAACCCCTGACGCTCGGGATCCTCGCGCACCGTGTGCACGTACACGCCCGCGGGCAGCCCGGTGGTGATCTTCTCCCAGGTCTTGCCCAGGTCGCGCGTGCGGTAGATGTACGGGTCGAAGTCCTGCAGCTGGTGGCGATCGACGCTGGCGTACGCGGTGTTGAAGTCGAAGTGCGACGCCTCGATCATCGTCACGCGGCTCCACGGCGTGAGCGCCGGCGGCGTGACGTCGGTCCACTGCTTGCCGTCGTTCACGGTGAGCTTGATGAGCCCGTCGTCGGTGCCGACCCAGAGCATGGGCACGAGGAGGGGCGACGGCGCGACGGTGTACACCACGCCGCCGCGCCCGCGCGTGGGATCGAAGTCGGCGGCCGCGGCCGCGTCGAGGGTGGGCGGCACCACCGGATTGGCACGCGTGAGGTCGTCGCTGATGCGCGTCCAGGTCTTCGCCGAATCGGTGGACTTGAAGACGTACTGGTTGGCGTAGTAGAGCGCGCGCGGATCCGCCGGCGAGAGCACGAGCGGCTGCGTCCAGTCGGTGCGCGCGGCGACGCCGTCGGGCACCTGCGGCGACGTCGTGCCGGGCACGTTCTGGTTGAGCGGCAGGTCGAACCGGCTGCCGGTGCCGCCGTAGATGATCCCGGGGTGCAGCGGGTCGCCGGCCGTGTAGCCGCTTTCCCCGCCGGCGCCGACGGGCTCCCAGTCGCGCACGGTGATCTCGGACTCGCGCCCGCGCGAGCACACCGCGACCGACCCCGAATCCTGCTGCGCGCCGGTGACCCAATACGGGAACCGGTAATCCACCGAGATGTGATACATCTGGGCCGTGGGCTGGTTGAGCCACGAGCTCCACGTGACGTCGCGCGGATCCTTCGTGCGCGCGTTCCGGGTGATGATGGTGCCCTGGTCGCTGGCCACGATCATCGTGTTCGGATCGTCGGGGGAGACCCACGCCTGATGGTAGTCGTCGCCGCCCGGCGAGCCGCGCAGCGCGACCCAGGTCTTGCCGCCGTCCTCGGAGCGCGAGACGGCGACGTTGGATACGTACACCACGTCGGGATCGTGGGGGTCGCAGACGACGTGCTCGAAGTACCAGCCGCGCCCCCAGAGCGCGGCGTCGCCGGACATCTTGGTCCAGTGTTCGCCGGCGTCGTCGGAGCGGAAGAACCCGCCCTGCCCCGCGGCGCCCTCGCCGAAGTAGTTCTGGCCGGCCGGCGCCTTGGCACCGGGCGGCAGCTCGAGGTTGTCGATCACGGCGTACACGCGATTCGGATGGCTGGCCGAGATCGCGATGCCGCTCTTGCCCATCCCCTTGGTGGGGAGGCCGTCGGTGAGCTCCTTCCACGTGTCCCCACCGTCGGTGCTCTTGTAGAGCCCGCCGCCGGGCCCGTTGCTGGGCGCGTAGACGAACCAGGGGGGACGGCGCGTGTTCCAGAGGCCGGCGTAGACGACGTCGGGGTTCCGGGGATCGATCTGCACCTCGATGGCGCCGACATCGTTGCCCTTGAACAGCACCTGCTTCCACGTCTTGCCGCCGTCCTTGGACCGGAATACGCCGCGCTCGGGATTGCCGGCGTAGAAGTGGCCGATGGCCGCCACGTACACGACGTTCGGGTTGCGCGGATGCACGGCGATCTTGCCGATGTGCTGCGTCTCCTCGAGCCCCAGGTGCGACCAGGTGCGGCCGCCATCAGTAGACTTATATACTCCGTTGCCATAGCCGGTGGAGTCGCGCAGGGTGCACTCGCCGGTGCCCACGTACACGGTGTCGGGCGCCGACGGGGCCACGGCCACCGCGCCGATGGACGCCACGGGTTGCCCGTCGAACACCGGCTTCCAGACGCGCCCGGCGTCGATGGACTTCCAGAGACCGCCGTTCACCGACCCGAAGTAGAACTCGTTGGGGCGCCCCGGAACGCCGGTCACGGCGTCAACGCGTCCGCCGCGGAAGGGGCCGAGCAGGCGCCAACTGAGCCCCGAGAAGAGGGCCGGATTGACCGGCGCGTGGACGGCGGTGCGCAGAATGCCGTCGCGCAGCGCCTCGGGGGGCGCGACGGGCACGGGACGCGGGACCGCGGGCGTCGACCCGGCCCGCGGCCAGAGGCCGTTGCCGATGAACGGGCCGGCCAGCGAGGCCATCACGCCGTAGCGGCCGGCCTTGCGCAGGAAGTCACGCCGAGAGACCTGCGGGTCCACGGCGTCGGGTTCGCGGGAATCGTCGGCGCCGGACGCGCCGGCGTTGGTGGGCGGAGTGGCCACGGAGCTCTCCCGATGCGAGCATCGAAAGGTGTTGGACGCGTTGCGGAAGGGGGACCGCGCGGAACGGTGGGGAATTACTCCGCGGGCCAGAACGCGTCAAGCACGCCGACGACGCGCGCCGGCGCGCCCAGGCTCCCGGCCCGGGAACGCCGGCGCTTCGCCGGTCAGTCGAGGTTCTTCCCGATGAGCGCTTCGATCTGCGCCTTGGCGGTGCGCGCGTCGAGCCGGGCCTGGATCAGCGCCTGCCGCGCCTGGGCCAGCGCGGTCTGCGCCGTGAGCACGTCCACGAGGCCCACCGCGCCGGCGCGGTACTGCGCGTCCTTCGCCGCCACGTTCTCCGTCGCCGCCTCGATCTGCAGCCGCTGCAGGTCAATGGTCTGCGCCGCCGTGCGGAAGGTGGCCAGGTACTGCGCGAGATTCTCGCGCGCCGCGAGCCGGGCGTCGCGCAGCGTGGCATTCGCGGCGTCGGCATTCGCGTCGGCCGTCACCACGTTCGCTTCGCGCCGCAAGTTGTCGAACAGCGAGTAGCTGATGTAGAGCGACGTGCTGTGCGTCGCGGCCCTCGACCCGCCGCCGAGGATGAAGTTCGGGTTGGCGAAGTTGTTGTTCCACGAGTAGCCCATGCCGATCGACGGCAGGTAGCGCGTGAGCGACATCCACCAGGCGCTGCGGTTGGCGGCGGCCTGCCGGGTGGCCTGCTGCACCGCGGGACCCTCGAGCGCCATGCGGAGGAGCGACGCACTGTCCACGCCGATCGCGGGAATGCCGGCCGTGTCGGCCACGACGGCGGTGAGCTCGTGATCGCCCCCCACGAGCCGCGTGAGCGAGGTGTTCGCGGTCACCAGCGCGCCCTGCGCCTTGAGCACGGCCAGCCGCGCCTGCCCCACGGTTACGGCGCTGTTCAGCGAATCGGCGCGCGACGCCGAACCGCCGGCGAGCTTCGCCTCGGTGACCTCGAGCTGCGCGTTGGCTTCCGTGAGCTGCTGTTCCGCCGCGGCTTCCGCCTCGCGGGCGGCGAGCACGGCGAAGTACTGCTGCTTCACCTGCAGCGCGATCGCGTACGCCTGCACCACCGCCGCCTGCGCGGCCGCGTCGCTGCTCGCCTTCGCCTCGCGATACTGCAGGAAGCGCGACCCGCCGTCGAAGATCGTGAGATTGGCGTTGTATCCCTTGCTGAAGTTCCAGTCGCTCGTCGAATTGATGAGCACGCCCTGGATGTACACCGAGCCCGCGCTCTTGCCCGCGTACTCGCCCAGGGTGACGCTGGGGAGGAACGCCGCCACCGCGCTCTTGAAGTTGGCATTCGCGACGAGCGCCGCGCCGCGCGCCTGCACGGTCTGCGGGGAATTCGCCTGCGCCTGGCGCACCGCCTCGTCGAGCGGGATCGGGCGCGGGGAGTCGCCGGCGTCCTGCTGCGCGCCGGCGCGCGCGGCAGCGACGAGGGTGAGACACAGGAGCGTTCGAGTAGCCAGACGCAGCACGGAATCCTCCGGGGGTGGTCGCGCGCATGGGGATTGCAAGCCCCGTGCCGCTGGATCGGACGTGCAACTCGATGCCGCGCATGTGCTTGGCACGAGGTGAACCGCCGCACGCCCGCGCGCGGTGGTCGGAACTGGGATTCGCCGTCCCAGGATCGGACACCGCCACCCGCCCAATAGATGGCGGGGACGCGCGATTACCCCGGTCCGGGCGTATCGAGCACGCGTCGCAGGGCGATGGCCAGATCGTCGATGGCGAACGGTTTGGGGATGAACGCCGAGTGCGCGGTTGCCACCGGCTCCCCACGTTCGTTGCCCGAGGAACCGCTCATGAACAGAACCCGGAGCCCCGGTCGCTCGACGCGCAACCGGTCGACGAGCGTGCGGCCGTCCATTCCGGGCATGTGGACGTCGCTGAGCACGGCATCGATGCGCCCCTGGTGCTCCAGCGCCACGCGCAGCGCCTCGCCGCCGTGCGCGCCCTCGAGCACCGTAAAGCCCCGCGCGCGGAGCGCGCGCACGAGCATGGCGCGCAGGGCGTCCTCGTCTTCGACCACGAGCACCGTCTCGCCGGCGCGCGCCATCCCCGAGTCGCCGCGGGCCAGCGGCACCCGCCGGAGCGAGGCCCCCTCGGCGGGCTCCGCCGGAAGATAGACGCAGAACGTGGACCCCTCGCCCACTCGGCTCTCCACGCGAACCGCGCCGCCGGCGTCGTGCACGATGCCGTACACGGTGGAGAGCCCGAGGCCGGTCCCCTTGTCCTTGGGCTTCGTGGTGAAGAACGGATCGAAGATGCGCGAGAGCGTTTCCTCATCGATGCCGGTGCCGGTGTCGCGCACCGCGACCACGACGTACGCGCCGGGCGAGATGCCCGGAAGGCGGCGGGCGTCGTTCTCGTCCACCAAGGTATTGCCCGCCTCGATTTCGACCCGCCCGCCGCGCGGCATCGCGTCGACGGCGTTGATGACGAGATTCATCACGACCTGTTCGAGCTGCGTCGGGTCGATGTGCGCGATGCCCAGCGGGCTGTCGAGGCGCATCTCGAGGTGGACGCCGCGTCCGGTGACCCGCTGCAGCATCGACTCCATGTCGCGCAGCGCCTCCCCGACCGCGAGCGGCCGCGGAATGACCGCCTGCTTGCGGCTGAACGACAGCATCTGGCGCGACAGCGCGGCGGCGCGCTCCCCCGCCGACCGAATCTCCTGAATTTCGGCCCGGCCGGGCGCGTCGCCGGCCATCTCGAGCAGCGCGAGGTCGCAGTAGCTGCGAATCACCGTGAGCAGGTTGTTGAAATCGTGGGCGATACCGGCGGCGAGGCGGCCCACCGCTTCGAGCTTCTGCGCGTGGTGAAACTGCTGGAGCAGCTCGCGCTGTTCGGTGGTGTCCACGACGGCGATCCCCAGGCCGATCGTCTCGCCGGCGGACGTGCGCACGGGGTAGAAGTTGAGCAGCAGGTGCAGCGTGCGGCCGGTCGCGCCCTCGCGCCGGGCGAGTTCGTAGTTCGTCGATGGTTCGTCGGTGGCGAGCACGCGACGCATCTCGGCCTCGACCGCGGGATCGAGATCGGGATTGAGGTCCCGCATGCCGCGCCCCACGTGGGCTGCCGGCGGCAGGCCGGTAATGCGGGCAATGGTGTCGTTCACCTGCACGTAGCGCAGGTCACGGTCCACGATGGACATCCCGATGGGCGCGGAGGTCATGGCCGCTTCGAGCATGGCGGCGCTGCGGCGGCGCTCGCGCATTTCGGTTTCGGCCTGCTCGCGCGCGCGGCGCTCGGCGTCGGCGACCTCGGTGAGCGACGCGTTCGCCGCCTCCAGTTCCTGCACCTGGTGCTCCAGCTCGGCGGCCTGGTCTTCGAGCTGATCCTGCTGCTCGGCGAGCTGATCGGCCTGCGCGGCGAAGCGGCGGCCGCCGGCGACCACGATTCCGGCGAGAAGCCCTCCGGGCACGAGCATGGCGGCGAGGGCGGCGAGGCCGAGCAGCAAGTTGTTGAACCGGCGTTGCTCGTAGAGCACGTCCTCGGCGGTGAGGAACTGCGCGAACCGCGTGCGCACCGGCATGAACAGGTCTGCCACCCGTTCGCGGTCGCCGGGCGTCCCGGACCGCGACTCGGCGATGCCCGCGTTCCACGCCGCCACGGCCGCCGCGATGTCGCGCACGCGGGCACGCTGCGGCCGGTTGTCAGCGGTGAGCAGCGCCAGCGAGTCGAGCGCGGAGTCGAGGCGTGCGCTGTCGAGTTCGGCGAGCGGGGGCAAGCCCGCCGGGTGGGCGAGCGCCGTCCCATTCCGGTCGAGCGCGGCGGCGAAGGCGTCGCGCGCGATGGTGCCCACGTCGCGGCTGTGGTCCTGCCAGCGCTGCACAGCCCGCTGGCCGGCGAACAGCGCCAGCTCGGCCACCCCGAGCGCGCCAAGGGCGAGGGCGAAGAGGCGACTGTAGCGCCGAAGCCCCGCGATTCCTCCGCGTTCCGCGGCTCGGCGCCGTTGCCGGTCGGGAGTGGACATCGATTCCTGGTCAGGGACTTAGCAGGTAGATTAGCATCAGAGATTACGACTTCCCCGCCATCCCGCAAGGGCGACGTGTCGCGAGCGGCGCTCCGGGACTTTAGAATTTTTTGGTATGCCGGCACCGCCATCTCCGGCTGGACCGCCCGCGCCCCCGAAGGCCCCCTACCCCCTGCAGGCCGGGAACTTTTCTCGTCTCTCCACACTATGAGAGTGGCCACCTCCACGAGTATCGCCATGCCCGTCCCCGCCCGGCGCCCTGCGCGCGCCTGCCCGCCACGATCCCGTTCGCGCCGTGTGTTCCAACTGTTCGCCGCCGTGTCGGCGTTCGGTGCCGCGGCCTGCGGCGGGAGTTCGAACACCGGCACGGGCCCCACCGGCCCTACGGGGTCCGGGTTCAAGGTCAATCCATGCTCGGTGGGCGGGACGCTGCAGCTGGCGGTGGCGCAGGCGGCGCGGGTGGACTGCAGCAACGGCGGCACGACGGTCACGGTGGCCGGAAACGGGGCGAGCTATCTCATCGTGCCCGAGTTCCCCACCGATCAGGCGCAGAACACGCCGGTGACCTACAGTCTCGCGGCGGGCGAAGCCGCGGCGGCGGCGCGGGCGCCGGCGGCGTCGCTCGGCCTGCCCGGCGCGCCGTCGACGACCGAGCGCCTGCGTCCGGCGAACCTGCGGCAGCAGTCGTTCGACGCGGCGATGCGATCGCGCGCGGCGCGGATGGTCTCGTCGGGCGCGTTTCAGCGCGCGAGCGCGCAGTACCGGGCGTCGTTCTCGCGCACCGTCGCGCCGCCGCCCGTGGGCAGCACGCGCAGCTTCCGGGTGCTGTCGAGCATTCAGAACAACAATTATCAGTGGAAAACCGTCGGCGCCCAGCTCGTCTACGCCGGCGCGAACGTCCTGCTGTATATCGACACGCTGGCGCCGGCCGGCGGCTTCACTGCCTCGCAGCTTCAGCAGTTCGGCCAGTACTTCGACGGCACGCTCTATCCCATCGACACCACCGACTTCGGCCAGCCGTCGGACGTGGACAACAACGGCCACGTCATCATGCTCATGTCGCCCGTGGTGAATGGGCTGAGTCCGTCGGCGCAGTGTTCCACGCAGGGCTTCGTGGCCGGCTTCTTCGACCAGGAGGATTTCGCGGGGCCTACCGACCCCAACTCGAATCAGGGGGAGATCTTCTATTCCATCGTGCCGGACCCCAACGGCACGGCGAGCTGCGTGCACACGGTGAGCGACGTCGAGTTCGACATCCCGGCGACCTTCCTGCACGAGCTGCAGCACCTGATCAACTTCTCGCAGCACGTGATCGTGCACAACGGGCCCGCGGAAACCGGCTGGCTCGACGAGGGGCTGAGCATCATCGCCGAGGAGGCCGGCGCGGTGCATTACGAGCAGAAGTGCCCGCCGCCGTCGTGCCGAACCGATCCGTCGCAGATCTTCCCCGATTCGGCCGAGAGCTTCGTGCAGGGATTCCTGTACGATTCGTATCAGTACGCGCTGCTCCCCGACACGGCGAGCGTGACGCTGCACTCCGATTCCGACAACGGGTTCTCGTGGCGCGGCGGCGACTGGCTGCTCATGCGGTACCTGGGCGACCAGACCAACAATGCCGTGTTCCGCAAACTCGAGGACACGTACGCCACGGGGGTGGCGAACATCGAGGCGGCGATGGGCACGCCGTTCCCCACGCTGTTCTCCGATTTCGGCCTCGCGCTGTACACCGACAGCCTGCCCGGCCTGCCGCGGAACACGGCGCCGGCGGTCGATCGCTTCGTCACGCGAAACATGCCCCAGCTCTGGGCGCGGCTGTACGTGACGTCGGGTCCCTCGGCCGACGTGCCCTACCCGGCGCCGGTACGGCTCTTCTCGATCACCGCCGACACATCGAGTTCACTCATGTCGCCGGGCACCACGGCGTACTACCGCCTGGATACGCCGCAGACGGCGGCCACGGTGACCATCCAGTTCTCGGCGCCCGGCGCGCACGCGCTACCCACGGCCCTGCACCCGCAGCTCGCGATCTTCCGGCTCCCGCCGGGGCAGTAGCGGCGCGCGGCGGGGCGCCGTCCGTCACTCGGGCCGGCGCTCCGGTTCCCGGGCGCGGGCGATCATGCCCTCCACCGCCCGCTTCGTGTCGTCGTGCGTGAGTCCGGCCACCGCCGACTCCAGCCGCTGCAGCACCGCGTCGTGATCGGGGTGCGCGAGGGCCAGTTGGAACCCCTGCACCACGTACCGCCGCACGCCGGCGCGCCCGTCGTCCAGATGCGACGCCAGGACGTCGAGCGCGCGCACGTCGCCGCGTGCCGCCAACACGCCCAGCACCTGCGCCGGCAGCGCGTCGAGCGCGAGCATCCGTTCGACGCCGGGGACGCGCGCCGTGTCGTTCCGCTGGGCGACGACCTGCAGCGCCGCGTGCCGGATGACTTCTCGATACGACGGCGTGCCCAGCGCCTCGCCGATCACCACGCCCGCCTGCGCCGAATCGGCTTCGGCGAGGGCTCCCACCGCTGCGGCGCGCACGTCGTAGCTGGAATCGTGGGCGAACGCGTCGCGGATGCGCGCCGCGGCGTTCGCGCCGCCCAGGCGGCCGAGCGCCGAGACGGCCGCCGCCCGCACCTCCGACGAGGTGTCGCGACTCGCGCGCTGCACCGCCGCCA
>JAGWRB010000123.1 GCA_028876725.1 Gemmatimonadota bacterium
CGTCGGCCAGCGCGTCGAGCACATCGTCAAGCGTGAGTCCGCGCGCGTCGCGGCGCGGCGGCAGACTGCCGGCCTCGCTCGCGCGGACACCCGATCGCGACTCGCCGTCGTCGATCGATTCGTCGAGATCGGCAGAGAACGCCGCCTCTGGATCGTGCCGCCGGCCGAGCTGCGCGAGCTCAGCGGCGCGACCGTGCACCCATGCCGCGCAGGCGGCGGCGGTATTCGGCGTTCCCATCTGCGCCAGGAGCGTGACGGCGATGCCTGTGAGCAGATCGCCGCTGCCGCCGGTGCCGAGCACGGGAGTGCCACTCGCGCTCACCAGACGATCTCCCGTTGTGGGGGCGAAGACGACGGTGGGCGTCCCCTTCAGCAACACCGCCGCGCCGAGTCGCGACGCGAGGCGCTCACCGATGTCGAACCGGCGGGCGAGCACGTCGGGAATGGTGGTCTGCGTCAACCGTGCGAACTCGCCCGGATGCGGCGTCAGGATGGCCGCGCGCGCGCCAAGCAATGTGGAGAGCGCGTCGGGGTCGCCGTGGAACACGTTCAGCGCGTCGGCGTCGAGCACCACGGGTCCGTGCCATCGTTGAAGCAGCCGCTGCACGAACGCACGAGATCGCGGCGTGTTCCCGAGCCCTGGGCCAACGGCAACCGCGTCGGCCCACGCCGACACATCGCGATCCACCGCGGCGGCATCCTCGGGCCACGGCGCCGTGAGGACGGCGGGCTCCGCGGCGCGCACGGCGTCGAGCGACGCGCCGTCGGCGAGCACTTTCACGAGGCCGGCGCCGCTGCGCAGCGCGGCGCGCGCGGCGAGGATGACCGCGCCCGACATGCCGGCGGCGCCGCCGGCGATCACGATCTTGCGCCGGGTGCCCTTGTGCGCGTCGGCGTGAATCACGGGCACGTGTTCGGCGACCCACGGCTCGTCCACGAGCAGCGGTGCGTCGTCGGGGAGCGCCGCGTGCGCGCCGAGCCCGATGTCGAGCACCACGACGGCACCGCAGACGCTGCGCGCCACGAGGTGCCCGCGTTTCACGGTGCCGTACGTGAGCGTGAGGTCCGCGGGCACGGCACCGGCCTCGTCTCCGGTGGTGGCGTCGAGCCCCGTGGGCAGATCCACGGCGGCCATGCGCGCGCCGGCCGCGCGCTGATCTCGCATCACGCGCACCGCGTCGGCGATGGCGCCGCGGGGCGCTCCGGTGCTGCCGGTGCCAAGCAGTGCGTCGACGACGAGCGCATACGATTCGCGGGCCGCGGCGTCGAGCGTGCGCTCGGCGAGGCGATCGCCCGCTTCGGCGCGGGCCCGCTCACGCGCGGCGATCGCGTCGCAAGACTTTGCGGGCATGGCTTCCGCGACGTCCACGCGGGCGCCGGCGCGCGCCAGCGCGCGCGCCACCACCCAGCCATCGCCGCCATTGTTGCCTGGTCCGCAGAGCACGAGCACGCGGCGGTGATCCACGGGGCCGAGGCGGCGCGCGATCTCGCGAGCCGTGGCCGTGCCGGCCCGGTCCATGAGCGTGGCCGACGGCGTGCCCGCGGCGATGGCGGCGGCGTCGCGGGCCGCAGCCTGAGCGGCGGTGACGACGCGAACGAGAGGGCGTGAGTCGGTCATGGCGCGAGGGCGGCGCGGCGGCGCGCCGCGGCTCCGATGCCGCTACTTCTGCGACGTGCCGACCGAGCGGCCGTAGCTGAGTTCGCCGTTATCGATGCGCACGTTGAACCCGCAGTCGGGGTTGCTGCAGGCCCAGGCCTTGTACGTGATCGGCGCGCCGTCGCGACCGTAGTCGCTGAGCGGCAGCAGCACACCGGCGCCGCATTTGCGGCAGGCCGGCCATTCGCTGGCGGCGGTGTTCATGCGTGAATCGCTCCGCACCACGGGTAGCGGCGCTCGAACGCGTCGTCGAAATCGAACGCGTCGACGAACTCCTCGCGGCTGTCATCGGGCTGGCTGAGCAGCAGCTCCAGTTCGACGAGCGTGAACACCACGTCGCCGATGTCGCCGCTGCTCCGCACCCCCCAGTGCTCGAGCACCAGACGCGCCATCACCCCGTAGCGCTCGATGGCCAGGTCGCGGCAGCCATGCGCGAGTTCACGCCCGGAGATGTGCCGCCGCTCGGGCAGCCGCTGCTGGCAATATTCCAGCGCGGCGAGCACGAACAGATAGGCGCGCTCGTCGAACCGCCGTTCCCTGAGCAGGATGCGGTCCATGATGCCGTCGCGAAAGGTCAGTTCAGTCACGAGTGTACGGCGCGATGACGGTCGGTGCGCTACAGGCCGGGCCCCATGCCCGACGTGCACATTATGGGCCCTTTGCCGCGCGTTCACAACTCCCTTGACGCGCCGCGCGCCGCGCCCGCGCCCCGGCGCCCGCAACCCCGCTCACGCGCGTTTACCGACCGTCGCGCGATAGACCGGGATGCCGGCGAGCACCACGGCGAACACGGCCGCCGTGCCCCAGCGGCTGGACGGCGTCCACAGCGCGTTGGCCAGCAGGTACACGGTGGAGAGCACGAACAGCGCCGGCACCACCGGGTAGCCGGGAACGCGGAACGCCGGGCGGTAGCCGTCGCGCTTCCGCAGGACGAACACCGCCGCCACGCCCAGCGCGTAGAACGGCACGATGGCCGTGACGAAGGTATCGGCGAGCTGCTCGAAGCTGCGCAGCAGCACGAACACGATGCCGAGCAGGCTGCTCAGTCCGATGGCCACGTACGGCGTCTCGAACACCGGGTGCACGCGCGCCACGAAGCGGAAGAACAGCCGGTCCTCCGCCATGGCAAAGAAGATGCGCGGCGCCGTGAGCAGCGACCCGGTGAGCGTGCCGAACGTCGAGAGCATCACCGTCATGCCCACGAACGCCACCCCGGGCTGGCCGATGAGGCGCTGCGCCACGTCGGCGGCCACGAGCGGCGAGTGCCGCACCTGATCCACCGGCATCACGGCCAGATACGCGAGATTGGCCAGCAGATAGATGACGATCACCGCGACCGTGCCGGTGATGAGGGCCCGCGGAATGTTGCGCTGCGGGTCGCGCACCTCGCCCGACACGAAGCTGAGATCGGCCCAACCGTCGTATGCCCACAGCGTGCTCACGAGCGCCAGTCCGAACGCGGGCAGCGCAAAGCTCCCCGGCGGCGCCACGGGCGTGTAGTAGCCGCCGGTGTGCGGAAGACCGATGGCCAGGGCGAACAGCACGATGAACACCAGCGCGCCGTACTTGGCGAACGTCGTCAAATTGAGCAGCAGCGAACTCCACCGCACGCCGACGATGTTCACGAAGCCCAGCAGCGCGATGGCCGCGGCGGCCAGGTAGTGCGCGTACGCGTCGAACGGCGCCACCGACGGATCGAACCCCGCGACGCGCAGCGCGTACTCGGCAAAGGTGATGGCGATCGCGCCCAGCGACGCGGCGCGAATGACGGTCAGTTCCGACCACCCGAACAGGAACGCCGGCAGGCGCCCGAACGCCTCGCGGATGTACACGTACACGCCGCCGGTGTGCGGATACGCCGAGCCCACTTCGGACAGCGTGAGCGCGCCGCACAGCGCGAACAGACCACCCGCCACCCACACGATGGCGAGCGGCAGCGGACCGGGCAGCCGGTCGGCGATCCCCGCGGGCGAGCGGAAGATCCCCGAACCGATGGTGGATCCCACGAGAACGGCGACGGCGCTCCAGTAGCCCAGGCGCCTCGGCAGCGCGCCGCGTCCCGTGGATTCCGTCATGCGGGCACAGCCGTCTCGGGCGCCGGATACAGCGGGAACGCGCCCGCCAGCTCATGCACGTCGGCGCGCACGGCGTCGAGCACCGCGGCATCGGCCGGCGCGCGCAGCACGCGATCGATGAGCTCGGCGATGCGCTCCATCTCCGCCTCCTTCATGCCGCGCGTCGTGACCGCCGACGTGCCCATGCGAATGCCGCTCGTGACGAACGGCGACTGCGTCTCGCGCGGCACGGTGTTCTTGTTCACCGTGATCCCCGCCGTGTTCAGCGCCAGCTCGGCCACCTTGCCGGTGAGCGAGTCGCCGCGGTTGCGGAGATCGATGAGCATCAGGTGATTGTCCGTGCCCCCCGACACCACGTGGAAGCCGTGCGCGATCATCGCCGCCGCGAGCGCGCGCGCGTTGCGCACGATCTGCGCGCAGTAGTCGCGGAACGACGGCTCGAGCGCTTCCTTGAACGCCACGGCCTTGGCCGCGATCACGTGTTCCAGCGGCCCGCCCTGGGTGCCCGGGAACACGGCCTTGTCGATCGCCTTGGCGTGCTCGGCCTTGCACAGAATGAGGCCGCCGCGGGGACCGCGGAGCGTCTTGTGCGTGGTGCTCGTGACGAAGTCGGCGTGCGGCACCGGCGACGGGTACACGCCCGCGGCCACGAGCCCCGCGAAGTGCGCCATGTCGACCATGAGCAGCGCGCCAACCTCGCGTGCGATCTCGGCGAACGCGGCGAAATCGACGACGCGCGAGTACGCGCTGTAGCCGGCGATGATCATCTTCGGCCGGTGCTCGCGCGCCTTGGCCCGCACGTCGTCGTAATCGATGAGCCCGTCGTCGGTGACGCCGTAGCTCACGGCGCTGTACATGAGGCCGCTGAAGTTCACCGGCGACCCGTGCGTGAGATGGCCGCCGTTCGAGAGCGCCATGCCCAGGAAGGTGTCGCCCGGTTTCAGCGCCGCGGCAAAGACCGCCATGTTCGCCTGCGCGCCCGCGTGCGGCTGCACGTTGGCGTGCTCGGCGCCGAACAGCTGCTTGGCGCGATCGATGGCCAGCTGCTCCACCTGATCGACGATCTCGCAGCCGCCGTAGTAGCGCTTGCCGGGCAGTCCCTCGGCGTACTTGTTTGTAAGCGGCGAGCCCATGGCTTCGAGCACGGCGGGCGACACGAAGTTCTCGCTCGCGATGAGTTCGATCCCGTCGTTCTGGCGCGCAATCTCCTGCATGATGAGCGCCGCGATCTCGGGATCCGCGGCGCGCAGCGCGCCGCCCGGCGGACAGCGGTCCCAGTCGATCCAGTGATTCATCGGGAATTCCCTTCGGTGAGGGAGGATGGTTCGATCTTTTCGACGCGCCGCGCGTGACGGCCGCCTTCGAACGGGGTATCCAGCCACGTCTTGAGAATCTGCACCGCCAACTCGGGTTCCACGAATCGCGCCGGCAGCACCAGCACGTTCGCGTCGTTGTGGCGGCGGGCCAGTTCGGCGATTTCCGGAGCCCACGACACCGCCGCACGCACCCCGGCGTGGCGGTTGGCCGCGTACGACATGCCGAGTCCCGTGCCGCACAGCAAGACGCCGCGCGGCACCGCCCCGGTGGCCACCCGCTCGGCGAGCGGATGCGCGTAGTCGGCGTAGTCGGTGGAGTCGGGGCTGTTGGTGCCCAGATCTTCCACGTCGTAGCCCATCGCGCGAAGCGCGGCTTCGAGCGTCTCCTTCAGCTCGAAGCCCGCGTGGTCCGACGCGATAGCGATCCGCTGGCCGTCGGTCATCGGCTTACTTGTTCGGCCACTGCGGCCAGGTGCGCACCATCGACCCCACGGCCTTGATGCGCATCTCGGCCAGCCGGTCGGCCGCCTCGTACGTCGGCACCTTGTCGTGCTTGGCGATCTGGAACACGCGGAGCACGGTGTCGTAGATCTCGTCGGCCTTGCGGAACGCGCGCTCCGACGTCCAGCCGGCGAGCTCGCTGTACACGTTGATCACGCCGCCGGCGTTGGCCACGTAATCCGGCGTGTACAGAATGCCCTTCTTGTCGAGCGCCGTGCCGTGCCGCGGCTCGAGGAGCTGGTTGTTGGCCGCGCCCGAGACGATCTCCACCTTGAGCTGGGGAATCGTCTTGTCGTTGATCACGGCGCCCAGCGCGCACGGCGCGAAGATGTCGGCCTCGGCGGTGTAGATCTCGTCGGACTCCACAGCCCGCGCGCCGAACTCCGTCACCACGCGCTTCACCCGCTCGGCGTCGATGTCGGTGACGATGAGCTTGGCGCCCGCGTCGTGCAGCTCCTTGGCCAGATAGTAGCCGACGTGGCCGCACCCCTGCAGCGAGACGGTCTTGCCCGCGAGGTCATCGGAGCCCCACTTCTCCTTGGCCGAGGCCTGGATGGCGCGGAACACGCCGTGCGCGGTGACCGGGCTCGGATCGCCCGACCGTCCGGCGAGGCCGCTCACGTAGTCGGTCTCCATGTGCACGAAATCCATGTCGGCCGTGCTCGTGCCCACGTCCTCGGCGGTGATGTAGCGCCCGCCCAGCGACTCCACGAATCGGCCGTGCGCGCGGAACAGCATTTCGCGGTCGCTGGTCTTGTTGTCGCCGATGATCACCGACTTGCCGCCGCCCAGGTTGAGCCCGGCCACGGCGTTCTTGTACGTCATGCCGCGGGCCAGCCGCAGCGCATCGACGATCGCGTCCTCGTCGGAGGCGTAGGTCCAGAAGCGCGTGCCGCCCAGCGCCGGGCCCAGCGTGGTGCTGTGGATGGCGATGATGCCGCGGTACCCGGAGGCCGAGTCCTGGCAGAGCACCAACTGTTCGTGGCCCATGCCGGCGATCGTATCGAAGATCTTCATTGGCGTGCTCGAAATCAGAGGGAAGAGGAACCAAGCTGGGAATACAACTCGCGCGCGATCACGATGCGCTGGATCTCCGAGGTGCCCTCGTAGATCTCCGTCACCTTCGCGTCGCGGAACAGCTTCTCGACGGGATAATCCTTCACGTACCCGTACCCGCCGAAGATCTGCACCGCCTGGGTGGTGGCCCACATGGCGGTCTCGCTGGCCATCAACTTGGCCATGGAACCGAACTGTGTCACGGGCTGGCCGCGGTCCTTGGCCGTCGCCGCGGCGTGGAGCAGCGCGCGCGAGGCCGATACGCGCGTGGCCATGTCGGCCAGCTTGAACTGAATGGCCTGGAATTCCTTGATCGGCTTGCCGAACTGCCGGCGTTCGGCGGCGTACGCCGCGGCGTGCTCCAGCGCCGCGCGGGCGATCCCCACCGACTGCGCGGCGATGCCCAGGCGTCCGTTGTCCAGCGACTGCATGGCGTAGATGAATCCGCTGCCCGCCTCGCCGACCAGGTTCTCGGCGGGCACGCGCAGATTGTCGAACACGAGCTGCACGGTGGGCGAGGCGCGGAGGCCCATCTTGTCCTCCTTCTTGCCCATCCGGAAGCCCGGCATGTCGGGGGTGACAATGAAGGTGCTGATCCCGCGCGCGCCGCGCCGGTCGTCGGGCGCGTCGGTGCGGGCCATGGCCAGGATCACGTCGCCCTTGGTGCCGCTCGACACCCACGCCTTGGTGCCGTTCAGCACCCAGGAGTCGCCGTCGCGCACCGCCTGCGTGCGCAGCGACGCCGCATCGGAGCCGGCGTCGGGCTCCGAAAGCGCGAAGGCGCCCAGCTTCTCGCCGCGCGCCATCGGTTTCAGGTACTTCCGCTTCTGCTCCTCGGTGCCCCAGCGCAACAGCATCTGCGTGGGCAGCGAGTTGTGCACGCTCATCATCACGGCCACCGACGCGTCGACGACGGCGATCTCCTCGAGCGCCAGGAGATACGTGAGCGTGTCGAGCCCCAGACCGTCGTATTGCTCGGGAATCATCATGCCCAGAAAGCCCAGTTCGCCCATCTTGGGCACGAGCGAGGGCTCGAAGTGCGCGTCGCGATCCCACGCCGCGCTGTGCGGCGCGATCTCGGCCAGCGCAAAGTCGCGCGCGAGCTTCTGGATCTCGCGCTGTTCTTCAGTGAGCGGGGTGAGGGCCCAGGGCATCGATCAGTACTGGTAGAACCCGCGCCCCGACTTGCGCCCCAGCCACCCGGCCGCGACGTGCTTCCGCAGCAGCGGGCAGGGGCGGTATTTGGGATCGCCAAGTCCGTCGTGCAGCACTTCGAGAATGGCCAGGCAGGTGTCGAGCCCGATGAAGTCGGCCAGCGTGAGCGGGCCCATGGGGTGGTTCATCCCCAGCTTCATCACGGTGTCGATCGCCTCGGCGCTCCCCACGCCCTCCATGAGGCAGTATATGGCTTCATTAATCATGGGCATGAGGATGCGGTTGGCGATGAACCCGGGATAGTCGCTCGCCTCCACCGGCGTCTTGCCCACCGCCTGGCTCAACGCCATGACCTTCGCCGTCGTCTCGTCGCTGGTGGCCAGCCCGCGAATCACCTCCACCAGTTGCATCACCGGCACCGGATTCATGAAGTGCATGCCGATCACCGACGCCGGACGGTTCGTGCGGCCGGCGATCTCGGTGATCGAGATCGAGCTGGTGTTCGTGGCGAGGATCGCGCCCTCGGGCGCCTTGGCGTCGAGCTCGGCGAAGATCTTCGCCTTGAGCTCGCGATGCTCGGTCACGGCTTCGATGACGAGCGTCGCGTCCTTTACCGCATCGAGCGAGTCGTGGTCGGTGATGCGCGCCAGAATCGCGTCCTTGTCGGCGGCCTGGAGCGTGCCCTTCTTGATCTGGCGGTCGAGATTCCGGCCGATGGTCTCGCGCCCCCTGGCAAGCGCCGCCTTCGAGATGTCGATC
>JAGWRB010000001.1 GCA_028876725.1 Gemmatimonadota bacterium
CACCCGCGGCGCGGCCGCGTCGCTCATGCGTCGCCGGCGGCGGGCGCGGGCCCGGCGGCGAGCGCGTCGTCGCCCTCCGCCGCCGACGGCGCCGGCCGCTCGTCCCGGAACTGCAGCGAGTGCAGCCGGTGGTACGCGCCGCGCAGGTCGAGCAGTTCCTGGTGCGTGCCGCGCTCCACCACGCGCCCACGGTCGAGCACCAGGATCTGGCTGGCGTGCGCAATGGTGGACAGCCGGTGGGCGATCACGAACACCGTGCGGCCGGCGAGCAGGCGGTCGATCGCCTCCTGCACGAGGCGTTCCGACTCGGTGTCGAGCGCCGACGTGGCCTCGTCGAGAATCAGAATGGGCGGATCGGTGAGCAGCGCCCGCGCGATCGCGATGCGCTGGCGCTGGCCGCCGGAGAGGCGCGTGCCCCGCTCCCCGAGCACCGTCTCGTAGCCGCCGGGCAGTTCGGTGATGAACCCGTGCGCGTTCGCGGCGCGCGCCGCCGCCTCGATCTGCGCGTCGGTGTACCGGTCGCTCGCGCCGTACGCGATGTTGCGCTTCACCGTATCGTTGAACAGCACCGTGTCCTGGCTGACGATGCCGGTGAGGGCCCGCAGCGAAGCGAGCGTGATCTCGCGCGTGTCCATCCCGTCGAGCAGGATGCGCCCGCCCGTCGGTTCGTAGAACCGGGGAATGAGGTCGACCAGCGTGCTCTTCCCCGCGCCGCTCGCGCCCACGAACGCCACGATCTCGCCCTTGCGCGCCGTGAGGCTGACGTCGGTGAGCACGGGCTCGTCGTCGTACGCAAAGGTCACGTGATCGAATTCCACGTGATCCTTGAACGTGCGCACCACCGCGCGCCCGCGGTCGGTCTCGGGCTCCGTGGGCTGATCGAGCACCCCGAACAGCCGCTCGGCCGCGGCCATCGACTGCTGGGCCGTGGTCGGCATCTGCGACAGCTGCTTGAGCGGCGGCAGGAGGCGCATCACGAGGATCATGAAGGTGATGAGCGTGGCGCCGTCGATGGCCGGCGTGCCCACCGGCGCCAGCACCTCGCGCGCGCCGATCCACAGAATCACCACCGCCACGCTCGTCCCGATCACCTCGGTGAGCGGCTGCGACAGCACCGCCATGCGCGCCACGCGCACCATGCCGCTCGAGTAGCGGTGGTTGGCCTCGGTGAACCGCGCGTCCTCGTACGGCTCGGCGCCGAACGACTTCACCAGGCGAATGCCGCTCACCACTTCCTGGAGCACGCTCGTGATCTCGCCGTAGTCGTTGCGCAGGCGGCGGTAGGCGTGGCGCAGCCGCCGCAGGATGGGCTGCAGCGCCAGCGTGAGCACCGGCGCCACGACGAGCGAGAGAATCGTGAGCTTCACCGAAATCGTGAGCAGCACGATCACCGTGGCCAGAATCTGCGCCGCGTTCTGGATGCTGCGCGTCACGATTTCCGTGACCAGCGCCTTGGTCTGCTCGGTGTCGCTCAGGACCTTCGAGATCACCTGCCCCGTCTTCGTGCGCTGGAAGTAGCCGAGCGGCAGCCGCTGGAGGTGCGTGAACACCCGGTCGCGCAGATCGCGCGTCACCAGCTCCTGCAGCGCGGCGCCGAGCTGCCCCCCGAGCCAGACGAAGACGTTCTTGACGGCGACGATGATCACGATGGCCACGATCATCGCCTCGAGCGACTGGAGCGGCTTCGCCGGATCCAGGAACGCCCCCACCAGCCGCGTCTGCAGCGCCCGCAGGAAATCGGAGGGCGGCGTGAGCGTGGTCTGGTGGAACAGCGAGTTGAGGAACGGAATGAGCAGCGTGAACGAGAACGCGTCGAGCACCGCCGCAATGATGCTGCTCCCGATCGTCCCCGCCATGCGCCACCAGTGCGGGCGCACGAAGCTCAGCAGCCGCCGATAGAGACGCATCAGCGGCGCGGCGTGAGCAGGGACACGGGCAGGATGCACTCTTCGGGCGTCACGCCCCCGTGCAGGATCGACCCCCGGTAGCGGCTCTGGTACTCCCGCAGCTTGGTCGGGTACACGAAGAAGCAGTCGCCCGTGGCGAGCAGCGTGTGCGCCCCCAGCCCGCGCTGCGGCAACTTGAGCGAACCCTCACGCCGGAACAGCAGCGCCTGGCCCGGATTCTCGGCCCGCAGATCCTCGCCGAACTTGTACCGCAGGTGCGGCGTCGCGTCGCGCTTGGCGAACACCGTGGCCGGCGTGTTGCAGTGAATGGAGCCGTGGTCGCTGGTGAGGAGCACCTTGAGCCCGCGCCGCGCCGCCTCGCGCAGCACCATCAGCAGCGGCGACCGCTGGAACCACTGCTGCGTCAGCTTGCGCAGCGCGATCTCGTCGCGCGCCACTTCGTAGAGAATGGCCGACTCCGACCGCCCGTGCGTGAGCAGGTCCACGAAGTTGAAGACGAACGCGCTGATCCCCTCCGACGCGATCGCGTTCGACAGCCGGCGCTCGAGGTCGCTGGCGTCGAGCATCGTGTTGATCTTCTCGTACCGCACCGGCACCGGACGCTTGAGCTCGCGCAGATGCGCCTCGAGCAGATCCTTCTCGTGCGCGTTCAGCGACTCGTCGTCGCGCTCGCCCCACCAGTCGGGGAACCGCGCCGCGATCTCCGACGGGAACAGCCCGCTGAACAGCGAATTGCGCGCGTACGGCGTGGCCGTGGGCAGAATCGAGAAATAGTGCGTCGTCTCCACCTCGAACAGCTGCGCGATCGCCGGCTCGATCACCTTCCACTGGTCGAGCCGCAGGCAGTCCACGATCACGTACAGCACCCCGCGGTCCGACTGCAGCACCGGCATCAGGAACTCCGACACGATGTCGATGCTGAGCGGCGGACGATCGCCGTCGAGCTGCGCCAGCCAGTCGGGATACGCGCGCGCCATGTACTGCGCGAACTCCCGCCGCATGTCGGGATAGAGGCCCCGCAGCGATTCGTACAGCCCCGGCTCCCCCGCCTCGGCGAGGTCCAGATCCCACTGCGTCAGCTCCAGGTAGCGGTCGATCCACCCCCGCCAGTCGAGCGTGCGCATCTGGTCGGTCTGCAGATCCCGGAACCGCTCCACGAACCGGCGGGCCAGCGCCTGCTGCCGAATGCGCGGCCCCTCGATGAGGCGGGTGACCAGCGAGTACACCTGCCGCGGCGTGACCGGCTTCACGAGGTAGCCGCTCATGTCGGCGCCCAGCGCCTCGTTGAGCGTCTCGTCTTCCTCGCTCTTGGTGACCATCACGATGGCCACGTTCGGATCGATCTCGCGAAGCTCGCGGTAGGCCTCGAGCCCGCGTTTTCCAGGCATTTGCTCGTCGAGCAGCACGAGGTCGAACGACCGGCGCCGCACCATCTCGGCCGCGTCGTCCGCGTTGCTCGCTGTCTCGACCTGGAACCCTTTGTCCCGCAAGAACATGCGGTGTGGTTCCAGAAGCTCCGCCTCATCGTCGACCCAGAGAACGGATTTCGCCTGGTGCGCCATGTGGACGGAATGTAGTGCTCCGAAAAAGGGCGAGCAACGCGGTGATCCGCGTCGCTGGCGAGGGCGCCATCGGCACTCCAAATTGCCCCCGTGCCCGCCCCTCTCCCGCCCTACGCCGTGGCCCCGCCGGCCTTCCCATTCCCCGCCCTGGCCGCTCACGCCGGCCAGGCGCCGCTGGGCGGACAGCGGGAAGCCGTCCTCGCCTGCTACGTGGCTGCGCGACTGGCCCACGACGCCCTGGACGGCGGACCCGGCGCGGTGCCCCCGTCCCTCCGCGCCGCGCGCGCGAAGGGCGCAAAGGCGTGGCTCGCGGCGCTCAACCTCCCGCCTTCCATCCGCACGCCCGTCGGACGCCTGATCGACGCCTCCGCCGCCGGCGACCCGAACGCTCTGCGGGCCCCGATGGCCTCGGTGATCGCCGTCACGGCGCCCTTCCTCGACCCGGGATCACGTTCAGAGCTCGACCGACTCGCGCAAGCTCTTGTGGCATAAGGCGGTTTTCCTTGCAGGGGCCGCCCGACGAGCCGTATTATCTGCCATGGCCCGGAGCACCGACATTTCTCCCATCTCGCAGCTGCTCTCGCGCGTCGACGCAATCGCCGACGGCGCGCCCGCGCTCGACACGATCCCGAGTGGATTCCACAGCATTGACCACGTGCTGGGCGGCGGCATGCGTCGCGGCGATCTGCTCGTGGTGGGCGGCGACGTCGGGAGCGGCAAGTCGGCGCTGGCCCTCGCCGTGGCCCTGCGCGTCGGGCAGCAGCGCGTCAACACCGTGTTCTACTCGGGTGAGATGACCCCCGAGCGGGTCATGGAGCGCGCCCTTGCCATCGAGGGGCGCGTGCGCATCGACGACCTGCGCCAGGGCACCCTCGACGACCAGGCGCGCGCCGCCGTGGGCGCCGCCGCGGTGCGCCTGCGCGAATCCCTGCCGCCGATCGAGGAAGTGCCCGCCGGCGGCGTCCGCGCCCTGGCTGGCGCGCTCGAGACGCGTCCCGATGTGGAGCTCGTGGTGGTCGACTCCCTGGAGTCGCTCGTCGTGGGGGCCCGCCCCCGGGACGAGGAGCTGGCCCAGGCCGTCCTGGATCTCAAAATGCTGGCGCTCCGGCGCAATCTCGCCATATTGACCACCTCGCAACTGCCCGGCCTCGTCCCCCGTGAGGACCGCCGCCCGCACCTCGACGACTTCGGCGCCCTGGGCGCCGTGAAGCATCACGCCGACGTGATCCTGGCGCTGTTCCGTGAGGGCATGTACGACCCGCAGCGCGACATCGAGGGCGCCACGGAGCTGCTCGTCCGCAAGAACCGCAACGGCGCCACGGGATACGTGGACCTGTATTTCTACGCGCAGTGGATGCGCTTCGAAGACATGCTGGACCCCGACCGGTAGGAGGCAGCACCCATGCGCAGTCGCCCGCTTCTCTTCCTCACTCTGGCCGCCCTGCTCGGCGGCTGTGCCACCGCCGGGACCGTCGGTCCCGACGGCCTGGCCCGTCTCGAGCATGCGCGCGCGGAGAATCCGCAGAGCGCCGCCGCCAATCGCGCGCTCGGCATCGCGTACTACCAGCTGCACCGCTATCCCGAGGCGCGCGAGGCGCTGCAACGCGCCGCCGCGGCCGACCCCAAGGACGGCACCACGCAGCTCTTCCTCGGCATGACGGCCGAAGCTCAGAACGACCTCGCCGCCGCGCGAACGGCGTATTCGTCCTACGTGCAGTACGGTCGCACGGCCCGGGTGCGCCACCTGCTCGAAGACCGGCTGGCCGCACTCGATCACAAGGAGCTGATGCTGGCCGCGAAGCAGGACGTGGCGAATGAAGCGCAGTTGTCGTCGCAGCCCGGAGCGCGGACCACGGTCGCCGTGCTGCCGCTGACCTTCTCCGGCGCCGACACGACCCTGCGTCCGCTCGGACGCGGGCTCGCCGAGCTGCTCACGACCGATCTC
>JAGWRB010000124.1 GCA_028876725.1 Gemmatimonadota bacterium
CCGACATCCTCTTCTGGGTCGGCTGCATGGGCTCGTTCGATGACCGGGCGAAGAAGATCACCGTCGCCTTCGCGCGCATCATGCAGGCATGCGGCATCAACTTCGCCATCCTCGGCCAGGAGGAAAGTTGCCACGGCGACCCGGCGCGCCGCATGGGCAACGAGTACCTCTACCAGATGCTCGCGAAGGGCACGATCGAGACGCTTGACCGCTACGAGGTGCGCACGATCGTCACGCACTGCCCGCACTGCTTCCACCAGATCGGCAACGAGTTCCCGCAGCTCGGCGGCATGTACGAGGTGATCCACCACTCCACGTACATCGAGCGCCTGCTGCAGGAGAACCGCGTGCCGCTGCAGACCGAGGACGGCAAGGCGCTCACCGTGGCGTATCACGATTCGTGCTACCTAGGGCGTTACAACGACGTGTACGACGCGCCGCGCGAGACGATCCGGCGCGCGCTGCCGGTCGTGAAGCTCGTGGAGCCCGAGCGCAGCCGCGATCGGGGCCTCTGCTGCGGCGCCGGCGGCGGCCGCATGTTCATGGAAGAGAAGACGGGCAAGCGCATCAACGCCGAGCGCACCGAGGAATTGCTCGCCACGGGCGCCGACACGATCGCGCTGGCGTGCCCGTTCTGCATGACGATGATCAACGACAGCGTGAAGTCACGCGATGCGAGCGTGAACGTGGTCGACATCGCCGAGGTGGTGGCGGAGCGGCTTTCCCCGTCGTGACGGCTGGCCGGCGGGCGCGGATCCGGCTATCGGGCGCTGTTCGGGCCGGCCTCGACCCGCAGAACGCCATGCTTCGTGCAGTCCACAAGATGATCGGAGCCCTGTCGCCGAAAGCCTGTGTCCGTAAATCATTGCGTAACAATCACTTGTGCCGACGGCGCGGTCTGGCACCGACTGTGCCTTGGTACTGGTCGACGCGGATGACCGCGAGTATCCCATCCTCCACTACAGGGAACACACCATGTTGAAGAAACGCGAAGGCTTCACCCTGATCGAGCTGCTGATCGTGGTCGTGATCATCGGCATCCTGGCTGCGATCGCGATTCCGAAGTTCGCGGCAACGAAGGACAAGGCGTACATCACGGCGATGAAGTCCGACCTCCGCAACCTCGTGACGGCTGAAGAGGCCTTCTTCTCCGATTCGTCGGCCTACTCCTCGGTCCTCGATTCGACGCACGTGAACTTCAAGTGGTCGACGGGCGTGGACGGCACGAACGCGGTCATCACGACGGGCGCCGGCTTCTGGACGGCTGAAGTGGGTCACACGCAGCTGGCCGGGACCAAGTGCGCGATCGCGGTCAACACGGTCAACCCGCTGGTTGCCACCGCGGGCGACGGCGAGCCGGTCTGTAAGTAAGCCAGTCGCTGTGAAGGTTGGGAAATGGGCCGGGCGCGAAAGCGTCCGGCCCTTTCCTTTTGCCGTCGGCACCGATCACTGTTGACCGATCACGGAACACACCGAGCCCGTCGTCCGCTGTCGCCGCCGGCCCTACCACCCTACGGCCCTACGGCCCTACGGCCCTGCGGCCCTGCGGCTCCACGGCCCTACCGCCGTAAGGGCTTCCCGCCCTACCGCCGTATCACCGCCGGCCGCGGCCCACGCCCCCAACTGTGCACATCGGCCGGGCGCGGCGCAGCCGGCGTCGCAGGCAGCGCGCGCTGCGCGGCCGGCGCGCGGTTCGTCGGCGGCGCGAGCGGCGTGAGATCCACCTTCGCCACGCCCGCCAGCACGGCCCCTGGCTTCTCCACACTCGTCACCAGCGCGAAATCGTTGGGGCCGAGCTGCAGCACCGAGAGACACGCCACCGTGAGATCGGTGAGCCCGCTGGTGATCTGGTGCTCGTGGATGTTCGACGCCGGAATCACGGTGTAGCCGCAGTCCACGGCGCCGCTCACGTTGCGCATCACCGCGCCCATGCTGGTCAGGAAGTCGTTCTCCACGGTAATGCCCGAGCCGTAATACCCATCCCACTCGCCCACGAACAGCACCCGGCCGCCTTCCGCCGAGACGCTCTTGATGGCGTTGATCTCGTTCCACGCGAACGACTGGGTGGGCAGCACGAGCACGAGCAGCTTCACGTCCGGATCGATGGACGTGATCGGCGTGCTCTGGTCGTTGCCGTCGATCACCGTGTACCCCTCGCCCGTCATGGTGCTCTCGAACGTGTTCCAGTTGCCCGGCGCGCATTCGCCGCTGCACGCCGAGTTGTGTCCGCGGAACACCAGCACCTTGCGCCCAGCCGCGCGCGAGCCGGCGCCGGTGAAGTCCACGAGGTTCTGATAGAACCGAATGTTGTTCGGATCCCCGGCGGCGGTGTTGTCGAACGTGTTGAGATCGTTGAGCACCACCACGTCACCGCCGGCGGTCGGCACGGGGTTGATGGTCACCATCGCGCACGCGCTGTCGGTGGCCACCGCCTGGCGCCGCACGCAGAGCGGGAAGGTGGCCGGATTCGGCACGCTCGCCGGCGCGGTATAGAACCCGGTGGTGTCCACGGTGCCGAACGTCGTGTTGCCGCCCGTCACGCCGTTCACCGCCCAGACGTACGGCCCGGCCCCGCCGGACACGATGGAGAACTGCTGTGTGCCGTTGGGCAGCTTCTCCACGCTCGCCAGATTGAGCACCAGCCCGCCCACGCCGCCCGTGGGCGTGAGCACGGTGAAGTGCAGCGTGTCGGCCGGCGCGGCGCCACTCGACACCACCACCGCGCCCGCGCCGGGCGCGACGCCGGTCACCACGCCGGCGCTCGACACGGTCGCCACCCCGGGGGCCAGCGACGTGAATGCGACCGGCGCGCCGGGGATCGGCTCAAAGCTGTAGTCCAGCACCGATGCCGTAATGGCGCGATGCACGCCCGGCGACAGCGTGTCGGGGGTGAACGTGGCCACGATCGCGTGCGGCATCTGCGACACGGAGAACCACGCCGTGTCGGCCAGCGTTCCGCTCGACGCCACGATCCCCGCCAGGCCAACGGACACGCCCGTTGCCAGCCCGGTGCTGTCCACGGTTGCAATGGACGGATCGGTGGACTTCCACGTGAGCGCCGACGCCGCGAGCGCGGTCCCCGCCGCGTCCCTGGCAATGGCCGTGAACCGGCGCTGGCCGTGAATGCCCGCCACGCCGTTGTTCGGCGGCGTCACCACGAGGCTCACCGCGAGCTGCTTCACGAATACGGAGTCGGTGGCGGGCACGCCGTCGATGGTAGCCGTGATCGCCGCGCGGCCATTGCCGCGCGCCGTGGCCACGCCGTGGCGGTCCACCGACACGACGGCGGTGTCGCTGCTCGCCCACGTCACCGGCAACGCCGCCACGCGCGACGCCGGCACGCCATCCTGCGGCACCGCAGTCGCCGAGAGCGACTGGGTGACGCCGAGCGACGCGAATGTCACCGGCGAAGGCGCCATGGTCACCGACTGCACGGGAGAGACCACGGTGACCTCGGCACTCCCCGACTTGCCCTCGGCGGTGGCGGTGATCGTCGCGTGCCCGACCGACACGCCGGTCACCCAGCCGGAATCGTTGACGGTGGCCGCGCCAGTGGACGACGTCCACGCGGGTTTGCGGTTCGTGATCGGATGCCCGCCGGCGTCAGCCAGCGCGGCCGAGAGGCGTACGGAGTCGCCCCACACCACGGTCGCGGTATCGGGCGCCACGACGACGGTCGCGACCGGGGCGTGCACGCTCACGAGCGCCGAGTCGGCGACGTTGGTCGCCGTGCGCGCCACGATCCACGTCGCGCCCTCGGAGGAGTCGGCTGTGACCACGCCGCGATCGCTCACCGACGCGATGGCCGGATCGCGCGAGGTCCAGCCGACGTGGATCGGCGAGACCGGGTTCCCGTGCGCGTCCGCGCCGGTGACCGCGAGGTTCCCCGATTGCCCCACCTGCAACTGCACCGTGGGAGGCACGACGTGGATGGCGGTGACGCCAGCGTCTGGGGCGCTGTACTGGAGTGGCTTCGTGGGCTGAACGGGCGGGTTGGGCCCCGGCGTGACGTGCACGGTGTCCACGCCGCTGAAGATCACGGTGCCCGAGGTGTCGTAGGCGGTGAGGGTGAGCTGGAAGACGCCCTCCTGGCCGGTGAAGGACACGTTGAACACCAGCACGGCGCTGTCGCCGGCAAAGAACGCCTCGGCCACCACCGAGTCGCCGTTGATGCCCTGGAGGACGCCGCGAAGCTTGGACAGGTCGAAGCTCGGCGCTCCCGCGGGCAGCGACTCGAAGGCCGGTGCGATGGCCAGGCGGGCGGGTCCGCCGCGGAGCGACGGCGCGGTGGGGCTCGAATCGGTGCAGGTGATGCCCGTCAGAGCAAGCGTCAACGCCGCGCCTGCGCGCGCGAATCGGCGCAGGGCGTGAGACAATGCAGACAGATGCGAATGTGATGCGGGCGCGCTCGTGTACATCGTCGTACCGGATCCTTAGCCGGTCGTGCCGCCGGGCAAGGCCTCCGTTTGACTCTGGGGCCAATCCGCCGACGTTACGGTCCAGGCAAGGGAGTGAACTTATCGCCCAATGCGCCACCGCAACAGAAGCATTTGGGGGATTGGCAGTATCGCGGTCGGGATTGCCCTAACTCTGTGCCATGCGTCACGTTGACCCATGGGCGCCCCGCGCTGGGCGCCGAACGCGACCGCTCAGAATACTGTGCGATCGGTCAGGAGCGATTCCTGTCCAAGCATAATGGCGGTTAGCCAATCGCCAGGGGACGCTCCGTCCCGACCGGCCGGCACGATCAACAGCGCGTCCGCCTTCGCCATGCTGGTCAGCAGTCCCGACCCCTGTCCGCCGGTCAGGCGGGCCTCCAGCACCCCGTCGTCGCCCGCGGACAGGGTCACCCGGAAAAAGTGGGTGAGCGGGGCACCGGTGGTCACGCGTTCGGCTGCGCGTACCGGGACGGGCAACGGGAACACCCGCGGCATCCCGAGCATGCGCCTGAGGGCGGGCTTCACGAACAGTTCGAACGTGACCATGGTCGACACCGGATTGCCCGGCAACCCAATCCACGGGGCGCCGCGCCACCGGCCGAAGCCGAGGGGTGCGCCGGGGCGTATGCGGACGCGCCAGAAGTCGAGTTCGGCGCCGAGTTCGGCGAGGACCGATCGCGTATGATCGAAGGCGCCCACCGAGATGCCGCCGGAGGTGAGCAGCAGGTCGTGCGGCGGGAGCGCCTCGAGCCAGGCGCGCAGTGCGCCAGGGTCGTCGCGGACGAGGCCGAGCGCGAGCACTTCGCCGCCCATTTCGCGCACCAGCGCCGAGAGCGTGTAGCCGTTCGACGATACGATGCGCGCGCCGCGGCGCACCTCGTCGAACCGGTCGAGGTCCACGAGCTCGTCGCCCGTGGTGAGGATCGCCACGCGCGGCCGCCGCGCGACGGGGACTTCCGCGCACCCCGCCGACGCGAGCACGCCGAGCTGCGCGGCGGCGATGCGCGTGCCGCGGGCCAGCGCCATGCGTCCGGCCGAAAGATCCTCCCCGCGCGGACGCACGTTGCGGCCGGCGTCGCGATCGTCGAGTACGTGCACGCGATCGGCGCCGCCGTCGGTGTCTTCCACGCGAATCACGCCGTCGGCGCTGGGCGGGAGCGGGGCGCCGGTCATGATGCGGTACGCCTCGCCCTGGGCCACGGGGCGCGAGGCCGACGCGCCGGCGGCGATCGTGCCGATCACGGTCAGCACCACGGGGTGTTCGCGCGACGCGCCGCGCACGTCGGCGGCCCGCACGGCGTAGCCGTCCATCGACGAATTGTCCCACGGCGGCAGGTCCACGGCCGAGACCACGTCGGCGCCGAGCACGCGCCCCAGCGCGTCGGCGATCGGCACCCGCTCCGTATCGAGCGGCGATACGGCGGTGGCGATGCGGGCGGCGGCTTCGGCGGCGGTGTGCATCGCTCAGTGGAGGTCGAGGGCGGCGAGCCGCTCGGCGATTTCGTTCTCGACTGCGAGCACGCGGGCCGGGGGCGCGGTGAAGTTGTTGCAGAGGATGCTGAATATGAGCAGGCGCCCGTCGGCGGTGGTTACGTAGCCCGAGAGCGAGCGGGTGTTGGACAGCGAGCCCGTTTTGGCGTGTACGTTGCCCTGGGCGGCCGTGCCGCGCATGCGCGAGCGGAGCGTGCCGTCCTCGCCGGCGATCGGGAGCGCATTGTAGAGCGCGTCGAACGCCGGCGAGCGGCGCATCGCGTCGAGCACGCGCACGATCGTTTCGGGCGTGAGGTAGTCGTAGCGGGCCAGACCGCTGCCGTCGCGAAGCACGAAGTCGGTGGAGTCGGCGCCCCACGCCTCGAGCTGGGTGCGCTCCACGCGCGCCGCGCTGTCGGCGGTGCCGACGCCGGTGCGCACGAGTCCCACGGTGCGCATCACCATCTCGGCCATCTGGTTCTGCGACGGCTTGAGAATGGCGGGGAGCACCTGGGCGAGGGTGGGCGACTGCAGACGCACCAGCGTGTCCACCGGCGCCGTGGTGTCGGTGACGGCGCCGTCGACGCGGATGCCGCGTTCGTCGAGCGCTTCGGCCAGCGCGGCGAGGTACGCGCCGTCGGGGTCGGAGAAGGCGACGACGCGCGTGGCGGAGTCGCCGACGGTGATGGCGCCGCGGAGCACGAACTCGCGCGTGGCCGTGTCGAGCGTGGCGCGGAGCGGATGCGCGCGGAGTTCGGCCGTGTCGTCGCGGGCGACGGTGCGCGCCTCGATGCGGACCACCGGATAGCGGGCGGCGGGGGTGGTGGTGACGGTGGGGCGCGCGCCGGGCGATGCGCCCGCGCGGACGTGCAGTTCGCCGAAGCCGTCGTTGAACAGCAGTTCGTCGATGGCGGCGCCGTCGGCGTCGCCGAGGTCGTCCCACGACCAGCCGAACCCCACCGTGGGGCCGGGGAAGGCGTCGCCTGCGGCGAGCAGCCCCCCCGCGACGCGGCGCACGCCGGCGGCGGCGAGCGAATCGGCCATCGCGCGGAGCGGCGCCATGGCGCTGCCGCTTACGGAATCACTAATAGATGGGTCGCCGCGTCCGTACACCAGCAGATCGCCCTGGAGCGTGCCGTCGAGCACCGGGCCGCGGGCGCCGAGGACCGTGGTCCACCGGTAGCCCGGGCCCAGGACGGTGAGGGCGACGCTCGTCGTGACGAGCTTCAGATTCGACGCCGGCAGGAACAACTTGCCGGCCTCGTGCGCGTAGAGCGTGTCTCCCGACGCCGGGTCGACCACCAGCACGCCCCAGTGCGCGTTGCGGAAGTCGGCGGCGTCGACGAGCGAATCGACCGCCGCGCGGAAGGCCGCGCGCGCTCCCGGATTGCGCGCCGCGACGCGCGACGGCGCGGGCGCCGGCTGCGGC
>JAGWRB010000015.1 GCA_028876725.1 Gemmatimonadota bacterium
GCCGGCACGCGCGGGACGGCGCGCGGCCGCCTTCGGAACGCCGCCGGCGCGCGGCGCCGCCCGTCCGCGGAGCGCCTCGAGCTTCCGAGCCCGCGCCGCGCTCGCCGCCAGCGCGGCTTCCTCGAACGCCGTGTCGGTGCGCATCACCCACCACACGTGCGCCGCGAGCACGGCGGCCACGCCCGGCAGGGCGGCAAGCCATTCTGACACACTAATAGCGAACACCGGCGCCAGCAGGGCGCTGAATGGCCAGAGCACCCAGCGCGCCGGCGCCTGCGACAGCGCCACGCCGAGCACCGCCACCCGGGCGTCGAGGTCCGCGGCCGCGCGCAGCAAGGGCACCGCGCGAACCAGCGTCGCCCCGGCGCCCGCCACGACCACCACGAACAGGGCCAGCGACACCGCGTTCCGGCGCGCCCCGGCCGCCCCGTGCTCCGCCCAAGCGGTGCGCACCAGCGACGCCCCCACCCGATGCAGGAAGATCGTGCTGAACAGCAGCCAGAGCCCGATGCCGCGCGCCCACACCGGAAGCGTGGAGCGCCCGGAATCGAGAATCAGCAGCCAGATCAGCGTATTGAACAACAGCGGGAGTTGCCCGCGCAGCAGCTTGTACCCCACGAGTTCCCGCCGCGAGACGGGCGCCGGAAACAGAAACGACGCCTCGGCGGGTGTGAACGCCAGCGCGGCACTGTCTCCGCCGAACGCCCACATCGACACCGCCCCCAGGAACAGCGCGCAAAGGGCGAACAGGTGGCCGCCCGCCGTGAGCAGCGGGAACACCTCGCCGCGCCCCGAATGCCGCGGGTTCCGCCAGAAGACGAAGTAGAAGTACGCGACCCCGATCGCCAGCGCGAGCGCGTACCGGGGGTTCCGCGTTTGCCGGAGACGCTGCGCGATCCGGTTGCGAACGCTCGTCCAGGTGAGGTACCGCAGCGCGCCGGCGGCCACCGGTCAGCCCGCCGCGGGCGTCGCGTCGCCGTCGCCGGTGAGGAGCAGGAAGATCTCCTCCAGCGTTCGACCCTGCAGCGCCGGGCGCGCCGCCACGATCTCTTCGAGCGTGCCGTACGCCACCGCCCGGCCGCGCGCGATGACCAGAATCTTCGTGCACAGCTCTTCCACCAGATGCAGCAGATGCGAGCTCAGCACCACGGCCGCGCCCGATCGCGCACGCGCCGCGATCGTGTTCTTCATGCGCCGCATCCCCCCGGGATCGAGGCCCGTGAGCGGCTCGTCGAGAATGAGCGCCGAGGGGTCGTGAAGCAGCCCGCACGCGATGGCCAGCTTCTGCCGCATGCCGCGCGACAGTTCCCCCGGCAGCACGTCGGTCTTGTCGGTCAGCTCCAGCTCCTGGAGCAGCGCCGGCGCCCGCGTCTCCGCGTCGGCGACGCCGTACACCCGCGCCACGAACCGCAGATGCTCGGCGACCGTGAGATACTCGAACAAGTATGGCTCGTCGGGAATGAACGCCAGCTGCCGCTTGGCCGCCACCGGGTCGGCGCGCAGATCGTGACCCGCGATCGCCACCGTGCCCTGCGACGGCGCGATGATCCCCACCAGGCAGCGCAGGGTCGTCGTCTTGCCGGCGCCGTTCGGGCCCACCAGGCCCAGCACCTCTCCGGGCCCGACCTCGAACGACAGGTCGGACACCGCCGGGAATTCGCCGTACAGTTTGGTGAGCTGGCGTACCGAGATCATGCGCGCGGCCCGATCCGGGAGGGGGACGAGGAACGTTGGCGCGCGGCCTTCGACCGCGCGAGAGCACTCACTCCGCGCGCAGCTCCGAATGGTCGCCCACGGTCGCCTGCCCGGAGAATCCTTCCAGCACCACGTGATCGCCGACCAGCGAATCGTGCAGGGTGCTCCGCGTCACGCGCGCATCGGCGCCCACGATCGTGTCCCGCAGCGTCGACCCCTCGATGGTGGAACCCGCGCTGATCGACACGTTGGGGCCGATCGTCGCGTTGCGCAGCGTCACGCCGTCCTCGACGTACACCGGCTCCACGAACACCACGTCCGCGCCCGCGTTCGGATGCCGCGCCATCCCGCGCTTCTCCAGCATCGTCCGGTTCGTCTCGAGCAGCGTGTCGAGCTTCCCCGCGTCGTACCACCCCTCGACGTCCACCACGCGAATCTTCGCGCCCCGGTCGATCATGTACTGGAAGGCGTCGGTCAAATAGTACTCGCCCTTGTTCTGCGGCGACTGCAGGACGTGGTCGATCCCCTCGTAGAGGAGTTTCCAGTTCCGGATGTAGTAGAGGCCGATGTTCGCCCGCTTGGAGATCGGCGTGCTCGGCTTCTCGACGATCTTCGTCATGTGGCCGTCGGCGTCGGTGACCACCACGCCGAACCGCTGGTAGTCCTCCACCTCCTTCGTCCAGATGATGCCGTCGGCGTCGGTGCGGTTGATCACCGAGAGATCGGCGTCGAAGATCGTGTCCACGAACACGATCAGCACCGGCTGATCGACGTACGGCCGGGCCAGCGCCACCGCGCCCGCCGTGCCGTCCTGCACCCGCTGCTCGATGAACACGGAGTCGAACGGATACTTGCCGCGCGCGTACGCCTCGACCTTCTCCTTCAGATGCCCGGTGATGTACACCACCTGCTCCACGCCGCCCAGGCGCTGGAGATCCTCCATCACGTAGTCGATCACCGGCTTGCCCGCGATGCGGAGCATCGGCTTGGGCGTCACGTGCGTGTGCGGACGGAGCCGCGTGCCCTTGCCGGCGAGCGGAATGATCACTTTCATGGCGCGCTCGTCCCCTCGCGGCCGTACCGGTCCTGCAGCCGCACCACGTCGTCCAGATCGGGCGTGGACGCCTCGAGCACGTCGCAGTCGGTGACCGCCTCCATCTGATGCACGGTGAACGGCGTAATCCGGTACGCCTCGCCGAGCGTGAGCTTCACGTCGACGGGCTTCGACGCCGGCGGCAGCGCGCCGCCCGCGACCGGCAGATCCCACACCCGATAGATCAGCTCCCCCGACAGGAGATACACGGTCTCGTCCTTCACGTTGTGATACTGCACCGACAGGGCCTGCCCGGCGTTGATGTGCAGGATCTTCCCGACGTAGCGGTCGGTGCTGGCCCAGATGGTTTCGTGCCCCCACGGCTTGGGGACGTGCGTCACGGTGGATCGTCCGGACATGGCGAGGTTGGGGTTTGAGGACCCCATAATATCGCACGCCGGCCGGATTCTCGCCTCCCTCGCGACGGCACCATGGGGCGCGGGGCACTCGCGCACCTCCGCGGCGCTCCCGGGTATCATTCAACACCCCGGCGCACCGCCACCCTCTCACGTTCGCGCATGCCATCACCCTTCAACGCCGATTCACGCCGTGCCCTGCGCCGGTCCCTCAGGGCCACCGGGCTCGCGTTGCTCGTGTTCGTGCTCTCCGCCGGAGCCTACTTCGGCTCGCTGCAGCTCGACGGCAACATCCGCGTGGTCGAACCGGGCCGCCTCGTGCGCTCGGCGCAGCTCAGCCGCGCGCAGTTCACGCGCGTGATTCGCCGCGACGGCATCCGGTCCATCATCAACCTGCGCGGCGCGCATCCGGGCGCAAAGTGGTACGACGCCGAGCTGGCCGTGGCGGACTCGCTGGGCGTCAAGCACTTCGACGTCGGGATGTCCGCCGAGCATTTCGTTTCCGCCGCGCAGATCGATTCGATCCTCCAACTGCTGCGCACCGCGCCCGCGCCGGTGCTCATCCACTGCCAGGGCGGCGCCGACCGCTCCGGACTCGTGGCCGCGCTGTACGAAGCCGAGATCGTGGGACGCGCCCCGGACGTGGCCGACCGCCAGCTCGCGCTCAAGTACGGCCACTTTCCCTACCTGTTCAGCCACACCGACGCCATGGACCGAAGTTTCTGGGCATATGTGAACGCGCATAGCCCCGCCGCCGCGGCTCCAGCCCGCGCGTCGGCCGCTACCAGAGATCGTTGACGCTTAACACCCAGCGCGCGGCCACGGTGCCGCCGCCGCGGGTAAGCCCGCCTCCGCCGGCCAGCCCGGGCTGCTGCACCGCCAGCGGGACGTCCAGCCGCACCACGACGTCCCGATCGTACAGCCGGCCGCGCACCGAGAGACCGGCGCCGGCGTCGCCCAGGAACGCGCCGTCCAGCCGGTATGTCCGCGAAGCCGCGAACCCCGCCTCGCCGAACAGCGACCCCCACAGCGACAACCCGCCGAACAACCCGGGCACGAGACGCTGCCCGACTTCCGCGTTGCCGGCCACCACGCGGTCCACCGTGACCCACGGCGCGTAGCCGCGCAGGCCCGCACCGCCAAGCGGGAGGTAGTTCACCCCCGCCCGCCGGAGAATCGCGCCGCGAGGCCGGTACCAGTCGTTCTCGAACGTCGACAGCGGATCGCTCACCGACAGATGCAGCGCTCGCTGCGCCGGTGGCGTGTTGTTCACCGCGCCGTAGAGGCGCAGTGACAGCGTGCCGGCGCCGCCATCGGAGCGGCTCACGCTCGTGGCCTCGAACTCGGCGCGGCCGTACACGCCGGGCTCACTCACGGTCTGCGCCCCAGGCCCGCCAGCGGCCGGCCCGCCCACGGCGGCCGGCGCGACCACGATCACCGGACGCACCGCCGGCAGCGCCAGCCCCGCCGCGCTCGTCACGCGCAGCGACGACGTGCCCTCGCCCCCGAACGCCGAATGCGCCGCCCGGACGCTCACCGCGCCGTGCGCCTCGGTGACCGACCGGTCCTCCCAGTCCCCTGGCAGCATCGCGACGTCGTACGGGTACGCGCCCGTGGCGCCGAGCGTGAGGCCGATTCGCGGCCCGGCCGCCGTCCAGAACGGGCTAACGTCCCACGTCTGCGAGAAATCGAGCTTGGCCACGCCGTCCAGCAGCGCCACGCCGCCCGCCATCCCCATCGCCGGCTTCGTCAGGGCGCCGGAATACGGATTCCGGAATCGCCACCACCCCTGCACCCGGCTCAAGGCCCTGGGGCCGGGGCCGCGGCCCGCGCCGCGGAGACCGCTCGTCACCGCCAGCCCGAAATCGTACCGGTCCACCAGCCCCAGATAACTCGTCCGCGCGCGCATCCCCACCGTGAGCCCGCCAGGGTCGGAGTACCACGCCAGCGGCGACAGCGCGACGAGCGCGTGGTTCCGATTCGCCTGGTCCAGAAACGGCCAGTCGAACACGGGGCGCGCGCCGCTCAGGCCGAACCAGGTCGGCCCCGCCACGTCGTCGCGCCGATCCCAGTCGTACGTGGTGTGATACGGATCGAGCCGCACCTCGCGCGGCCGCTGAGCCGTCACGAGCTGCACGGCCTGCAAATCTTTGGAGTAGTCGGCGCGCGCGATGGTCCACCCGCTGTCGGTGCGAACGCCCACCGGCATCGGGTGCCGGTACGCGCCCCGCCGCTCCACGGTGGCCGTCGTCAGCCACCGCCCGTCGGCCATCCGCGTCGTGGTCGCCCGCGTCAGCGCGTAGTCCACCATGCCGACTCGGTGGACCCACTGATCGAAGAACCAGCGGAGGTTCTTCCCCGATACCCGCTCCGCCGACGCCTCCATCGCCCACTCGTCCACGTGCTTCAAGGCCCATCGGTTGTAGTAATCGTGAAAGAACGCGCGGAACACGCTGTCGCCCAGCACGTCGCGGAGCTGCGAGTACATCAACTCGCCGCGCGCATAGATCATGGCGTTGTACGTGCCAAAGTCGCGGAACGCGTACGCCGGCGTCCCGATGGGCTGGGTGTGCCCCGCGAGATCCAATCGCACCATCGACAGCCCGCGCTCGTCGGCGGCACTCATCGTCGTGGCATAGGCGCGGTATCCTTCACCGAGCCGCGGCGGAGGGGGCGGCCCCTGCGCCGCGAGTTCCTGCGGTGTCTCGCCCTGCGCCCATGCCGTCTGATACGAGGTGAGCCCCTCGTCCATCCAGCCCGAGCGCCACTCGTTGTTCCCCAGGATCCCGTACGTGAAGTTGTGGCCGCCCTCGTGCAGAATGAGGCCGAGCGACGCACTCCCGTCCATGATCATCATGGGGAATTCCGTGCCGCCATTCTCCAGCCGGTGCACGTTGGTGAACGATGGATACGCGTACGGGCCCCAGATCGATTCGAGCCATTTGAAGGCTTGTATAGTGCGCTCCACGGCGCGGCCGCCGCCCCACGTGGTATCGTCGCCCGGGCGGTACAGTACGTTGATCGCGAGCGTGTCCCACGTCTTGAAGTGCGTCGGGGGCAACCGCCGCACGTAGATCGCGCCCTCGTACCGGTAGTCGGGCGACACCGACCAGGCGAAGTGGTGCACGTCGCGCGCGTAGAAGCGCACCGCGCGGTCACCCGGCGGCACCGACACCGCCGGCGCCGGCGGCACGGCGCCGTACGCGTCCCGTGGGATGTACACCACGCCCCGCTGCTTCACCCGCTCCCACCCCGGGTCGCCGGACACGGGCACGCCCGTCGCGCCAATCACCTGGTCGTCCGGTACGATGAGCGTTACGTCATAGGTTCCGTACTCGCCGTACAGCTCGCCCGCCGGCACGAACGGGTTCGGCTCCCAGCCGCCGCGATCGTACACGGCAACCTTGGGATACCATTGCGCGAAATCGTAACTGCGGCCGGCGCGCCCCTGCCGGCGCAGCACGGTGGACGGACGCGCGTCCCACTGGAAATGCACATGCACCGAGTCGCCCGGCGGCAACGGCCGCGGCAGGGTGAAGTGCGCCACGGTGCTGTCCGGCGCGCCGGGATACTCGGCCGCGACGGGCGTGCCGTCGAATGTCGGCGTCGCCGTGAACCGCTCGTACCCGTAGTCGGGATCGGCCAGGTGCTGGAACCGCACGCGCCCCTCGCGCGCATCCACGGCGCTCCACCGCGAGCCGGGCCGGAACGCGTTCAGATACTGGTGCACGAACATCTCGCGCAGCGTATCGGGCGAGTGGTTGACGTACGTCAGGTCGGCGTTCCCGTGCACCAGATGCTGGGCCTCATCCAGCGTGGCCGTGATCTGATAGTGCACGTGCTGCTGCCAGTAGCCCACGGTGTCGCCCGAGGGTGGCGTGGTGAAGGCGGCGCCCGGGGGCGTCACGGGCGCGGGGGCCTGCTGGAACGCGAGCAGGAGGGCAAGGACGGTGGCTGTCGTCATGATCCCTTAATGAACGGCCTCTGGCCGATTCGCGGATTTTCGGTATCGTAGGAACTAATGTACTCGACCTGCCTCTTCTGTCATGCGTCGCTGGGCACCAACGACGTCATCGAGCACTTCCCGGTGGGAAAGCGCCTCGCGTTCGACGCGGACCGGGGAAGACTGTGGGTCATCTGCGGCACCTGCGCGCGCTGGAACCTCTCGCCGCTCGACGAGCGCTGGGAGGCCATCGAAGACGCCGAGCGGCTCTTCCGCGCCACGCGCATGCGGGTCACCACCGACAACATCGGGCTCGCGCGCCTGCCCAGCGGCGAGCAGATCGTCCGCATCGGCAAGCCGCTCCGCCCCGAGTTTGCCGCGTGGCGCTACGGCACGCGCTTCGCCCGGCGCCGCCTGAACGTGCAGATGATCACCGGCGCCGCCGCCGCGGCGGTGGGACTCACCGGCCTGGCGCTCGCCCCGGTGCTCGTGCCCGCCCTCATCACCGGCACGATCTCCATCATCGCGTTCCCCGGCTTCACCACCGTCGCCGGCGCGGTGCCCGTGGTCGGCGCCCTCGCCGCGCGCGACTACCTGCTGGAAGACCGCGTGGTGGCCCGCTTCCGCAAGGGACGCCGCCTGCTCACGGTGCGCGCGCGCCACGTGCGCGACGCCGAATTCCATCTCGCCGGCGACTACCCCACGATGCGCCTGCCGCACGAGGACGGGTGGGAGTACTACGACGGCAGCGAGGCGATGCACGTCGCCACCGTGCTGCTGGCGGGCGCCAACCAGTTCGGCGCCAGCAACGCGCAGGTCGGCGACGCCGTTCAGCGCATCGAGCACGCCGGTGACGCCGCCGGCTATCTGCGCAAGGCCTCGCGCGCCGTCGAGTGGCGCGAGGGCCGCGTGATGTCGGCGCTCAACCGCATTCGCGGACTCGGCGCCCTGCACCTGCTCCCCACCGAATGCCTCGCGCTCGAGATGTCGATGCACGAGGAATCCGAACGCCGCGCGCTCGAGGGGGAACTCGACCTCCTCCGCGACGCCTGGCGCGAGGCGGAGGAGATCGCCGCCATCGCCGACGGGCTGCTCGAGCCCCCCGGCTTCGACCGCCTGCGCGCCCTGCGCCCCTCCGAGGGCTGAGCGCGCGCCGCACCGGTCGGGCGCGCGGCGCGCCGCCCCCGCCTCACTTCATCGGCTGCACCGCCGTCACGGCCGAGATCTGATCCCCGGCCCCGGCCTTCCACTCGCCCGCATGCTTCACGTACATGTCGAGCCACGCCACCCACCGCGCCCACTGGTCCAGGTCCGACTCGCCGGTCGCGGGCCCGTGATCCTCATATGGATACATGAATAGCGCGCCGGTCTTCCCCAGCGCCCGGATGGCCTGCATCATCCGGATCGAGCTGATGGGGTCCGTGCCGACGTTCTGGTCCTCCATCGAGTGGTACATCAGCACGGCGCCGGTCAGCTTGTCGGCGTAGAAGAACGGCGACATGTCCTCGTACGTCTTCTGCCCGGTCCAGAAGGTCCGCCGCTCGTTCTGGAACCCGTCGGGCGTGAGCGACCGGTTGTACATGCCGTCGCCGGCGATTCCCGCCTTGAAGAACGGCGTGTGCACCAGCGCATTCATCGTGCTGAACGCCCCGTAGCTGTGCCCGCCGATGCCGAGGCGGGTCCGGTCGATGTACCCCCCGGCGTCGAGGGCGTCGATCACGGTCGACAGATCCATCACCAGGTCGTGCACGTAGTTGTCGTTCATTCGCCCCGCGTCGCCCACGATCGGCGGATCGAAGTTCGCCACGGCGTACCCCTGCGTGACCAGATACTCGATGGTGCGCGGCCCGGCCGCCGGAAACCGGTTCACGTCCTCGGTGCGCAGGGTGTGGTCGTACTCCGCCTGGCTCGTGTACTCGTACGGATAGAACCAGAACATGCCGGGCAGGCGCGTGCCCGCCTTGTAGTTGGCCGGCAGCGTCAGGTTCACCACGAACTGGAACCCGTCGGGACGCGTGACGGTGAGGCGCTTGCGGATGGCCGCCGTGAACTCCGGCGAGTAATCCTGGTTCTTCGTGAGCGCCGTGCGCTGGCCGGTGGCCCGCACCCACAGATACGACTGGCCGATCTCCTTCGGCGTCTCGTGCGTGATCACCGCCCGCGCGAAATCGTCGTCGAGGGGCGCCACCATCGCCTCCGACGCGTCGGCCGCCCCCTCGAACACCCGCGCCCGCTCGCCCGAAGCGATGTCATACCGGTCCACGAATGCCTGCGGCGCGTGCGCCAGGTAATCGGGATGATACGCCGTTCCGGCCAGGTACACGGACTTCCCGTCGGCGCTCTCCA